>CAMCJI010000066.1 GCA_945874805.1 Asaia bogorensis | reverse complement strand
ATAACGTCGCGCGTGCAACGACGAACGGCGGCTACGGTCTGACCACCGGGGCGCAGGTTGCAACCAACGCGGTGAACGTGATCTCGGCACGTTGATCCGGCTTTAAGACGACGACCGGCCACGCCCCCCAGGGGGTGTGGCCGGGACTTTCACCCGGCCGGTCCATTGGGCTGGCCGGGTTTTTTTCGTAAGCGTAAGCGGATCATTGATGGCCTGCCGCCTGCGCTGCCGGTGCAGCAGGCGGAGATCGACTTCGTTCTCGCCGTGCTAGCACGGGACATCGATGCTATCCTGACCGGCCTCGCCACCTGTGGAACGTGCGGTTCGGGCATGACCGTGCGGACCGGTAAGAGTGGGAAGTACCGCTACTACGCCTGCGCCTGCTGTGCCCAGAAGGGTCCGGAAAAGTGCCCCGGCCGGGCGATACCGATGGCTAGGCTGGACACGGTGGTACTCGACCACCTGTCGACGCGCCTGTTCACCTCGGACCGTCTGACGGCGATCTTAGAGGCCCACATCACCCGCAGCCGTGCCCACCAGAACCAGCGGGGCGAACAGCTCAGCCAAGCCCGCCGTCAGCTGACCGAGGCAGAGGGCAAGGTCGCCCGCCTCCTGCAACTCGTAGAAAATGGCGACATCGATCTCGACGACCCCCAGTTCAAGGACCGACTGGCTAACGCACGCCAGACCAGACGGGACACCCATGACGAACTGGACCGCCTGACGAAAGCCCCCGGTCCAGAATCTGGGACCATCACTCCCGCCAAGCTGCGCGCCTTCGCAAGCACGATAGAGTCCGCCTTCAAGTCAGGCGATCCCGCCTTCCAACGCGCCTACGTCCGGCAATTCGTCAGCCGCATCACGGTATCCGACCACGAAATCCGCATCACCGGTCCCATCGCCCCCCCTGGCCAAGGCAGCCGAAACACCGCCGACGCCCGGCGAGGCGCCCGCGGTGCCCAGTTTCATTCAGGGTGGCGTGGGCGGTGAGATTCGAACCCGCGGGCCCGACCTTGGCTAGATCGGCTCAGCTCACCGAAACGGTCGTTCGGTAAAGCAGGTTCCACGCCCCTCGACCCCGCCAGGGGCAGTGGCCCCTGGCGGGGTCGAGGGGGCAAAGCCCCCCGCCTTGCTTGCTGCCCACCCCCCCACCGCTCTATGGTTGCGATAACGCGGCGCGGATTGACGGCGCGGGTTGCAGGAGGGTCACCAGGGCATGAGTGCCACCGCTACGACTGCTGGCGCGCGTGCCCCGTCGACGGGTTTGCGCGGGCGCAATTATGCGCGCAATTACTGGCCGTTCCTGTTTCCGGCAGGGATTGTCGTGTTTGCGGTGATCGTGTTCCCATGGATTTTCACCCTCTACATGTCGGTGCATGAGTGGAAGGTGGGGGCTGACCTCGCTTTCGTCGGTCTCGACAATTATGCGCGGCTGTTCACCGATGAGCGGTTCGGCTGGGCGGTGATCCGCACGCTGTATTTCACCGCCATGTCGGTGTTCTTCCCGGTGGTACTGGGCGTGGCCGCCGCTGTGTGTTTCCAGCGGAATTTCCGGTTTCGTGGCATTGCGCGGACGATCTTCATCTTGCCGATGATGGCGACCCCGGTGGCGGTGGCGCTGGTCTGGACGATGATGTTCCACCCGCAGCTCGGTGTGCTGAACTATCTGCTGACCTCGGTCGGGCTGCCGCCGTCGGAGTGGTCGTACAACGCGATTTCGGTGATCCCCACGCTGGTGATGGTCGAGACGTGGCAGTGGACGCCGCTGGTCATGCTGATCGTGCTCGGCGGGCTGGCGAGCCTGCCGCTCGATCCCTATGAGGCGGCGAAGCTGGACGGGGCGAGTAGCTGGGATTGTTTTTGGCATATCTCCCTGCCGCTGGTCTGGCCGCACATCATCGTCGCCCTGGTGATCCGCACCATCGATGCGCTGAAAGCCTTCGACCTGATCTTCGTGATCTCCAACGGCGGGCCTGGCACGTCGAGCGAGACGATGAACATCTTCCTGTACCTGCAGGCGTTCAGCTTCTACAACATGGGCTATGCCTCGGCGGTCGTGGTCGTGTTCTTCATCATCATCCTGCTGATCAGCCTCGTGCTGTTCGGCGTGCGGCAGCAGAAGCAATGGCAGTGAAATCCTACAAGATCCGCCGCGTCGCGGGGAACATCGGCTTCGGCTTTGCGGTGTTCATGCTGATATCGCCGGCGATCCTGGTGTTTCTGTGGATGCTCTCGCTGGCGTTCAAGAACGAGGTGGACAACATGGCGTTCCCGCCGGTGTTCCTCCCCAGCCCGCCCACCTGGAACAACTTCAAGGACGTGTTCGAGAAGAACGACTTCCTGGCCTACACCTGGAATTCGATCATCGTCTCGTTCGGCGCGACCGGTCTGGCGCTGGTGCTGGGCGTGCCGGCCGGTTTCGGCATCGCCAAGGCGCGCGCCACCAAGGCGGCCGCCCTGATCATGATCGCCCGCGTCACCCCGGGCCTATCCTATCTGATTCCGCTGTTCCTGCTGTTCCAGTGGCTCGGGCTGACCGGCAGCCTGGCCCCGATCCTGATCACCCACCTCGTCATCACCGTGCCGATCGTCGTCTGGGTGATGATCGGCTTTTTCGAGGGCCTGCCCGCCGACCTGGAGGAAGCCGCCCTGGTGGACGGCTGCACCATCTGGCAGGCCTTCTTCCACATCGCCATGCCGCTGGCCCGGCCGGGCATCGTGGTGGCGATGATCCTCTCGTTCATCTTCTCGTGGAACAACTTCATCTTCGGCGTGGTCCTTGCCGGCCGCGGCACCCGCACCCTGCCAGTGGCGGTCTATAACGTGCTGACCTTCGAACAGGTGAGCTGGGGGCCACTCGCCGCCGCGGCCCTGCTGGTGACCGCCCCGGTGCTGCTGCTGACCCTGCTGATGCAGAAGGAGATCGTCGCGGGCCTTACGGCCGGGGGCGTCAAGGGCGGGTAGGCAAGAAGCCTCCCTCCCGACACCTGCCCATAAAAAACTGGGGCTGCCCGATCGGGCAGCCCCAGATTTTCTTCCACCGCCAAGCCGATAGGGCAGGGCCGAAGCCCTGCCCCGCCTTTCAGCCCAGCCGCTCGCCGTGCAGCACCACGTCCAGGCCTTCGCGCTCTTCGTCTTCGGTCACCCGCAGGCCTATCACCAGATCGACGAGCTTCAGCAGGATGAAGGTCGCCACGGCGGAGAAGACGATCGTCGCTCCCACTGCGATGCACTGGTTGATGAACTGGCCCATGCCGGCCACCACCACGCCGTCCGGGTTCTTCGCATCGGCCGAGAGCGGGCCGTAGGCGAGCAGGCCGGTCAGCAGCGCGCCGATGATCCCGCCCACGCCGTGCACGCCGAAGGCGTCCAGGCTGTCGTCGTAGCCCAGCATGTGCTTGAGGCCGGTTGCCGCCCAGAAGCACACCGCACCGGAGATCAGGCCGATGATCAGTGCCGAGCCCGGCAGCACGAAGCCGGCGGCCGGGGTGACGGCCACAAGTCCGGCCACGGCGCCGGAGATGGCGCCGAGCACGCTCGGCTTGCCCTTGATCACCCACTCCGCGATCGTCCAGGCCAGGGCGGCGCCGGCGGTGGCGATCTGAGTGGCGGTCATCGCCATGCCGGCGCGGCCGTTGGCGGCCAGCGCGGAGCCGGCGTTGAAGCCGAACCAGCCCACCCACAGCAGGGCCGCACCGATCACGGCCAGGCTGAGGTTGAACGGCGACATGTTCTCATGGCCGTAGCCCAGCCGCTTGCCCAGCACGAGCGCGCACACCAGACCGGCCACGCCGGCGTTGATGTGCACCACGGTGCCGCCCGCGAAGTCCGCCGCACCGAGGGCGAAGATCCAGCCGGTCGGCGCCCACACCCAATGGGCGACGGGGCTGTAGACCAGCAGGGACCAGAGCACCATGAACACGCACATCGCCGAGAACTTCATCCGGTCGGCAAAGGCGCCGGCGATCAGGGCGGGGGTGATGATGGCAAACGTCATCTGGAACATCATGAAGACGCTCTCGGGGATGGTCGTCGCGATCGCGCTGTCCGAGCCGGCGCCGATGGTGAAAGGCTTGTCCCAATCCGTACCCAGCCCGCTCAGCATGAAGCGCGAGAGGTCGCCGAAATAGGCGTTGCCGTTCCCGAAGGCGATGGAGTAGCCGGCCACCATCCACACCACGGTGATCAGGGCGCAGATGATGAACGACTGCATCATCGTCGACAGGATGTTCTTCTTGCGGACCATGCCGGCATAGAACAGCGCGAGGCCGGGAATGGTCATCATCAGCACCAGCGCGGTGCTGACGAGCATCCAGGCGGTGTCGCCGCTGTCGATCTTCGGCGCATCGTCGGCGAAGGCCGGGGCGGAGGCGAGCAGGAACGGCAGCGCCCAGGCGGCGCCGCGGAGAATCGTCTTCATGGGTTTGTCCTTGCAGGGAGGGGCGGTGCTCACAGCGCTTCGCCGTCCGTCTCGCCGGTGCGGATGCGCACGGCGCGTTCGATGTCGATGACGAAGATCTTGCCGTCGCCGATCCGCCCGGTATGGGCCGCCTTGGTGATCGCCTCGACCACCTGCTCGGTGAGTTCGTCCGCGATGACGACCTCGATCTTCACCTTGGGCAGAAAGTTCACGTGATATTCGGCCCCACGGTAGATTTCCGTCTGACCCTTTTGGCGGCCGAAGCCCTTCACTTCCGACACGGTGAGACCCTGCACGCCAAGCGGCGTGAGGGCTTCGCGCACCTCGTCGAGCTTGAAGGGCTTGATGATGGCCATGATAAGCTTCATGTCGCGCCCAATCCTCTGGTTTCGCCTTACTGGCAGGCTGAGGAGGGGGGCTTTCAAGAACCGTGCCGCGCCCAAATACAGGGGAATGCTCGGCCGTCGCGCCAAGCGAAGCTACAACTGCCCTATTTCTGGGCAACAACTGGACGGAACGCGGGCGGGGCCGGCGATGGCCTCTGCCCAAACGGAAGGCGAAGCGGATGGATCAGTCGATCGATGTCGATGTCTGCGTGATCGGGGCCGGCCCCGTCGGCGGCACCCTGGCCTGCCTGCTGCAGGCCGAAGGCGTGCGCACCGCCGTGGTGGACCGCGCCGCCCTGCCGCCGATGGAGCATCCGGATTTCGACGGCCGCGCCTACGCCATCGCCGCCGGCCCGCGCGGCGTGCTCGACCGCGCGGGGCTGTGGGACCGCCTGCCGATCGCCCCCGGCCCGATCACCGGCATAAGGGTGAGCGACGGCAAGGTGGGCCGCCCGCCCTCGCCGCTGTTCCTGCATTTCGACAGCGCGGAGGCAGGAGCAGGCCCGTTCGGCTACATGGTCGAGGCCCGAAGCCTGCGCATGGCGCTGAACCGCCGCCTCGCCGAGCTGCCGGACGTCCAGGTCATCGCCCCGGCCGAGGCCAGCGTCGAACGCAGCGAAGCGGGTGCAAGCGTGCAGATCGCCGACGGGCCGCAGATCACCTGCCGCCTCGTCGTCGCCGCCGAGGGCCGCCGCAGCCCGCTGCGCGAGGCCGAAGGGATCAAAACCACAAACTTGCACTACCGCCAGCACGGCATCGTCTGCGCCATCGGCCATGCTCTGCCGCATGGCGGCACCGCGCTGGAGCATTTCCTGCCCGGCGGCCCCTTCGCGCAATTGCCGCTCGCCGCCGTGCCCGGCGCGGAGCATGCCTCGGCGATCGTCTGGACCGAGCGCTCAGCCCTGGCCGCCCGGCTGATGCAGCTGGACGACGCCAGCTTCCTGCGCGAACTCGTCCGCCGCATGGGCGATCATCTTGGCGAGGTCCGCCTGCTCGGCCGGCGCTGGTCCTACCCGCTCTCGGCCCTGCTCGTGCACAACTACACCGGCACGCGCCTCGCCTTGGCCGGGGATTCCGCGCACGGCGTGCACCCCATCGCCGGCCAGGGCCTGAACCTCGGCTTCCGCGATATCGATGCGCTGGCCCGCCTCGTCGGCACGGCTGTCGCGGCCGGCGAGGACCCCGGCAACCCCGGCCTGCTGCGCGCCTACCAGGCCACCCGCCGGCCGGACAACCTGAAGATGCTGGCCGCGACTGACACGCTCGACCGGCTGTTCAGCAACGACAACCCGCTGATCCGCGCCGCCCGCGACATCGGCATCGCCGCCGTCCACCGCACCCCGCCGCTGAAGCGCTGGTTCATGCGTCAGGCGATGGGGGCGCTGATGGCGTAGGGGAGGCAGGCAAGGGTTCTTTTTTGGAAAGAAGAACCAAAAAACTTTTGTCCGTTTGTGCGGTGCTGTCTGCCGGGATGGGGCGCAGGCCCAGCGTCATGCTCAGTCCCGTTTCGAGTTCGATCGTGCGGATGATGGACATGACGCCCCTCGTTAATGCGAATGATTCTTAATAGTAGAACCCACAGTCACCGCGTCAAGCCGAATCACGCCTGCGTTGCACAGGCTATTCGTTGACAAAAACAGCGATCTATCAGACTTTATCCCGTAAATCGGGAGACCCCGCATGCCCGCCCCCACCCCCCAGATCGCCGCCATCCGCCGGTTCAATCGCTTCTGGACCAGCCGCATCGGCGTCCTCGACGACGGCGCCTTCACCCTCACCGAAACCCGCCTGCTCTACGAACTCGCCTACCGCGAGAGCACCACCGCCGCCGAACTCGGCCGCGAACTCGGGCTGGACAGCGGCTACCTCAGCCGCCTGCTGCGCGACTTCGCCCGCCGCAGCCTCGTCGCCCGCTCGCCGGACCCCGCGGACGCCCGCAAAGCCCTCCTGCGCCTCACCGAGGCCGGCCACGCCGCCTTCGCCCCGCTGGAGGAGGCCGCCAACACCCAGATCGCCGCCATGCTCGCCGCCCTGCCCGCCAGCGCGGCCGAGACCGTGGTGCGCGCGCTGCGCCAGGTCGAACAGGCCTGCGGTGGCGCCCCGCCCAAATCCTGGCTGCTGCGCCCCCTGCAACCCGGCGACCTCGGCTGGGTGATCGCCCGCCACGGCGCCATCTACGCCCAGGAATTCGGCTGGGACGGCACATTCGAGTATCTCGTCGCCGAAATCGCTGCCCAGGTGATGCAGAAATTCAACCCCGCCCGCGAAGCCGCCTGGATCGCCGAGCTGGACGGCGTCCCCGTCGGCTCCGTCTTCCTCGTGCAGGCGAGCGAGGATGTCGCCAAGCTGCGCCTGCTCATCGTCGACCCCGCCGCCCGCGGCCTCGGCATCGGCGCCCGCCTCGTCGCCGAATGCACCCGCTTCGCCCGCGCTGCCGGCTATCGCCGCATCACCCTGTGGACGCACGAAATCCTGACCGCCGCCCGCAAGCTCTACGCCGCCGAGGGCTACCACCTCACCGCCAGCGAACCGATGCAGGCCTTCGGCCAATCCCTGACCAGCGAAACCTGGGAGCTGGACATCCCACCCGCCTGACTACTCCGCCCGCAAAGCCGCGCGGATCTCCATCACCCCCTCGGGGTCCTCGTACCCGGCCAGGCGCAGGGCGGCGAGCGTGGCGAACTGGCGCGTCAGCATCGCCCGCCGCGCCGGCGCGAGCCGGGTGACCGGGGCGCTGCGCAGCAGCTCGGCACTGCGGTCATGGGTGACGATCAGCCCGACATCCGTCGGCAGCACGGCCTGCGGAAAGTCGCTGTCCACCGCGAAATACAGCGTGTCGGCATAATCGACGTAGTGCGGCCATTTCTGGTCCAGCTGGAAGTCGCGCAGGCCGGACTTCACCTCGATGCAGGCGAACGAGCCATCCGCGCACAGGGCCAGGATGTCGGCCCGCCGGCCGGAGGGCAGAGTGACTTCATGCAACGGCGCCCATCCCAGCTGCACGCAAAGCCGAGCCGTGGCCCGGCGGATCATCGCCGCGCGGTCGGCGAAGCTCACTGCACCAGCAGGTCGATCGCCTGGGCCAGTTGCACGTCGCGCGCGCTCAGGCCCTTGGCGTCATGGGTGGAGAGGGTGATGTCCACCTTGTTCCACACGTTGGACCATTCGGGGTGGTGGTCCTGCTGCTGGGCGAGCAGGGCAACGCGGGCCATGAAGCCCCAGGCGGCGGAGAAGTCGGCGAATTTGAAGCTGCGGGTGATCGCATCCCGCCCCTCGGCCATGTGCCAGTCCGGCAGCAGCGCCGGCAGCTTGGCCCGTTGTGCCTTGGTCAGGCGGGCAACGGCACTCATGCGGCTTTCGCCGGCTTCTTGCCGGTGGCTTTGCGCGCGGCCGGCTTCGGCACGGCCTCGGCTTCGCGCGGCAGCGCATCCGGCAGCACGAACTGGTCGAGCGGGTAGTTGGTATGATGGTCGAAGGACACGCCGTGGCGGAAATCCGCAATCTGCCGCCCGTCCACCTCACGATACGCCCAGGCCGCCGTCTCCGGCAGCTTCGCGTCCGGGTTGAAGAAGGCGCGCTGGTGATAGACCGGCACCCCCACCGGCGTGTTGTGCATGACGAGACTGAAGCGGGTGCGGCTGCGATCGACGATCGGCGTGCCGCCATGCGGCAGCTGCGGATGCCAGATCAGGCTGTCCCCCGCCTCCGCATGCAGCCGTTTCACCGCAAGGCCACGCGCAAGACCCTGGGATACCACGCTTTCCTGGTATTCGTTCCAGATATCGTTATCCAGGTCCGGCATCTTGCTCAGGCTGCCGTAGCGCACCAGCGCCATCGCCTCGCGATCGAGTTCCTCGAGCCTGTGCCCGCCCTCCATCACTTCCAGGCAGCCGTTCTCGTCCCCGGCCGGCTCCAGATAGACGGTGGAGCCGAAATACAGATATTCCGGCCGCGTCGCGAACACCGGCGTGTCCCGGTGCATCGGCTGCTGCGAGCCGACCTCGTAGAACAACGAGGTGTAGAGGGCGGTCGGCGCGCCGAACAGCACGTCCTGCACCGCCAGCCACACCGTGTTCCGGGTGAACAGCTTCAGAAGGTCCGGCATGGCGGTATGCAGGTTGACGATGCGGGCGTAATGCCCGTTCTCGTTGCGGTTGGCCGCGAAGATCGCCTCGTTCGCCGCCTCGAACTTGCGGAAATCGGCGATCGCCTCGGCGCAGGCCTCGGCCGGAATCGCGCCCTTGATCAGCGTGTAGCCCTTTTCCACCACTTCCAGAGCATGCTGGCGCACCAGCGGCGGCAGGGTCATGGCGGAGATGATCCGCGCGGCATCGGGCTGCAGGAACAAGCCGGGCATAAGACCCTCACGGACAGGAAACAACACCGCATAGCGGATGGAGAGCCACTATCTAGCGCAGGCCCCAGGCGGATCAAAGCGTTTTGGTCTCGGCGAAAGCGTCGCCTGACTAGCTCCGCCCCACCCCATGATACGCCAGCCCAGCGGCCCGCATGGCAGCGGGATCGTAGAGGTTTCGCAGGTCCACCACCACCCGCCCGGTCATAGCCGCGGTGAACTGGCTGGGCGTCAGCGCGCGGAACTGCTT
Organism: Asaia bogorensis; assembly: GCA_945874805.1. Classification (GTDB taxonomy): domain Bacteria; phylum Pseudomonadota; class Alphaproteobacteria; order Acetobacterales; family Acetobacteraceae; genus CAIRTN01. The sequence continues at coordinate 9,023 of CAMCJI010000066.1, read as the reverse complement.
CCATTCGGTGATCACCACCACCGCCTCGGCACCCGCGATTGCCTGCTCAGCGCTGCCGCACCAGTGCAGGCCGCCCGGCAGCAGCGGGCGGGCCTGTTCCATCCCTTCCGGGTCATACACGCGCAGGATCGCCCCGTCCTCGGCCAGGCGGGAGACGATGGGGATCGCCGGGCTGTCGCGCATGTCGTCGGTCTCGGCCTTGTAGGTCAGGCCGAGCACCGCGATCACCCGCCCGCGCACCGAGCCGCCCATCGCAGCCATGATCCGGCCGGACATGCCGGCCTTGCGGGCGTCGTTCACCGCCACCACCGCCTCGATCAACCGGCTCGGCGCGCTCGCCTCCTGGGCGATGCGCACCAGCGCCAGCGTGTCCTTCGGAAAGCAGGAGCCGCCGAAGCCTGGCCCGGGTTGCAGGAACCGCGGCCCGATCCGCCCGTCCAGACCGATCGAATGCGCGACCTCCTGCACATCCGCCCCCAGCCGCTCGCACAGATCGGCCATCTCGTTGATGAACGTCACCTTCAGCGCCAGGAAGGAGTTGGCGGCATAGTTGATCAGCTCCGCCGTCTCCACCCCGGTGAACACCACCGGCGCCGGCAGGGCGGCGATCGGCGCATACAGCCGCGACAGCACGTCATGCGCCCGCTGCCCCGCGGTGCCCACCACCACCCGGTCCGGATGCATGAAATCGCCGATCGCACTCCCCTCGCGCAAAAACTCGGGGTTGGAGGCAACATCGACCGCCAGTTCCGGCCGCAACTCGCGCAGCATCGCAGCGATCCGCCGCCCGGTGCCAACCGGCACGGTGGATTTGGTCACCACCACCGTCGGCTCCGTCAGCACCGCGGCGATCTGCTGCACGGCAGCATAGACATAGGTGAGGTCCGCATGCCCGTCGCCCCGCCGGGTGGGGGTGCCGACCGCGATGAACACCGCCTCCGCACCCCGGCAGGCAGCGGCGAGATCATCGCCGAAAGACAGGCGTCCCCCCGCCACGCCTTCGCCCACCAGCTCCGCCAGCCCCGGCTCATAGATCGGCATCCGCCCGGCCCGCAGGGCGGCCAACCGCGAGGGCTCGGTTTCCACCACCGCCACCTCGGCACCAAAGGCCGAAAAACAGGCCGCCGAGACCAGGCCCACATAGCCGCCGCCGATCATCGCGATGCGCAAGGCACGCCCTCCGTCCCGTTACAGCCGACACACCATACTTCGGCGATCCTTGCCAGAGGGTGACGGCACCCCCCGCTATTCCACCGCGCGGATCGCCGTGTCCAGCCCGGCCAGATCGGGCGGGCCAACCGGGCGCTCCCACCGCCCCTCGCCGGCCGGGGTAAAGCCTAGCCGGGCGTAGAGCTCCGCCACCACGCCGTTGCGCGCGGTCGGCAGATACTCGCCGATCAGCCGCACCGCCCCGCGCTCGGCCGCGATCGCCAGCAGGGCGCGCAGGATGAACGGCTCGGCACTGCGGGAGAACACACGGCAGCTCATCAGCCAGCTGTCGATGCGCAAAGCATCGCCCTCCTGCAGCGCGATCAGGGTGGACACAAGGCCGTGATCGCCAAACCGGTCGGCCAGCCGGAACGCCAGCACCACCGCATCCCCGCGCGCCATGAAGCCGCGCAACGCCGCCTCGCTATGCCGCCGCGTCGTCAGGTTGAACTGGTTGGTCTTCATCTCCAGCTGCGCCACCCGCGCCATGTCCTCCTCCGCCGGGCGGAAGACGCGACCCACCATCTTCAGGCCGGAGAGATAGGCCCCGATATCGGTCGCCGCCGCCGCCTCCGCCAGCGCGCCGGCCCGGGCGGCATACATCGCGCCGCGCTGCGTGTCCTCGGCGGTGTACTGGGCGAAATCGAACCAGTGCCCGGCGTCGAGCCGGGCGATGAACGCCGTCGGGTCCTCGCCCATGTGCACCACGGCCACCTCCGGCAGGCTCTCGCGCACCAGGGCACATTCGGCCGGATTGTCGTCGCAGAAGACGAAGCTCAACAGCCCGAGGTTCAACTGCGCAGCAATCCGCCGGATCGCCTCCGCCTTGTCTCCCCAGCCGCATTCGAACGCCGCGAAATCCGCTCGCGCCAGCACGCTGCCGGGATGGGAGAAGCCAGTCTCGGCGATCGCCGGGTCGTTCTTGCTGCACACCGCCAGCACCACCCCGCGCGCGGCCAGCGCCTTGGCATAGCCCTGCCACTCCGCAAACGCCTCGCCGGCCGGCGAGCCGCTGCCCAGCCGCAGCCCGTCCACCCCGTCATCGCCGATCACCCCGCCCCAGAGCGTATTGTCGAGGTCGAGCACCAGCACCTTCTTCGCCTGCCCCTGCGCCAGCCGCCACGCCCCACGGAAAGCCGGCAGATAGGCGGTCAGGTACCGCCCTTCGAACGGCAGGCGGGCGTTGTGATAAAACCGGTTCGGCGCGAACCGCTCGCTGCCGATACGACCGGCCAGCGCCTCCATATCCACCCAGGTCACCCGCCCCCGCCCGGCCTGCAACAGCAGCTCGTTCAGCCGGCGCACCTGGTTGACCGCACTGCCCGGCATCAGCCGCTCGGCAATGCCGCAATACCGCGCCTCCGGGCCGGGCAGCGTGTGCTGGATGATCCGCCGCCGCCCGCCATCGGCCAGCCGGTCCCACAGATGGGTGAACAGCCCCACCTGCGCCGCCACCGCCGCCTCAGCCGCATCCTGCCCGGCATCCGGCGGCAGCACCTCCACCACATCCCGCCAGTCCGGCGCCAGCACCACCAGCTCGGGGTCGAAGCCGTGCACGCCCGATGAGGGGTCCAGCACCTCCTGCACGATCGCCCCGAACGGCGCCTGATAGATCTGCGCCACCACCCCCTCCAGCGCCACGCCGACCGCCACCGCGCGGGCGATGAAATCGGTCGTCAGCGCCCCCAGCACCGCAATCCGCTGGCTCGGCAGGCCGGCCGGATCGAGCGCGGCCAGCTGCTCCCCCGCCTCGAAAATCTGCGCCAGCGAGGGCGGCGCCTCGGCAAACCGGCGGCGCAGGCGGTCGGGCAGGCTCTGGATCGGGCTGTCGGGCATCTTCATCGTCCTGGCGGCGCGTCAGGAACATACCGGTTGCCCGCGCACGGGGCGAGTGGTCTTGCCGCCCTCTCCCGAGAGTGCGAGAACACGAAAATGGATTGGCGATCCCGGCACGATGAAGCGCTTGCGGTTCTTGCTCTGGCAATGGAGCAGGCGCGGTCCGGTCAGGCCGCAACCGCCCTTGCGGCCCTGCCGGTGGCGCTGCTTCTTGCACCGCAGCACGCCGCCGTCCTCAACCGCGCGGCAGAACTCTGCGCCGCCTGCAATGCCTGGTCCGAGGAGCAGCACTGTCGCGCGCGCGCCGAAGCCGCCGGCACCCATCTCGCGGCACTGGAGCGGGCCGTGCGGGCCGAACAGGCCGGCGAGTTGGACGAAGCGCGCGAAGGCTTCGATCAGGCGATCGCCGCCAAGCCCGCCGACCCGGCCGCCTGGGTCGGCGCCGTCCGCCTGGAACGCAAGCGTGGCCAGAACCAAGCCGCCCAGGCGCTCCTCGCCCGCGCCTTGAATCTTCTGCCCGACAACCCGGACCTGCTGGTGGAAGCAGCCGAGATCGACCTCTTTCACGGCCGCCAGGCCGATGCGGCCGCCCGGCTGGAGGCGGCGTTCGCTGCCGGTCTGGCCGATCCGTGGATGCACCGGCGCTACCTGCAGCTGCTCAACGGCATCGGCGAGTATCGCAAGCTCATTGTCCATCGCGCCACCCTCACCCCCATACCCGGCACGGCAGATGCCTTCCATGCCGATATGCTTGCCGGCCATGCCCGCCTGGCTTTGCATTACGACGAGGCAACGCTGATCGCGCAGGCACAGCAGCGCGAGGCCTCGCCCAGGTTCCTCAGCCACACTGCCGTCCGCGACCGGCTAGCCGGCGCCATCGCCGCGCGACAACCCTTCGCCGTGGTGCGCCTCGGTGATGGCGAGGGCCGCTTCCTCGCTTTCCTCGACCCCGCGCTCAACGCCTTGATGTCCGCGGAGGAGCGGCGCTGCGTCGGCCAGTCGATCTGGAGCAATTGGTTCGCTGCGGATTTGAGCAACACCTGGAACGCCCAGCTCATCAATCTGGGCGAATCGCTCGCCCGCAGCCTCACTGAGTCGGATGTGATCGGCCTTCCCTTGGCGGGGCGGCTCAAGATCGATCATTTTCACCGCGGCTACCTCGGCTACCTCGACAGCTACGTCGGCAAGCTGCTGACAGACCATCAGTCCATCGCCACTGCCGATGCCTTCATCAACATCGCCTTGCACCAGCTCAGCCCGTTCTGTGCGGATCTCCTGACAGGGCAGGATTTCGTCGGTGTGGTTAGCCCACACCCGGGCCTCGCCGCACGGCTGGCCTCGCATCTGGCCATCCCCACCCATCAGGACTGGCTGATTCCCGGCGAGACGCGCCTGCCGGACCGGCCGGGCCTCGCACGCGGCGTGGGCCATTTCCCCGAACGCTACATCACGCTGATGGATGAGCTGAAACTGCCCTATCGCGGCGCCGTCGTCCTCGTCGCCGCCGGCCTGCTCGGCAAGATCTATTGCGCCCGGGTCAAAGCCCTCGGCGGCATCGCCATCGACATCGGCTCGGTGGTGGACGCCTGGATGGGCTTCGCCACCCGCCCCGGCCAGTATCAGCCGGCCTCGGCGTGGCAGTTGCCGGTCGCTTGCCTAACCCCGCCTCAGCCGTAAACCCGAATATACCGGCCGACGTACTCCTCCCACGTCAGCCGCTCGGCATTATTGAAGTTGTAGGTCGTCGTCTCGTCCACCCATTCCAGCGCCAAAGCGCGCGCCACGGCTGGATGGATCGGCACCTGGAAGTAGGACAGGTAGTCGAGCACCAGCCCGTCGATATCCCCCGCCTCGATCTCCAGCTTCGCCAGGATCTCCTGTGTCATCCGCACCAGCAGCGTGCGCGACGGGTGGGTGATGGCGTGGAACAGCCGTTCGCGGCGGTAGTGGTCGATGATGAAGCGGCCGAGCGTGAAGCCCAGCCGCTTGTCCTCGCGCAGCAGCCGTGCGGCCTCGAATTCGGCGTAGCGGGCGATATCCGGCGCGTCCGGCACATCCAGCGCGCGATACCGCGCCAGCCGCGCGGCCGGGTCCGGCGTCTCCGCCCGCAACCGGCCCAGCATCGCGTCGCTGAAGCCGAATTTCAGCTCCCCCTCGCCGAAGCGCCACCCGGTATCGTTGCCGTTCTGATGCCCGTCGAACGGCCACAGCGCCGCGAAGTAGCAGAACGGAAAGCGCACCACCTGCGTCTGCGGCGCCAGGCTGCCGGCCCGCGGATGGCTGCGCCAGTTGCGGATGTCCTGCTGCAACAGCACGTCGCAGTCATCGAACTGCGCCATGTTGCACGCCAGCGCCTCGGCCGAGGCCCACAACGCGTGATGCAGCACCTCCCACCGCGCCGTCACCGCGGGGATGCGCCGCAGCACCTCATAGATCGCGGCAGACTGGCAGTTGCCATAGACGATCAGCCGGCCCATCGCCTCAGCCCGCCCGCAACCCGTCGATCAGCCGCACCAGCTCGCCGACGTTTTCCAGGTCGATCACATCGCCCGCATCGAAGCGCACGGCGAAGGCCCGTTCCAGGTTCATCAGAAACAGCGCGTGGCTCAGCGAATCCCAGCCGTCCACGTCATCCGCCGTTGTCTCAGGCGTGATCACGGCGCCTGGCGCCTTGAAGGTCGTCCGCGCCACATCGGCGAGGCGGGCAAGCGTGTCGCTCATGCGGTGGAATCCTTTTGATTGCAGTTTGGCGATGCTGGCGGCGCGGCTGATCTTGCCGCTGGTCGATTTCAGCAGAAACCCCCGGTCCACGAGGCTGACCCGATGCGGCCGCACCCCGCAATTCTCCGCCACCGCCCGGCGGATGGCAGCGGCCAGCGCCGGGTCGTCGCCCAGCGGCTCGGCAGCGACAACCAGCCGGCTCGCCCCTTCCGCTTCGTCATGCTCGGCAAACACCAGCACCCGGCCCGGCGCGATGCCGGGCAGCGCGTGCAGCGCATCCTCGATCTCATGCGCCACCAGTTTCTTGCCGTTGACGACCAGCACATCGTCGGACCGCCCGATCACGAACAGCTCGCCCGCCTCGATGAAGCCGAGATCGCCGGTCTGATACCAGCCATCCCGCAACCGCGCGGCCGTCAGCTCCGGCTGGGCGTGGTAGCCGGCGAACAGGCTCGCCCCGCCCACCTCGATCTCGCCCCCCGCACCGACCCGCAGCAGGCTGCCAGCCACCGCCCGCCCGCTTGAGAGGAAGCCGCGCGCCCGGCGCACCACCTGCCCGGGTTCGGTCTGCGTCACCGCAAACACGTTCTCCGCCATCGCATAACTCACCTGCAACGCCTCCGCCCGCAGCCCGCAGCTGCCGAACCGGGCCAGGAACACATCGAACGCCGCCGCCCGGCACGGCTCGGAGCAGTTCACCACCATCCGCAGCCCCGCGAGGTCCCACCGCGCCTCAGGGTCGATCACCCGCACCATGTGGTGAAACGCGAAGTTCGGCAGCCAGCACAGGCTCGCCCCGCTCGCCACCGCCGCGTCGAACAGCAACCCCGGCCGCACCACCCATTCCAGCGCATCGAGACTGGCGATCGGCACGCCGGCGACGGCCGGCAGCAGAAAACAGGTGATCAGCCCCATGTCGTGATACAGCGGCAGCCAACTCGCCACCCCGTCGCCCTCGCGCAGCCCGATCGCCGCCGCATAGGCCGCGATCTGCCCGAGCACGGTGGCATGGCTCAGCATCACTCCCTTCTTCAGCCCGGTCGTGCCGGAGCTGTGCTGCAGGAAGGCCACCTCCCCCCCTGCCGCCACCGGCATGCCCACCACCGGCGCGGCAACATCCGGCAGATCGACATCCACCACGACCCCCACCGGCACCCCCACCCGCGTGGCGGCAGAGACAATGGCGCAGGGCGGCTCCAGCCGCGCCAGCAGCGCCTGCATCGAGGCTGCGAACACCGCCGGGTCCTGCTTGCGCGTCAACGGCGGCAGAAACGCCGGCACCGCCCCGATCAGCGTGCAGGCGATGAAGCTGCTATACAGCTCCCGCCGGTGCTCCAGCACGATCGGCACGATCCGCCCCGCGCCCACCCCCGCATCCCGCAGCCGCCCGGCCAGCCCCCGCGCCTCCGCCATGATCGCGCCGGCGGTGACCAACTCCACCCGCCCCGCCCGCCACAGCCGGCAAAACACCTGATCCGGCATCGCCGCCGCACGCTCGGCAAGGGGGGCAAACAGGTGCATTCTGGCGTCCACGACAGGGAAACAGCGATGATCTTCGACCACATCGGCGTCTTCGTCCGCAACCTCGACGACGGGCAGCGTCATCTCGGCGCCCTGCTGCCGATCACCGCCTGGTCGGCGATCACCGACGACCCGCTGATCAACGTGCGCGTGCAATTCGGCACCGACGCCTCAGGCCTGCGCTACGAGCTGGTAGCCCCGCTCGGCCCCGGCAGCCCGGTCGATACCGCCCTCGCCACCGGGGACAACCTGCTGAACCACGTCGCCTATCGCACCGCCGACCTGGACGCGGAGGTCACCCGCCTGCGCCGCGCCCGCTGCATCCCCACCGGCCCCGCCCGGCCGGCGGTCGCGTTCGGTGGCCGCCGGGTGATCTTCCTGCTGACGCCGCTGCGCTTCATCATCGAACTGGTGGAGGAGCCGGTCACGCCAGCGCCAACATAGCAGACATCGCCGCCGCCAGACTGTCGGCCGGCAACGTATAGGCTTCCCAGCGACCGGGTGCCGCCGCCGCGGCAAGCGTCCCGGCGACGTAGCCGTATTGCAGCCCGCACGCCGCCGCGACCGACCAGTACATCGGCTGCGGCGCGGAGGGCCCGAAGATTTCCAGCACCCGCGTGCCCGGCGAGCAGAAGAACAGATTGGCCAGGCTCGGCCCGTGCTCGCCGACCACATACTGCGCGCGCCGCATCACGCCGACGCGCTGGGCGAGGTCCAGCCCGTCGAAATCCACCACGCTGAAGCCCAGCGAGGCCAGCGCCGCCGCCACCCCCTCGGCGTTCTCCAGCCGGCCCACCACAGCCGCCGAGCGGATGAACACCCGCTCTGCCGCCGGCGCCGCACCGGCGCCTCGCAACGCCAGAACCGCGGCCAGCTCATGCGCCGCGTGCCGGCTGAACGGCGAGACCTGCCAGAGATCGAGCGCGCTGAGCACGCCCAGTTCCTCGAACGCCAGCGCCTCGGCTGGGCCGATCTCGATGATCTGCTCTGCCGGAATCCCCAGCAGCGCCACGCTCTGCGCCTGCAGCGAGCCCGGCGTCAGCCGCGGCAGCACCAGCCGCAAGGCGGGGTCGCGCAGCCGCATCCGGGTAAAGGCCACCAGCCGCGGCAGGCCGCCGATCAGCCAATGCGCCTCGTCCGCCCAACCGGGAGCAAAGCCGCAGAACGCCCGCCCCTCCATTTGCCGCGCCGGCAACACGCCGGCCTGCAGAGTGACCCGCTCGCCCTCGACCCCCGCGACCACCGCCCCCGCGGCGAGATTGCGGAAACTGTCGCCGAGGATGGCGCCCTCATGCACCACCAGGCCGCTCGCCCCCAGCATCTGCGCGCCGCGCAGCGGCGCCAGCAGCGTGCGGCTGGCGCGATAGCGGCGACCGGCAGGCTCGGTCAGCACCGCGCCGTGGCGTGCCAAAGCCATGTCCAGCCCAAGGGCGGCGAACGGCGCCGGGCGGGTGATCTGCGCCGCCGGCTCGAGTTCGACCGCACCGGAAAGCCGCCCCTCATCCAGCAGCGTATCGAGGAACGGCCCACCCGCCAGCGTCGGGCCGGCTTCGGGCGGCGGAGCAGCGGCTGGCGGCGCTGCAACGGGGCGGGGGTCGTAGGTGAGGTACCAGCCCATCCATTAGACCTGTTGCGTAAGTCGGGCCACTTCGTCGCGGAGACGGCTTGAAATCAGGGGATTCCCAGATCACGGGTCGATAGGATTCATATGGCTCCTTCACTGAGAAGGAGCCACC
>CAMCJI010000065.1 GCA_945874805.1 Asaia bogorensis | reverse complement strand
CGACCTCAACGAAACGCTCGCACAGCAAACCGCAACCGCCGAAGTGCTGAAGGTCATCAGCCGCTCGGCCTTCGACCTCGACACGGTGCTGGACACGCTGACCCGGTCGGCGGCGGACCTGTGCGATGCATCGACAGGGGCGATCCGCTTGCAATCCGACGGCGACTTCCTGCTGCGCGCCGCCTTCGGCTTCAGCGCCGCGGCGTTGGATTTCCTCGCCACAATGCCGATGCAGCCCGGCCGCAGCACGATCACCCAGCGGGTCGCCCTGAGCAGATCGGTCGTGATGATCGCTGACATGAAGGCCGATCCGGATATCGCTCCCCAACTGCGCGAACTCACGCCGAACCGCGCCGCGCTGGGCGTGCCGCTGCTGCGCGACGGCGAACTGATCGGCGTGTTCGTCCTCGGGCGCGCAGCCCCCGTCGCCTTCACCCAGCGCCAGATCGAGCTGGCACAGACCTTCGCGGACCAGGCCGTCATCGCCATTGAGAACGCCCGCCTCTTCCGCGAAATCCAGGAAAAGAACGAGCAGCTCGCCATCGCCAGCCAGCACAAGTCGCAGTTCCTCGCCAACATGAGCCACGAGCTGCGCACCCCGCTGAACGCCATCCTCGGCTATTCCGAACTGCTGGTGGATGGGTTGTACGGCACCGTCTCCGAACGCCAGCAGGGCGTGCTCGACCGGGTGCAGACCAACGGGCGCCACCTGCTCGGCCTGATCAACGACGTGCTGGACCTCTCGAAGATCGAAGCCGGCCAGTTCATCCTGGCAGTCGATGGCTATGCGATGGGCGCCATGATCCAGGCCGTCGCCGCCCAGACCGAATCGCTGGCTGCCGCCAAGGGGCTGACGCTGGTGGTCGATATCGCCCCCGGCCTGCCCACCGGGCGCGGCGACGAGCGGCGGCTGACCCAGGTGCTGCTCAACCTCGTCGGCAACGCGATCAAATTCACCGACACCGGCCGCGTCGAAATCGCCGCCACCGCCACCCCGCAGGGCTTCGCCATCGAGGTGACCGACACCGGGCCGGGCATCAGCCCCGAAGACCAGAAGCGGATCTTCGACGAGTTCCAGCAGGTGGACAACACCAGCACCCGCCAAAAGGGCGGCACCGGCCTGGGTCTGGCGATCTCGCGCCGGATCGTCGAAATGCATGGCGGGCGCCTGAGCGTCCGCTCCACCCCCGGCCAGGGATCGACCTTCCGCGTCGACCTGCCACTCACCCCCGACGCCAAGGCCGCCGCATGAGCAAGCGCATCCTGCTGATCGAGGACACCGAGGACAACCGCCAGATCCTGCGCGATCTGCTCGGCCACGCCGGCTTCGAGCTGATCGAGGCGCATGACGGCGGGGCAGGGGTAGTGGCCGCCCTGCGTGAACGCCCCGACCTCATCCTGATGGACATCCAGCTCCCCGTGCTCGACGGCTACGAGGCCACGCGGCGCATCAAGGCCGACCCCAGCACGGCGGCCATCCCGATCATCGCGGTCACCTCCTACGCTCTCTCCGGCGATGAGGCGAAGGCCACGGCGGCCGGCTGCGACGCCTATATCGCCAAGCCCTATTCGCCGCGCGCCCTGCTCGCCCTCGTGCGCCGCTTCCTCGACGCGCCATGAGCGAGGCGCCGCTGATCCTGGTGGTGGATGACGTGGAGGAGAACCGCGACATCCTGCACATGCGCCTGACCACCCAGGGCTACCGCGTCGAGCTCGCGGTGGATGGGGTGGACGCGCTGGAAAAGATCGCCGATCTTCGCCCGGACATCATCCTGCTCGACGTGATGATGCCCCGCATGGACGGCTTCGAGGTCTGCCGCCGCGTCCGCGCCGACGCCAGCCTGCCCTTCATCCCGATCATCCTCGTCACCGCCAAGGCGGACACGCGCGACGTCGTCGCCGGGCTGGAAGCCGGTGGGGACGACTATCTGACCAAGCCGATCGACCAGCCCGCCTTGCTCGCCCGCGTGCGCTCCATGCTGCGCATCAAGGCCCTGCACGACCAGGTGCAGGCCCAGGCCGCCGAACTCGCCGCCTGGAACCGCTCGCTGGAAGCCCGCGTGGCTGCCCAGGTGGAGGAGATCGCCCGCACATCCCGCCTCAAGCGCTTCCTGCCGCCGCAGGTCGCCGAGCGCATCGCCGCCGGCGATGACAGCGTGCTCGCCAGCCACCGCTGCGAGATCGTCGCCGTGATGTGCGACCTCCGCGGCTTCACCGCCTTTGCCGAGACCGGCGAGCCGGAGGACGTGATCGGCCTGCTGCGCGACTACCACCGCACCGTCGTGCCCATCGTCTTCGCCCATCACGGCACGCTGGAACGCTTCATGGGCGACGGCGTGCTGGTCATATTCAACGACCCCGTGCCCAGCCCCGACCCCGCCGGCCAGGCCGTGCGCATGGCGCATGAGATGCGGGCCGCCGTCGGCGAGATCGCCGAACGCTGGCGCCGGCGCGGCCACCGCATCGGCTTCGGCGTCGGCATCGCCCAGGGCTTCGCCACCATCGGCGAGGTCGGCTTCGCCGAGCGGGTGGAATACAGCGCCATCGGCACCGTCACCAACCTCGCCGCCCGCCTCTGCGGCGAGGCGACGGACGGCCAGATCCTGCTGAGCCAGCGCGTCGCCATCGCCATCGAGGCCCTGGCAGAGGTCGAAGCCATCGGCGAACTCGCGCTCAAGGGCCTCGCCCGCCCGGTCGCCGCCTACAACCTCACCGGCCTGCGGCCATGAACCCGACCCGCCGCGCGCTCGCCGCCTTCGCCCTTGCCGCGGCGGCATTCTCCCCGGCGGCGGCCCAAGCGCCGCGCCCCCGCCGCGTCGGCTTCTATATGGACCTCGCCCCCGGCGATCCCGAAGGCCGCAAGCGGACCGCCGCCTTCGAGCGCGGCCTGCAGGACCTCGGCTGGGTGCTCGGCCGCACACTGACGATCGACTACCGCTGGCGGACTGACGACGCCGCCCAGATCGAGCAGGATGCACGCGCACTGGTCGCTGCGGGGCCGGACGTGCTGGTCAGCGCCTCCGTCGTCCTCACCCGCGCGCTCCTGCGGGCCGGCGGCGGGCTCCCGCAGGTGTTCCTCACGGTCGCCGACCCGGTGCTGAACGGCCTCGTCGCAAGCCTGTCCAAACCGGGCGGCGCCATCACCGGCTTCACCCCCTACGACTACGACCTGCCGGGCAAGTGGTTGGAGACCCTGCTCCTGGTCGCGCCGGGCACGCGCCGCGTGGCCGTGCTGCGCGACCCCGCTTCGCCCAGCGAAACCCGCAGTCTGGAGGCGCTGTTGGCGGTCGCGGGGCCGATCAGCCTGCACAGCATCGACGTCCGCCGTCCCGAAATCTACGAGCCGGCACTTCGCGATTTCGCCGGCGGCCCCGATGGCGGGATGATCGTGCTGTCCGGTGCCACCGGCTCCAGCCAGCGCCACATCATCGCCCCGCTGGCTGCCGCCTTGCGCCTGCCGGCAGTCTATCCCGGCCGGCATTGGATCGCCGTCGGCGGCCTGATCTCCTACGGCCCCGATCTCGTTGATCCCTTCCGCCGCGCGGCCAGCTACGTCCACCGCATCCTCATGGGCGAACGGCCTGCCGACCTGCCGGTACAGGCCCCGGTCACCTACGATCTGGTCATCAACCTGCGCGCGGCCGACGCGCTCGGCCTCACCATCTCGCCGCTGCTGCTCGCCCGCGCCGACGAACTGCTGGATTGAGGCTCAGCGCAACCCGGCATTCACCGGGATCAGCTGCTTGGTGATCCCCCGCGCCGCGTCTGACGCCAAAAACAGCACCACTTCAGCCACATCCGCTTCGCTCACCGGATCGGGCGTGCATTGCCGCGCCAGCCCCGCGGTGATCACGCTGGCATCGGGATACCACAACTGCCGCTGCCGCTCGGTGGTGATCATCCCCGGCGCCACGGCGTTCACCCGCACCCGATACTTGCCGTAGTCGCGGGCCAGCGAATTCGTCAGCCCGACGATCGCCGCCTTCGCGGCGCTGTAGGCCTCCATGTTCGCCCCGCCGCCCTGCCACACACCGGAACTCATGTTGACGATCGCCCCGCCCCCCTGTGCGCGCATCGCCGGCAGCACCGCCTGGCAGGCGAAGAACACATGGCGGAAGTTCACCCCCATCATCCAGTCGAAACTCTCGGGCGAGACGTCTTCGAAGTCCTGCCGCTGATCGTTCGCCGCATTGTTCACCAGCACCCAGGCGGGCCCCAACGCCGCCTGCGCTGCCGCCAGCGCCGCCCTCAGCCCGTCGAGGTCCAGCAGATCGCAGCGCAGAAACAGCGCTCCCGTCTCCGCCGCCAGTGCCTGCCCGGCTTCCTCCTGGATATCCAGGAATGCCACCCGCGCGCCCTGGCCGACAAAGCCGCGCACGATGGCGGCTCCGATGCCCGAGGCGCCGCCGCTGACGATCACGCACCGCCCGGCCAACCCCGGGTAGGCGCTCACGCGATCAACGCCTCGGTCTTCGGATCAAAGATGCACGCCCGGCGCATATCCACTGAGAACCGCCCCTGTTGCCCCACCTGCATTCGCGAATCCGGCGAAACCCGGCCGAGCACGCGTTCGCCGCCAAGGCGCATCAGCACGATCGTTTCCGCTCCCGTCGGCTCGGTCATCTCCACCGGCGCCTCCAGCATCAATCCCTCGCGGTCTTCGCCGAACCGGCGGTTCGCCTCGGCGATGCACTCCGGCCGCAGCCCGAGTATCACTTCCCGGCCGGCAAGCCCCTGCATCTCCTGCGGCAATGGCAGTGCCACCCGCTCCGCCCCCCGGCCCACCACGGCCTGCAGCCCGCCGTCGACAGCCTCCAGCCGCGCCGGCACCGTGTTCATCGGCGGTGCGCCCATGAACCGCGCCACGAACAGATTGGCCGGCCGGTTGTAGACCGTCTCCGGATCGGCGAACTGCTGCACCTCCCCGTGGTTCATCACCGCGATCCGGGTCGCCATCGTCATCGCCTCGATCTGATCGTGCGTCACATAGACCATCGTCGAGTGGATGCGCTGATGCAGCTGCTTGATCTCCATGCGCATCTCCACCCGCAACTTCGCATCGAGGTTGGAAAGTGGCTCGTCGAACAGGAACAGCAGCGGATCGCGCACCAGCGCGCGGCCCATCGCCACCCGCTGCCGTTGCCCGCCGGACAGCTGAGACGGCTTGCGTCCCAGCAGCGGCTCGATCTGCAACAGCTTCGCCACCCTGGCCAGCGCCGCTTCGCGCTCAGGCTTCGGCACGTGGCGGCATTCCATGCCGAAGGTGATGTTCTGCCGCACCGTCATCGACGGGTACAGCGCGTAGGACTGGAACACCATCGCGATGTCCCGGTCCTTCGGGGCGATGTCGTTCACCACCCGCCCGCCGATCTCCACCGTCCCGCCTGACGGCTTCTCCAGCCCGGCGATGATGTTCAGCAGCGTCGATTTCCCGCAGCCCGAGGGGCCCACCAGCACGGTGAACTCCCCGCTTTCGATATCCAGATTGACGCCCTTGAGTACATCGGTCGCACCGAAGCGCTTATGCAGGTCGCGGATGGCCAAAGCTGACACGCGAACGCTCCTACTTGACGGCGCCGGCCGTGAGGCCGCGCACGAAATAACGCCCGCCGACGAGATAGACGAGCAGGGGCGGCAAGGCGGCGACCATCACCATCGCACTCTGGATGCCATGCTGCGGAATATCGGCCACTGACGTGCTGAGCGCGATCAGCGCCGCCGTCACCGGCTGCTGCGTGCCGGTGGTAAACGTCACGCCATACAGAAACTCGTTCCAGATATGGGTGAACTGCCAGATGGTGGTGACGATCAGGATCGGTGGCGACAGCGGCAGCACGATCCGCCAGAAAATCCGGAAAAACCCCGCCCCGTCGATCCGCGCCGCCTTCATCAGATCGACCGGAATCGCCACGTAGTAGTTGCGGCAGAACAAGGTGGTGAAGCTCAGCCCCTGGATCGTATGGATCATCGCCACGCCGGCGATCGTGTTGGTCAGGCCGAGGTCGCGCAGCACCAGCGTCCAGGGGATCAGGCGCATCTGCTCCGGCAGGAACACCCCGAGCGTCACCAGCCCGAAAATCCAGGTATCGCCGCGGAACCGCCACAGCGAGATCGAATAGCCCGCCAGCGCCCCCAGCAGCGTCGAGATGATCGTCGCCGGAATCGTCACCGCTGCCGAATTCCACATATACGGCCGGATACCCGCGCAGGTCTGTGCAATGCAATAGTCGCTCCAGGCCGCGGTGTAGTTCGACCATGCCCACACCATCGGCCAGCCGATCATCGAGGTCTGCGCGATCTCTTCGGCGGTGCGCAGCGAATTCAGCACCACCACCACCAGCGGAATCATATAGGCGATCGCGAAACCCCAGACGATCACATACACCAGGGCCCGGCCCCAGCTTGGCTTGATGTCAGGCATTCGCTGCCCGCCTCCGCTGCACATATTTCCAGATCGCATAGGGCAGCAGCACGCCCAGCAGGGTCAGCAGCATCAGCACCGCCGCTGCCGTGCCGCGGCCGATATGGCCGCGCTGGAACATGAAGTCATACACCACCAATGCCGGCAATTGCGTCGCGATCCCCGGCCCGCCGCCGGTCAGCGCGCGCACGAGGTCGAAGGTGCGGATCGTCGTCTGCAACAGGATCACGAACACCGCGATCACGATCGGCCACAACGTCGGCAGGATCACCCGCGAATACATCCGCCACTGATTGGCCCCATCGATCTGTGCGGCCTTGATCAGGTCCGGCTCGACGGACCGCAGCCCAGCGAGAAAAAGCGCCATTGCAAACCCGCTGGACTGCCAGGCCCCGGCCAGCACAATCGTCCAGATCGCCATGTCGCGGTCGATCAGCCAGTCGAACTTGAAACCCACCCAACCCAGATCGACCACCAGCTTCTGGATGCCCATGCCCGGGTTCAGCAGCCACGACCACACCGTCCCCGTCACTACGAAGGAGACGGCGAGCGGATACAGAAAGATCGAGCGCAGCACATTCTCGCCGCGAATCCGCTGGTCCAGCAGAATTGCCAGCGCCAACCCCAACGCCGTCGTCAGCGTGACGAAGCCGAAGCCGAACAGCATGAGATTGTCGAATGCAATCGACCAGTTCCGTGTACCCAGCACCGAGTTGTAGTTGCGAAAACCCACAAACTCATTCGTCGGCATCAACGTGGATGCCGTGAACGACATCCACACCGTCCACGCCGCAAACACCACAATATGCCCGGCCGACAGCAGCAACGGCACCCAGATCGCGAGCCATTCCGGAATGCGCTTGAAGCCCTCCCGGATCGCGGTGGCGCTCACGCGGCACCTTGGGGAAGGGCAGTCAGGCAGGAAGCTTCTTTTCTTACAAAAAAAGAAGAACTCCCCGTCCTGACATCGCCTGCCTGGGTGTTGGCGCTCAACGCGCGCCCTCGACCGCCTCGGCCAGCCGGGTGACGGCCTGATCGGGGGTGATCTTGGTGTTCTTCACGAACTCTGTCAGCACGTCGATCATCGCCGCCGTCATGCCGTTTTCCTGCGCCATGTTGTGCGCCAGGCTCAGCACGCTCTGCCCCGCCGCGACCGATTCCTTGAGGGTCCGCGCGGCTTCGCGCTGCCCGTCGGACCAGCCCGCGCCGGAGAGATCGACGTCGGTGCGCACCGGGATCGAGCCGGTGATCTGCGAGTACATGGTCTGGATCGCGGGATCCATCACCAGCTCGGCCATCAGCTTCTGCCCGGCCTGCAGGTCGGCTTCCTTGCGCTGCCAGAAGATGAAGGCGTCAGCGTTGAGGATGAACACCGGCTTGCCGTTGTCGGACGGGCCGGGCGCGATGATGAAGTCGTCGAGCTTGTAGCCGGCGTTGAGCATCACGCCCTGCGCCCAGCCGCCCTGGATCAGCATGCCCATGTCGCCGCCGATGAAGCGCGGCAGGAACACCGAGTAGTGCTGCGCCCCGGTATTCGGGTCCATCCAGTCGGACAGCTTGCGCAGCTGCACGAACGCCGCGCGCACTTCGGGGCTTTTCAGCGCCTTGGCGTCCAGGTTCATGATCGCCGCGCGATACACGCTGGGGCTGATGCCGGCCAGGCAGGTCTCGAACTTCTGCCCGTCATCGGCGCGCAGCCCGCCATTGGCGATAGGGTTGGCCACGCCATTGGCCTTCATCTTCTCGGCCAGCGCGTTGAACTCCGCCCAGGTGCCCGGCAGCTTGTCAGCCTTCGCGCGGTCGAGCGCGCGCTTGGAGATGAACACCGTGTTGGTGCGATAGATCTGCAGCGGCAGCGCCGCCCACTTGCCGCCCGGCTTGTGCAGACGGGCGAGGTCGGGGGCCACCACCTTCTCATAGCCGGCGGCGGCCACGGTCGCGTCGAGGTTGTTGGTCGGCGCGATCTTCGACCAGGCCGCGATCTCGGGGCCCTTGAGCTGCGAGCAGGCCGGCGGGTCGCCCGCCATGATCTGCGCGCGCAGCTTGTTCATCATGTCGGTGGTGAAGCCCGGCACCGGCGAATGCTGCCACACGCCGCCGCGCTCCTCGAACTTCTTGCCCAGCGCGGTGATCGCGGCACCGTCGCTGCCGGCACTCCACTGCGAAATCGCGGTCAGGCGCGGCTTGACCTGGGCGCGGGCGGACAGCGGTGCGGCGAAGGCGGCGGCCGAGCCGGCGATGAGCGCGCGGCGGCTGATGCTTGTCATGATGTTTCCCCTGAAGGCTTTTGGTATTGCCCCATCTTGCCACCGGTACCGCTACCAAGTCCATCCGCAGCTTTGCCGATTTCCGCCTGCGTGCCCCGGCGGAGAGAGTGAAAACCCGGGTTGACAGCCGCACCCCGGCACGTGCGCAGTAGCCCCGTCCTTTTCCAGCAGCGAGGCCGCGGGAATGCCCGATTTCGCCCATCACCGGCAGCACTTCATCGCCGGCACCGCCACCCCGCGCGACCTGCTGGAACGCTGCCTCGAACGAGTCGATGCGCGTGAGGCGGAGGTTCAGGCCTTCGCCGCCATCGATCCCGCCGCCGCCCGCCGCGCCGCCGACGACTCGGCGGCACGCTACCGCGCCGGCACCCCGCTCTCGCCGATCGACGGGCTGCCGGTGGCGCTGAAGGACATCATCGGGACGGTGGACCTGCCCACCGGCTTCGGCTCCCCCCTCTTCGCCGGCCGCCACGGCGGGCGCGATTCGGCCGCCGCCTATGCGCTGCGCCGGGCCGGGGCAGTGATCCTCGGCAAGGTCGTCACCACCGAATTCGCCGACGCCTCCCCCGGCCCCACCCGCAATCCGCGCGACCTCGCCCGCACCCCCGGCGGCTCCTCCTCCGGTTCGGCCGCGGCCGTGGCGGCGGGCATGGTGCCGGTGGCGCTCGGCAGCCAGGTCGGCGGCTCGATCCTGCGCCCGGCCAGCTTCTGTGGCGTCATCGGCTTCAAGCCGACCTTCGGCGCCATCAACCGCGGCGGCATCAGCGACAACTTCAGCCAGAACTGCCTCGGCACCCTCTCGGCTTACCTGTCGGACGCCTGGGCCGTCTGCCACGCCATCGCCAGCACGGTCGGCGGCGACCCGGGCTTTCCCCCCTTCGGCGGCGGCCCCACCCCGGCCACCCCCCGCCGGCCCGATACGCTGGCCGTGCTGCAAACCGCCGGCTGGCCCCTGGCCGACCCGGGGGCGGTCTCGGCCTTCGAGGCCTACCTCGCCGGCCTCGCCGCCACCGGCATCCGCCTGATAGACCGCAAGACCTCGCTGCGGGTCGAGGCGCTGGAACAGGCCATCGCCGAAGCCGGCCCCGTCTCGTCGGCCATCAACCACTGGGAGAAAGCCTGGCCGCTCGCCGAGATCGACCACCGCGCCGGCCAGGGCCTCAGCGCCAAGCTGCGCGCGGACATCGCCGCCGGCCGGGCCATGACCGCGGACGAATACCGCGTGCTGCTGCACCGCCGCGACATCATGCGCGATAGGCTGGTGGCGCTGGCCGATGAGGTCGATGCCTGCATCACCCTGGCCGCCCCCGGCCCGGCACCGCTCGGCATCGCCTCCACCGGCAATGCCATCTTCAACGTGCCCGCCTCGGCGCTGCGCACCCCGGCGCTCTCCTTGCCGCTGCTGACGGTGGACGGGCTGCCGATGGGCGTGCAGCTGATCGGCTATCCCAACCGCGACCGCGACCTGTCGGCGATCGCCGGCCATCTCGCCGGCTGAGCGCGGCATGCTGGAACAGACCCCCCCGCTGGTGCGCCTGCGCGGCGTGGACAAGCGCTTCTCCAACGGTACGCTGGCCTTGCGCGGCCTCGATCTCGATCTGCGCCGCGGCGAGTTCATCTCCCTCCTCGGTCCCTCCGGCTGCGGCAAATCCACCGCCCTGCGCCTGCTCGCCGGCCTCGGCGAGCCCTCCGCCGGCCGTGTCGAATGGACCGCGCCGCCGCAAGGCAACGACGCCCCGCCGCTGAGCTTCGTCTTCCAGGAACCCACTTTGATGCCTTGGCGCACGGTGGAGGCCAACGTCCGCCTGCCCCTGCAAATGCAGGGCATCCCCCGCCGCGACTCCGCGCCGCGCATCGCCGAGGCCCTTGCCCGCGTCGGCCTGGCCGGCTTCGAGCGCAGCTACCCCCGCCAGCTCTCCGGCGGGATGAAGATGCGCGTCTCCATCGCCCGCGCCCTGGTCACCCGGCCCACCCTGCTGCTGATGGACGAACCCTTCGCAGCATTGGACGAGATCACCCGCGGCCGGCTGAACGACGACCTGCTTTCGCTCTGGGCGACCCAGGGCCTGACCATCGCCTTCGTCACCCACTCGGTGTTCGAAAGCGTCTTCCTCTCCAGCCGCATCCTCGTCATGGCCGCCCGCCCCGGCCGCGTGGTGGCCGACATCGCCATCGACGCCCCCTATCCGCGCGACGAGGACTTCCGCACGTCCGAGACCTATTCGCACTACTGCCGCATCGTCTCCGCCGCCCTGAAACAGGCGATGGCCACGCACGGGGAGGGGGCATGAACCGCACCCGCCTGCTCACCCTCCTGCTGCCGGTCCTCGTCGGCGTCGTCTTCCTCACCGGCTGGGAAGTCCTCGTCCGCGTCGCCGAGATCAAGGTCTATGTCCTCCCCGGCCCGCTGCGCATCGGCGCCAAGCTGATCGAGGACTGGGCGACCCTGTTCGAATCTCTCCAGGTGACCTTGCGCGTCACCTTCCTCGCTCTGGCCGCCGCGGTGATCGGCGGCGGCGGGCTGGCGATTCTCTTCGCCCAGTCGAAATGGATCGAGGCCAGCCTGTTTCCCTACGCGGTGATCATGCAGGTCACCCCCATCGTCGCCATCGCGCCCCTGATCCTGATCTATGTGCGCGATACCGAACTGGCGCTGCTGCTCTGCGCCTGGCTCGTCGCCTTCTTCCCGATTCTGTCGAACACCACGCTCGGCCTGAACTCTGTCGATCACAACTTCATCGACCTGATGCAGCTCTACCGTGCCCGCCGGCATCAGGTGCTCTGGTATCTCCGCCTGCCGGGTGCGATGCCCTACTTCCTCGGTGGCCTGCGCATTGCCGGCGGTCTTGCCCTCATCGGCTCCGTCGTCGCCGAATTCACCGCCGGCACCGCCGCCGGCGGCTCGGGCCTCGCCTACCGCATCCTGGAGAGCAGCTACCGCCTGGAAATCCCCCGCATGTACGCGGCCCTGGTGCTGCTCTCGGCCACCGGCATCCTGATCTTCGCCCTGTTCAGCTTCATCTCCTGGCTGGTGCTGCATCGCTGGCACGAATCCGCGACCCGGCGGGAGCGCTAGAAGCGCCCCGATTTGCCGCGCCCCCCGCCCGGTGCGTATCGTCACACCCGCAAACACCGGAGACGACGATGCCCAGGCTGACCACGGATGATGGCGTATCCCTGCACTACGAGGACGTCGGCGAAGGCACGCCGATGGTCTTCGTGCATGAATTCGCCGGCGACGCCCGCTCATGGGAGCCGCAGCTGCGCTTCTTCTCCCGCCGCTATCGCTGCATCGCCTTCAACGCCCGTGGCTACCCGCCGTCGGACGTGCCGGGCGACGTTGCCGCCTACAGCCAGAACCGCGCGACGGACGATATCGCCGCCGTCATCCAGGGCCTCGGCCTAGGCCCGACCCACGTCGTCGGCCTGTCGATGGGTGCCTTCGCCACCCTGCATCTCGGCCTGCGCCACGCTGGCCTGGCCCGCAGCCTCGTCGCCGCCGGCGTCGGCTACGGCGCCGCACCTGGCAAGCGCGACCAGTTCCGCACCGAGATCGACGCGATCTCGGCCCGCATCCGCAGCGAGGGCATGGCGAAGATGGGCCAGTCCTACGCCCGCGGCCCCACCCGCCTCGTCTTCGAGGAAAAGGACCCGCGCGGCTACGTCGAGTTCCGCACGCAGCTGACCGAGCATTCCACCGAAGGCTCCGCCCTGACGATGCAGGGCGTGCAGCGCGAGCGGCCCTCCCTGTTCGAGCTGGAAGCCGGGCTGCGGGCGATGACCCTGCCGACCTTCATCATCGCCGGCGACGAGGACGACCCGACGATCGAGCCCTCGCTGTTCCTCAAGCGCGTCATCAGCACCAGCGCCCTGCTCGTGATGCCGAAATGCGGGCACACGATGAACCTGGAAGACCCCGACGCCTTCAACCGCGCGGTGCTGGACTTCGTCACCACCGTGGACGCCGGCCGCTGGACGCCCCGCATCCCGGCCAGCCTGTCGGGCGCGATTATCGCAGCGCAGGAGAAGTAAGGAAGGGAAGGCTTCTTTTTTGGAAAAAAGAAGCAAAAAACTTTTATCCGTTGGCTTCGCCGCCAAGCCGCATAGCGGGTTCAAAAGGCGGCGAAGCCAATAAACCCGCCGAGGCCAATTTCGACCTCGGCGGGAAAGAGCGTACCAAACGGGAAAAGTTTTTTTGCTTCTTTTTGTTCACAAAAAGAAGACGCTTCCCTTCCCTCAGATCTTCACCCGATCCGGCGCGACCCAACGCAGCGGGTCGGACCAGATCACCTGTTGGGTGGTCACCGGCTTGTCGAGCCGGTTCATCCCGCGCAGCTGGTCGATGGCGAGTTGGATGTTGGCGACGCTGTCGGCGGTGAGGTCCATCTTGTAGGCGACCTTGGTCATCAGTTCGGCGACCAGCGCGCGGTCCTGGCGGAGGAACTTCGCCACCTGTTGGGCGGCCTGGTCGGGGTTGGCGCCGATGAACTGCTGCGCCTCGATCAGCGCGCGCATCAGCTTTTCGGTGGTCGGGCGGTTCGCGGTGGCCCAGGCCTTGTTCATGTAGACGAAATTGCGGACGATCTGGATCACCTCGTTGTTGACGAGGATCTTGGTGTTCGAGATGGCCTTGCTCGCACGGGTGGGCCAGGGCTCCCACACCGCGAAGGCGTCGATATTGCCGCGTTCGAGGGCGGCGACCATCTCCGGGGCTTCGACGTTGACGATGGTGTAGTCGGCCGGGTTGAGGTTGAGCTTGGCGACGACGGAGAGCCAGAACGTCTCGCTGCCGGTGCCGCGCGCCACGCCGACCTTCTTGCCCTTCAGCTCGTCCATCGAGGCGACGTTGCGGCCGAGCACGCTGATCCAGCGCAGCAGGGCGGTGCCCTCGGCCACGGCCACCACGTTGGGGTCGCGCACATGGGCGGAAACGCCGGCCTGCTCGGCGCCATAGGCCGAGTTCACCTGATCGCCGATGAGAAACGCGATCATGGCGCTGCCGGACGGGCCGGTGTTGACCGTCACGTCCAGGCCCTGGCGCTCGAAGAAGCCGCCTTCCTTGGCGACGTAGTACGGCGCGAAGGAGGGATCGACGCCGGTGGCGATGGTCAGCTTCGTCGGCGCCTGGCCAGCGGCGGGGAGCACATAGGCGCCGGCGGCGACGGCCGGCAGCGTGAGAAAGGAGCGGCGCAGCATGGGTGGTCTCCTGTCAGGTGGTGGCGTTGAAGCGACCCGCGAAGGCGCGGATCAGAAAGCGGA
Organism: Asaia bogorensis; assembly: GCA_945874805.1. GTDB lineage: Bacteria > Pseudomonadota > Alphaproteobacteria > Acetobacterales > Acetobacteraceae > CAIRTN01. The sequence continues at coordinate 4,930 of CAMCJI010000065.1, read as the reverse complement.
AGATGCGGTCGGAGAGGAAGCCGAGCAGCCCGAGGGCGACCAGCGCCACGAAGATGTCTTCGATTTGCATGAAAAGCCGGGCATCCCACAAGAGTTTTCCCAGCCCGTCGTTCGAGGCGACCAGCTCGGCGGCGACGATGGTGACGAACGCGTTGGCCATCGCCAGCCGCATGCCGGTCAGGATCGCCGGCACCGTGGCCGGCAGGGCGACGAGGGCGAACACCTGCAGGCGGGTGGCCCCCAGGCATTGGGCGGCGCGGATCTTGTCGCGCCCCACCGCGCCCACACCGGCGGCGGTGCTGATGATGACAACGAAAACGGTGGTGTAGGCGATCAGGAAGATCTTGCTCTCCTCGCCGATGCCGAACCAGATGACGGCGACGGTGATCATCGCCACGGCGGGGATGAAGCGGAAGAACTCCGTCCACGGCTCCAGCAGCCAGCGCGCCGGGCGGAAGGAGCCAATGACCAGGCCCACGGGGATGCCGATGGCACTGCCCAGCGCGAAGCCCTGCAGGATGCGGCGCATCGAGGCGACGATCTGCTCCTGCAGGATGTTGTCCTCGACCAGCACCACAGCGCGTTCGAACACCGGCAAGGGACCGGGGAACAGCACCGATTTCACCAGGAAGGCCGCGGCGAGGTGCCAGATCAAAAACAGCAGGGCAAAGCCGGCGACATAGCCGGCGGCGGCGGTCAGCCGCTCAGTGTGCCGCATCGGAACCGCCGTGGATCTCATCGTGGATCTGCGCGTGCACGGCGCGGAAGGTGGCCATGAACGCGTCCGACGTGCGGGCGCGGGGGAAGGGCAGATCGACGGGGATCACCGCCTTCAGCGTGCCGCCCGGACCGCGCCGCATGACGCCGATGCGGGTGGACAGCGCGCAGGCTTCCTCGATGTCATGGGTGATGAACAGCACGGTTTTCCGGGTTTCCGCCCAGATGCGGCTGAGCTGGTCCTGCAATACCGCGCGGGTCATCGCATCCAGCGCGCCGAAGGGCTCGTCCATCAGCAGCATGCGCGGGTCGTTGGCGAGCGCGCGGGCGATCTGGATGCGCTGCTTCATGCCGCCGGAGAGCTCGGAGGGATGCTTGCCGCCCTGGCCCTGCATGCCGACCATCGCCAGGAACCGCTCCGCCTGCGCCCGCCGCGCTGGCCTGCCGAGGCCGCGCAGGCGCGGGCCGAAGGCGATGTTGTCGAGCGCGGTCAGCCAGTCGTAGAGGCTGTCATGCCCCTGGAACACCACGCCGCGATCGGCGCCGGGGCCGCTGACGGGGCGGCCGTCGAGCAGGATGCGCCCCACCGTCGGTGCCTCGAAGCCGGCCACCATGTTCAGCACGGTGGTTTTGCCGCAGCCGGAGGTGCCGAGCAGGCAGAAGAACTCACCCTCCGCCAGGTCGAGCGAGAAGTCGCGCACGGCCTCCCACGTGCCGGTGCGGCCGCTGAATGTCTTGCCGACGCCTTCGAGGGAGACCAGGGTCATGCGGGCCGCGCATCCTTACGTTGTGGGGTGGCCCGGATTCCCCCGCGCGGGCGCAACATGCCGGGGCGCGGCGCGGGGCGCAAACCGATTCTAGCGGAATCCCGCCGAAATCAGCGGGGCGGCGGCACCTCCACCGGCCCGCCCGCCGCGCGCCAGGCCTTCAGCCCGCCGCCGAGGTCCACGGCGCCGGCCACGCCCATCCGCTTGGCCGTCTGCGTGGCCAGCGAGGAGCGCCAGCCGATGGCGCAGAAGAACACGAAGCGCTTGGCCTCGGCGAAGACCGGCTTGTGGTAGGGGCTGTCCGGATCGATCCAGAATTCCAGCATGCCGCGGGTGCATCGGAAGGCCCCGGGGATGCTGCCGTCGCGCTCGATTTCGCGGGGGTCGCGGATATCCACGAACACCACGTCCTCGCTGCCATGGCTGGCGACGAGGTCGGCCGCGGGAATGCTCTCGATCTCGGCGGCCGCGGCGGCCAGCAGGTCCTTGATCCCCATTGCCATCGGCGGGCCCTCCCAGTTTGACGTGGAGCAGGGTGACACTCTCGACCGCCGGGCGAAAGGGCGTTAGCCTTCCGGCAATGCGGGAGAACATGCAATGACAGCCTTGAGCTACGCGGCACCGACCACGGTGCAGGACGCCATCGGACTGCTTTCGGGGGCCAAGGGCCTCGCCAAGGTGATGTCGGGCGGGACTGACCTGCTCGTCCAGCTGCGCGGCGGCCGCCTGAAGGCCGATCTCATCGTCGATACCAAGAAACTGCCGGGCATCTTCGGCATCACCGAGGCCGGCGGCAGCTTCACCATCGGGGCTGCGACCTCCGGCGCGGCGCTGGGCGAGCATGCCGGCCTGCGGGCGATGTGGCCGGGTGTGGTGGAAGCCACCAACCTGATCGGCTCGACGCAGGTGCAGGGCCGCGCCTCGCTCGCCGGCAACCTCTGCAACGCCTCGCCGGCCGCCGACTCGGTGCCGGCAATGATCGCCGCCGGGGCGGTGGCCATCATCGTCGGGCCGAACGGCCAGCGGGAAGTGCCGGTTGAGGCCGTGGTGATCGCGCCTGGCCGCACCAGTCTCGCCCGCGACGAGTTCATCCTCGCCTTCCGCCTGCCGGCCCGCCCGGCGCGCTCGGGCGACGCCTATCTGCGCTTCATTCCGCGCACCGAGATGGATATCGCGGTCGTCGGCTGTGGCGTGTGCGTGACGCTCGATGCCGCTGGCGTCTGCACTGCCGCGCGGGTTTCGCTCGGCGCGGTGGCGCCCACCCCCTTGCTGGTGGCCCCCGCCGCTGCCGCCCTGGTCGGCCACACGCTCGACGAGGCGACGCTGGCCGCTCTCGACGCGGCCGCACGCGCCGCCTGCAACCCGATCACCGACAAGCGCGGCACGATCGATTTCCGGATCAAGGTCGCCGGCGTGCTCGCACGCCGGGCTGCCGCCATTGCGTTCAAACGCGCGGGAGAAGCCGCATGAGCAAGCATCACGTCACCGCCACGGTCAACGGCGAACCCGCCGAGTTCCTGTGCGAGGCACAGAACTCCCTGCTGGACGCGCTGCGCGACCAGCTCCGCCTGACCGGTAGCAAAGAAGGCTGCGGCAGCGGCGATTGCGGCGCCTGCAGCGTCATCGTCGATGGCCGCCTCGTCTGCGCCTGCCTGATGCTCGCCGTCGAGGCCGAGGGCACCAGCATCACCACCATTGAGGGTATCGCCGACGGCGAAAAGCTGCACCCGCTGCAGCAGAAGTTCCTCGAGCACGCCGCCCTGCAATGCGGCTTCTGCACCCCGGGCTTCCTGGTCGCGGCCAAGGCGCTGCTGGACCAGAACCCCGACCCGACGGAGACGGAGGTGCGCTACTGGCTCGCCGGCAACCTCTGCCGCTGCACCGGCTACGACAAGATCGTCCGCGCGGTGATGGACGCCGCCGCCGACATGCGCGCAACCGTGTAAGGGAGACACCCCATGAACTACGTTGCCAACAAATCAGACCTCCGCGTCGTCGGCACCCGCCCCGTCCGTCCGGACGGCGTGGACAAGGTGACCGGCCGCGCCGCCTTCGGGGCGGACTTCTCCCAGCCCGGCATGATCACCGGCAAGGTGAAGCGCAGCCCGCACCCGCATGCCCGCATCATCTCGATCGACACCAGCAAGGCCGAGGCGCTGAAGGGCGTGAAGGCGGTGATCACCGCCGCCGACCTGCCGAACATCCCCAGCGAGGAGGCTTTCGTCGGCGAGGGGCCGATGAACTTCCGAGACCTCTCGCGCAACTGCATGGCGCGCGACAAGGTGCTCTATGCGGGCCACGCGGTTGCCGCCGTCGCCGCGACCACGGACGCCATCGCGGACGAAGCCCTGGCCCTGATCGAGGTGGTCTACGAGGAACTGCCCTTCGTCATCGATGCCGACGAGGCGATGAAGCCGGGCGCGCCGATCCTGCATGACGACCTCTACACCGCCAACGTCACCCCCAAGCCCAGCACGCCGTCGAACATCGCCAAGAAGGTGTTCTTCACCCGCGGCGACATCGCGGCCGGCTTCGCGGCCGCCGACGTGATCGTCGAGAGCCGCTACTCCACCCAGCCCGTGCATCAGGCCTATATCGAGCCGCATGCCTGCCTCGCCTCGGTGAGTGCCGACGGCCAGTGCATGATCTGGGCGTCCAGCCAGGGTCAGTTCATGATCCGCAGCTACGTCGCCAAGCTGCTGGGCATGGAGCTGTCGAACATCCGCGTCATCCCGCTGGAGATCGGCGGCGGCTTCGGCGGCAAGACGGTCGTCTACCTGGAGCCCCTCGCCGTCGCCCTCTCGAAGAAGAGCGGGCGGCCGGTGAAGATGGTGATGACGCGCGAGGAGGTGTTCGTCGCCTCCGGCCCCACCTCGGGCGGCAGCATCGACGTCAAGATCGGCGCCACCAAGGACGGCAAGATCACCGCCGCCTGGACGGAGATCCGCCTGCAGGCCGGCGCTTTCCCCGGCTCGCCGGTGCAGCCGGCCTGCATGTGTGCCTTTGCGATGTACGATCTCGATAACGTCGAGGTCGTCGGCTACGACGTGGTGAGCAACCGCGCCAAGGTCGCCGCGTATCGTGCGCCGGGCGCCCCCATCGGCTCCTGGGCGGCGGAATGCGCGGTCGATGACCTCGCCCGCAAGCTGGGCATGGACCCGATCGAGCTGCGCCAGAAGAACGCGGCGCGGCAGGGCACCAAGACCGTGTACGGCGTGACCTTCGCCGAAATCGGCTATGAGGAGACGCTGGCGGCCGCCAAGGCGCATCCGCACTGGACCGCCCCGCTCGGCCCGAATCAGGGCCGTGGCATCGCCACCGGCTTCTGGTTCAACATCGGCGGCGAAAGCTCGGCGGCGGTGCATGTGAACGAGGACGGCAGCATCTCCGTCGTCTCCGGCAGCCCGGACATCGGCGGCTCGCGCGCTTCGATGGCGATGATGGCC
>CAMCJI010000064.1 GCA_945874805.1 Asaia bogorensis | reverse complement strand
AGATGCCCAGCCAGGGCACGATGCCGGCGAAGCACAGCAGGATCAGCGCCTTGACGAAGCTCCACCCGCCGGTTGCCAGCACATCCGCCATCAAGCCGAGCAGGCCGAGGCCGCTGGCGATCAGGATGGCGGCGAAGGTGAGGTGGCGTGCGTTCATGATCGTTGCATAGCGCGCAAATGCGGCCCCGTCATGACAGCCGGCGCGCTGGCCTCTACCCTGGCGGCATGACCGCACCCCGCGCCGCCATGATCCTGCCGCCCCGCGAGGGCTTCGCCCCCGGCGCCACCGGGGCGATCGGGCTGCTGCTGTCCCGCCTCGGCCGGGGCGGCGGGCAGACGGTGCTGGGCATGCTGCCGGGGGGCTTCCCGGGCGTGGACTATGTGCAGGCAGCACCCGTGCTGTGGCCGGCGAAGCTCTCCCAACGCTATGCGATGGGGCTGCTGCGCGCGCTGCGCCGGCTGGCCCCGGATATCGTCGAGGTGCATAACCGCCCGGATATCGCGCTGTATCTGCAAGCTAAACTCCCCGGCACGCCGGTCTGCCTGATCCTGCACAACGACCCAAAGGGCATGCGCACCGCCACCGGCCTGCACCGCCTTGCCGGCGTCGCCGCCGTCTCCGCCTGGCTCGCCGGGCGGCTGGACATGCCGTGCGCGGTCCTGCCGAACAGCCTGGACCTCGCCGCCATCCCCCCCTCCCCCCCCGAGCGCGACAGGCTGATCCTGTTCGCGGGAAGAGTGGTGGCGGACAAGGGGGCAGACGGCTTCGTCGCCGCCTGCGCGCTCGCCCTGCCGCGCCTGCCCGGCTGGCGGGCGGAGATGATCGGCGCGGACCGCTTCGGGCCGGACAGCCCCAGCACCCCCTTCCTCGCCGCCCTGACCCCCAAAGCCCAGGCCGCCGGCATCCGCATGCACGGATACCGCCCGCATGCCGACGTGCTGGCCGCGATGGCGGCCGCCGCCATCGTTGCCGTACCCAGCCGCTGGCCGGAGCCCTTCGGCCTCACCGCCCTGGAGGCGATGGCCGCCGGCGCCGCCCTGCTCGTCGCCCCGCGCGGCGGCCTGCCGGAGGTCGCCGGCGACGTCGGCATCCCCATCGACGCCGATAACCCGCAGGCTTTCGCCGAGGCGATCGTCGCCCTGGCGAACGACGCCCCCCGTCGCGCCGCCCTCGGTGCCGCCGGCCGCGCCCGCGCCGCGCAATTCGGCCTGCCCCAGGCCACGGCCGCGCTGGCGGCATGGCGCCGCGATGTGCTGCAAGCATGGCCCCGCAGGCCCGGCCACCCTATATAGACGCCAACAGCTCTGGAGGCTCCCGCCATGTCCGACAGCAATCAGGTTCCCGTCACCGTCCTCACCGGCTATCTCGGTGCCGGCAAGACCACCCTGCTCAACCGCATCCTCACCGAGCAGCACGGCCGCAAATACGCCGTGGTGATCAACGAGTTCGGCGAACTCGGCGTGGATAACGACCTCGTCGTCGATACCGACGAGGAGGTGTTCGAGATGAACAACGGCTGCATCTGCTGCACCGTGCGCGGCGACCTCATCCGCATCGTCGGCGGCCTGATGAAGCGGCGCGACAAGTTCGACGGCATCATCATCGAGACCACCGGCCTCGCGAACCCCGCCCCCGTCGCCCAGACCTTCTTCGTCGACGAAAACGTGCGCGCGAAAACCCGGCTGGACGCCATCATCACCGTGGTGGACGCCAAGCACCTGCCCGCCCGCCTGGAGGATAGCCACGAGGCCGAGGACCAGATCGCCTTCGCCGACGTGATCGTGCTGAACAAGACCGACCTCGTCACCCCCGAGGAACTGGTGGCCGTCGAGGCGCAGATCCGCAAGATCAATCGCTTCGCCAAGATCCACCACGCCCAGCGCTCCAACGTGCCGATCGTCGAGCTGCTGGACCAGGGCGCCTTCGACCTCAACCGCGTGCTGGTCGATCACCCGGATTTCCTCACCGACAACGAGCATGAGCACAACGACGACATCGCCTCGATGAGCTTCGAGGTGAAGGAGCCGATCGACCCCGAGCGCTTCAACGCCTGGATCGGCGCCCTGCTGGCCGAAAAAGGCGGCGACATGCTGCGCACCAAGGGCATCCTCAACTACATCGGCGACGACCGCCGCTTCGCCTTCCAGGCCGTCCACATGATCGCCGACGGCGACTTCATCGGCCCCTGGAAGGACGGCGACCCCCGCGTCAGCCGCCTGGTCTTCATCGGCCGCAACCTCAACCGCCCGCAGCTGCGCCGCGGCTTCGAGTCGTGCCAGGCCAAATGAGCGACATCCTCTCCGCGGATCAGATCCTCGACAGCCGCGGCGTCCAGCGTAACCTGGACGCCTTCGTGGTCGCCGCGAGCTTCGACCGCGCCGGCCAGGCCTGCGCCTTCGCGCTGGGCGACGGCTCCATCCACATCGCCCCGGTGCGCAGCCAGGCCGCTTGGGCGCGGGCCGAAGCGCATGACGGCGCCGCCCTCAGCCTCGCCCCCGCCGCGGCCGCCACCGGCTGGCTCAGCGGCGGCGACGACGGCAAGTTCCTCGCCATCGCCGCCGACGGCACGCTGCGCGAGATCGCCGGCTTCGGCATGAAATGGGTGGAACACGCCACCTCCAGCTTCGACGGCCGCGCCGGCGTCATCGCCTGCTCGGTCGGCAAGCACGCCCATCTGTTCGACGCCGCGGGCAAGAAGATCAAAACCCTCGAACACCCCTCGTCGGTCACCGGCCTCGTCTTCGACCCCAAGGGCAAGCGCATCGCCGCCAGCCACTACAACGGCGCCTCCATCTGGTTCGTGGCGAGCAAAACCGACAACGCCCGCAAGGTGGAATGGAAGGGCAGCCACACCGGCATCGCCATGTCCCCGGACGGGGACTGCGTCGTCACCTCCATGCAGGAAAACTCGCTGCACGGCTGGCGCCTTTCCGACGGGCAGCACATGCGCATGACCGGCTATCCCACCAAAACCGCCGCCATGGGCTTCACCAAGAACGGCAAGTGGCTGGCCACCTCCGGCGCCGAATCCATCGTGCTCTGGCCGTTCCACGGCGGCGGCCCGATGGGCAAGCCCCCCACCGAACTGGCCGGCGGGGACAACGTGATCTGCACCAGCCTGGCCGTTCACCCCTCGCACGACGCCATCGCCGCCGGCTTCTCGGACGGGCTGGTGCTGATGGCCGACATCAACTCCGCCCGCATCCTCCCCGTCGCCGCCCCCGGCCGCGGCCCGGTCTCGGCCGTGGCCTGGAGCCCGGACGGCACCACCCTGGCCTTCGGCACCGAAACAGGGTTCGCGGCTGTGGTGGATTTCTCGAAGAAAGGGTGAAGGAAGAATCTTCTTTTTTGAAAAAAAGAAGCAAAAAACTTTTGTTCATGGCTTCGCCGCCAAGCCGGATAGGCGGGTGAAAGACCGGCGAAGCCATAAAATCCGCCCACGCCAGGAACCGATCCCGCCGCCAAAGCCGCATCCAACGGACAAAGTTTTTTTGCTTCTTTTTGTTCACAAAAAGAAGACTTCCTTGCCTCTCCTGACTTCCAAAAAATGGGACCAAGAACCTCATGCAGCAGATCAAGATCGGCACGATGGCGATGGACAAGCTAGGCCTGGGCACCTGGAAGATGAGCGGGCCGGACTGCACCACCGCCATCCTCGGCGCCTTGGATCGCGGCTACCGGCACATCGACACGGCCGAGATGTATGCCAATGAGGCCGAGGTGGGTGATGCGCTCGCGCAGACGAAGGTCGCGCGGAGCGACATCCATCTGACCACCAAGGTCTGGTGGGAGCATCTGGCGCCAGCCGCGATGCGGCAGGCGCTGGAGACCAGTCTCACCAAGCTGAAGACCAGCTATGTGGACCTCTACCTCATCCACTGGCCGGCGCCGGACATGAACATGGCGGAGGCCATCGGCACGCTGATGCGCCTGCGTGAGGAGGGGCTGGCCCGCAACATCGGCGTCTCCAACTTCACGGTGGCGATGATGCGCGAGGCGAAGGAGGTGCTGGGTGCGCCGATCGTCGCCAATCAGGTGGAGTACCACGTGCTCCTCGGCCAGCCGAAGGTGCTCACGTACGCCCGTGCGCACGAGATCGCGGTGACCGCCTACTGCCCGCTGGCCCGCGGCGGCTTCGACGATTATCCGGTGATGGCGGAGATCGCGAAGAAGCATGGCTGCACGCCGGAGCAGGTCGCGCTGAAATGGCTGCTGGACCAGGACGGCGTGGCCGCCATCCCCAAGGCCAGCCAGCCCGCCAACCAGCAGGCCAATCTCGACGCCTGGAAGGTGAGCCTGGACGACGCCGACCGCGCCGCCGTCGCTGCTCTGCCGAAGAACAAGCGGATCGTCGATCCCGCCTTCCATCCCGGCTGGGACGTCTGAGGACCAAAGCCACTTTCGGCGGCGGCGGGGCGCTCCCCGTCGCCGTCTCGCTCACCGTCCATGCGGCGGCGGTGGCCGGCGCGCTGCTGATCATCCCCGCCGCCCTGCTGCCCGAACCGGCCGTGCTGACGGTCGATCTGCTGGCCGAGGCCGCTGGCGAACCCGCCCCGGACCTCGCCAGCATGCTCCCGCCGCCGGAGCCGGCCGAGCCGGTCATCTATCCGGATATCCCGCCTTTGGCCGCGCTGGCCGACCTCGTCATCCTGCCCGCGCCCGAGGCGCTGCCCCCGCCGGACCTAGCCCCCCGCACGCCCACGCCGCGCCCGATGCCCCGCCCGGCACCCCGCGCCGCACCGCCAGCGGTCTCCACCCCGGCCGGCGTGCCAGCCACCGAGCCAGGCCCGGCCGCAGCCCCTGCTGCCCCCTCGCCCGACCGCATCGCCGCCTGGATGGGCGCGCTGGGCGCCTGGATCGACGCCAACCGCCGCTACCCACCCGAAGCACGCATGCGCGCCGAACAGGGCGTCACCACGATCCGCTTCACCTTCGACGCTGACGGGCTGGTCAGCGGGGCGACCATCATCACCCCCTCCGGCTCCGCCGCGCTGGACAGTGCCACGCTCGCCATGATGCAGGGCGCCCGCATCCCCGCCCCGCCGGAAGGCCTCGACCCCGCCCGCCGGCGGGTGACTGTGCCGATCCGCTATCGGCTCAACTAGCCTCAGACCTCCACGCTCAGCCCGTCCCCCTGCGAGAACCGCGCCTCCAGCCGGGCCAGCCGCGTTTCCGTCGCTTCCAGCCGCGCCCGCACGGCGGCCAGTTCGGCCTCCGCCGCTTCCTGCCCGGCCCGCGCATTGGCGGCCATCTCGGCAACCGCGTCGAACTCGTCACGGCGGATCAGGTCGAACTTGCGGGCCATCGCCTCGATGCGCGCCTGGTGCATGGCCCGCGCCTCAGCCCGCAAGCCGGACAGGGCCGAGACCGCGCCCCCCGCCATACCGGCCAAGTCGTCGAGAATCTGTGGGCGTGTGCTCATGAAGGGCTCCTTTCGCGCGATGCGTCGCATCAGTATATGGTGCGCGCATGATCCTGGTCACCGGCGGCGCCGGCTTCATTGGCTCCAATCTTCACGCCGCCCTCGCCCGCCGCGGGCTGGAGACGGTCGTCGTCGACCGGCTGCGTGGCCAGGGCAAGTGGCGCAACCTCGCGGCCCACCCCCCCGTGCGGCTGGTCCCGCCGGACCAGCTCGACGATTTCCTCGCCGAACACCCGCCGATCGAGCTGGTCTTCCATCTCGGCGCCATCAGCTCCACCACCGCGACCGACGGCGATCTGGTGTGGGAGAGCAACGTGGCGCTGTCCACCCGCCTGTGGCGCTGGTGCGCCACCCGCGGCGTGCGCTTCATCTACGCCTCCTCCGCCGCGACCTACGGCGACGGCTCGGAGGGCTTCGCGGACGGGCTGGAGGGGCTGGACCGGCTGCGCCCGCTGAACCTCTACGGCTGGTCCAAGCACGCCTTCGACCTCGCGGTGGCCCGCATGCTGCGCACCGAGCGCGCGCGCCCGCCGCAATGGGCGGGGCTGAAGTTCTTCAACGTCTACGGGCCGAACGAATACCACAAGGGCCACATGGTCTCGGTGGTGAAGGTCAAGCACGACGAGATCCTGGCAGGAGGCGCGCCCCGCCTGTTCCGCGCCGACCGCCCCGGCATGGCGGACGGCGCACAGCGGCGCGACTTCATCTGGGTGGGCGATATCGTCGACGTGCTGCTGTGGCTCTACGACACGCCCGCCGCGTCCGGCCTGTTCAACCTCGGCACCGGCCAGGCGCGCAGCTATCTCGACCTCGCGCACGCCGTCTGCGCCGCCGCCGGGGTGGCGCCGGCCGTCGAGTTCATCGACATGCCGGCCAGCCTGCGCGGCCAGTACCAAAGCTTCACCGAGGCGCCGATGGCCCGCCTGCGCGCCGCCGGCTACACCGCGCCGTTCACCACGCTGGAGGACGGCATCCGCCGATATGTGCAGAACCACCTGCAGAAGAACCCTTATGTCTGAACGCGCATGATCTTCGCCCTGCCGTTTCCCGTCATCGACCCCGTCATCGTGCAGTTCGGGCCGATCGCCATCCGCTGGTATGCGCTCGCCTATATCGTGGCACTCGTGGCGGGCTGGCGGATCGTGCGCCACCTCGTCCAGCGCCCGCCCGCGGTGGCGACCCCCTTGCAGGTGGACGACTTCCTCACCTGGGCGACGCTCGGCGTTATCCTCGGCGGGCGACTCGGCTACGTGCTGTTCTACCAGCCCGGCCGGTTCCTCACCGCCCCGCTGGAGATCTTCGCCGTCTGGCAGGGCGGCATGGCCTTCCATGGCGGCATGCTAGGGGTGGTGATCGCCACCATCATCTTCTGCCGCCGCCACGCCATCCCGGTATTCGGCTTCGCCGACCGCATCGCCGTCGTCGCCCCGATCGGCCTGTGCCTCGGCCGGCTGGCCAACTTCATCAACAGCGAGCTGTGGGGCCGCGAGGCGCCGGCCTCGCTGCCCTGGGCAATGATCTTCCCCACCGGCGGCAACGTGCTGCGCCACCCCAGCCAGCTCTATCAGGCCGGTCTCGAAGGCCTCGCCCTCGGCCTGCTGATGTGGGCGCTGGCCAGCCGGCCCGCGATCCTCGCCCGCCAGGGCACACTGACCGGCGTGTTCCTCTGCGGCTACGGCATCGCCCGGATCATCGGCGAAATGTTCCGCCAGCCCGACGCCTTCCTCGGCTTCCTGCCGGGCGGGCTGACGATGGGCCAGGTGCTGTCGGTGCCGATGATCGCGGCCGGGGTGTGGTTCCTGTGGCGCGCGGGGCGGCGGGGGTAGAAGGCAAGCGGCAGGAAGCATCTTCTTTTTTGAAAAAAAGAAGCAAAAAACTTTTGTCCATGGCGTCGCCGACGAGCCGCATAGGCGGGTGAAAACCGGCGAAGCCCAAAAATCCGCCCGCGCCAGGCACCAACCCTGACGCCAAAGCCGCCCCCAACGAACAAAGTTTTTTTGCTTCTTTTTGTCCACAAAAAGAAGACTTCCTTGCCTTCCTACCCCCGGAGTATTTCCCCCTCTGATGCAACGCCTCGATCACTTCATGGCGCAGGCCAACGCCACCTACTACGCGCAGCGCGACTTCGCGGCGGATTTTGCCACCGCGCCCGAGATCACCCAGGTGTTCGGGGAGATTCTCGGCCTCTGGGCGGCGGTGACGTGGCAGCAGATGGGCAGCCCGAGCCGCTTCGTGCTTGCCGAGGCCGGGCCGGGCCGTGGCACGTTGATGGCGGATGCGCTGCGGGCCGCCGGCCGGGTGCCCGGCTTTGCCGCGGCGGCGGCGCTGCACCTGGTGGAAACCTCGCCGCGGTTGCGCGCCCTGCAGGCCCAGCGCCTCGATGCGACGTGGCATGACCGCATCGAGGATCTGCCGGGCGGCCCGCTGATCCTGCTCGCCAACGAATTTCTCGACGCTTTGCCGATCCGCCAGTTCGTCCGCCGCGCCCAGGGCTGGACGGAGCGGTTCGTCGCCGGCAGCACCTTCACCGAACAGCCCGCCGAAGCTCCGGCGCGGACGGCCGCCGAGGGCGAGATCGTGGAAGTCGGCGAGGCCGCACAGGCCATTGCCCGCCATCTCGGCGCCCGGCTCGCAGCCGAGGGCGGGGCGGCGCTGTTCCTCGACTACGGCCCGGCCGAGAGTGCGCCCGGCGACTCGCTGCAAGCCCTGAGAGACGGCGCACAAGCCGACCCGCTGGCCGAGCCCGGTGCGGCCGACCTCACCGCCCATGTCGATTTCCAGGCCTTCGCCCAGGCAGCCCCCTGCGCCGTCCACGGCCCGGTGCCGCAGGGCAAGTTCCTGATCGGCCTCGGCCTGTTCCAACGCAGCTTCGCCCTCGCCCGCACCCTGCCGCCGCGCGAGGGCGCCGCCCTGGTGGAAGCCGCCAAGCGCCTGGCCGAGCCGGACCAGATGGGGCGGCTGTTCAAGGCCATCGCCCTTTGCCACCCTGCCCTGCCCACCCCCGCCGGATTCGAAGCATGACCTCGCCCATCACCAGCGCCCTGATCGCCCCCCGGCATGGCTTCTTCACCCGCGCCGGCGGCGTCTCCACCGGGCCCTATGCCAGCCTGAACTGCGCCTGGTCGGGCCAGGACGCGCGAGAGAACATCATCGAAAACCGCGCCCGCCTCGCCCGCAGTCTCGGCGGCAATCCGGAAAATCTCGTGGGACTTACCCAGGTCCATGGCGCGGACGTGGTCACCGTCACCACCCCCTGGCGCCCGGGCGAAGGCCCGCGCGCCGACGCGGCCGTCACCTCCCGCCCCGGCATCGTCCTTGGCATCGTCACCGCCGACTGCGCCCCCGTGCTCTTCGCGGACGCCCAGGCCGGCGTCATCGGCGGCGCTCATGCCGGCTGGCGCGGGGCCGTGGCCGGCGTGCTGGAGGCGACCATCGCTGCCATGCAGGCCCTCGGCGCCACCGAGATCGCCGCCGTCGTCGGCCCCTGCATCGGCCAGCCCAGCTACGAGGTCGCCGCCGACCTGCGCGACGCGGTGCTCGCCCACAACCCCGCCGACGCAAGCTTCTTCACCGATGGCCGCCCCGAACGCTGGCAGTTCGACCTCGCCGGCTACTGCGCCGCCCGCCTGCGCGCCGCCGGCCTGACCCAGGTCGCCGTGACCGGCCACGACACCCTGGCACTGGAGGGGCAGTTCTTCAGCCATCGCCGCCGCACGCTGGCCTGCGGCGGCCCGATCGGCCACCAGATGTCCGCGATCGTGCTATAAGCCGATGCCCTATCTGTGGATGTTCATGGCGATGATCCTGCTGACCATGCTCGTGACCTGCATTGCGTAGTCTTCTCATCGCCCTCCTCCTGCTGGCCGGCTGCGGCGACCTGCCGCGCCCCTTCGCCGGCAATTCCGGCAGCATGGCTCGCCAGCTCGTCCAGCCGCCGCCCGCCCGCCTGGCCGTGCGCGCCCCCACCGGCGCCATGCTGGGCGATGGCGACGCCGTCGCCCTCGCCGCCGCCGTCGCCCGCGCCTTGCAGGAGGCCGAGGTGCCCGCCATCACCGACGCCCCCCGCCGCGGCGACTGGCAGCTGCAGATCTCCGCCGAACTCCGCCAGGACCGTGTGGTGCCCAGCTACGCCGTGCTCGACCCCGAAGGCACCGAGCGCGGCCAGGCCGAGGGCATCGGCATCGAGCCCGCCGCCTGGGCGATGGCCGGGCAGCAGACCGTCAACGCCGCCGCCCTGGTCGCCGCCCCGCGCATCTCCGCCATGCTCGCCCGCATCGAGGCCGACCGCCGGCGCAGCGACCCCGCCAGCCTCGCCAACCGCCCTGCCCGCGTCTTCCTCCGCCCGATCACCGGCGCACCAGGCGACGGCAACACCTCGCTCACCCGGCAGATGCGACTCGAGCTGACGAAATCCGGCCACACGATGCAGGAGACGGGCGAGGGCGCGGACTTCACCGTCGTCGGCGACGTCCTCGTCGCCCCCGCCGGCAAGCTCGAACGCGTGGAAATCCAGTGGCGGGTGACCGACGCGCGCGGCGAGGAACGCGGCAAGGTGGTGCAGCTCAACGAGATTCCCGCCGGCTCGCTGCGCGGCTTCTGGGCGGATATCGCGGTGGTGGTCGCCCAGGAGGCCGCCGGCGGCGTGCGCGACGTCATCCTCAACCAGACCGACCGCCGCGCCGCCCCCTGATGCGCCCCCTGACCTGCCCCGGGCACATGGACTCCCGGTAAGCCGGTTGCTAGAAGCGCCTGCCCGCCGGGGGCGCAGCTGGAACGGATTCCATGAAGATTGTCGCCTGCAACAGCAACCGCCCCCTCGCCGAGGCGGTCGCAACGGCGTTGAACCTGCCGCTGACCTCGGCCACCATCCGACGCTTCGCCGATATGGAGGTCTTCGTGGAAATCCACGAGAACATCCGCGGCGAGGACGTCTTCGTCGTCCAGCCCACCTCGGCGCCTGCGAACGACAACCTAATGGAACTGCTGATCGCGATGGACGCGCTGCGCCGCGCTTCGGCCAAGCGCATCACCGCCGTGCTGCCCTATTTCGGCTACGCCCGGCAGGACCGAAAATCCGGCTCGCGCACCCCCATCTCCGCCAAGCTGGTCGCCAACCTGATCACCGAGGCCGGGGCCAACCGCGTACTGACGATGGATCTGCACGCCGGCCAGATCCAGGGCTTCTTCGACATCCCGGTGGACAACCTTCAGGCCGCCCCCCTCTTCGCGCGCGACATCAAGGATCGCTACGGCGACCGCCGGCTGATGATCGTCTCTCCCGATGTCGGCGGCGTGGTGCGCGCGCGCGCCATCGCCACCCGGCTGGGCTGCGACCTCGCCATCATCGACAAGCGGCGTGAGCGCGCCGGCGTCTCCGAAGTGATGAACGTCATCGGCGACGTGCGCGGGCGGGACTGCGTGATGGTGGACGACATCGTTGATTCCGGCGGCTCCCTGGTCAACGCCGCCAACGCCCTGCAATCGGCCGGCGCGAAGTCGGTGCTGGCCTATGTCACCCACGGCGTGCTCTCCAACGGCGCCGCCGCCCGCATCGCCTCCTCCTGCCTGGAGATGCTGACGATCACCGACAGCATCCAGGCGACCGAGGCGGTGAAGCTGGCCAGCAACATTCGCCAGCTCACCATCGCCCCGCTGCTGGCCACCGCCATGCAGCGCATCAATACCGAAACCTCCGTCAGCACCCTGTTCGAGTAGGACCCCGCATGCTCGAACAGACCCCCTTCTGGTTCCTCCGCCACGGCGAGACCGACTGGAACGCCAAAGGCTGGAGCCAGGGCAACGTCGACATCCCGCTGAACCCCACCGGTATCGCCCAGGCCCACGCCGCCGCCCAGATGCTGCGTAACCGCGGCATCGCCAGCATCATCGCCTCGCCCCTCTCCCGCGCGAAGGACACCGCCGACGCGGTTGCCGCCGTGCTCCGCCTGCCGGTGGCGCTGGAGGAGGGCCTGCGCGAAGTCTCCTTCGGCGTGCAGGAAGGCCAGCCTATGGCCGACTGGTTCGCCGACTGGGTCGAAGGCCGCTTCACCCCCGACGAGGCCGAAAGCTTCGCCGACCTGCGCACCCGCTCGGTCGCCGCCATCAACCGCGCGCTGGCCCAGCCCGCCCCGGTGCTCGTCGTCGCCCACGGCGCCCTGTTCCGCGCACTCCGCGCCGAGATGGGCTTGGAAGCCAACGTCCGCACCCCCAACGCCATGCCCTTCTTCTGCGAACCCGGCACGCCCTGGACGCTGACGCCGGCGGCGTGAGGGCTACTACGGCAGGGTGAACAGCCAGGGCATGCTTTGCAGCGAACCTGACCGATAAATCGAGAAGAACGGGCCGGTGAAGGTCGCGCTTCCCCCGGTATCGAGCACGGCCGCATCCAGATGCCGCGTCGGATCGATCAGGTCGGCACGCCGCATGAACGGCTTGCGGGCGCGGTTGGTCAGCGGCCCGGTCTTGGCGCCCGAATACATCTCGAAGTGCAGCATGCTGAAATTCAGCCCGGCCAGCCGCCCGACATGCCCCACCACCTGCCCACGCGACACCTTGTGCCCGGGCTTGACGCCGGATGGAATGCTGCGGGTCACCTCGCCATAGCGGACGATGAACGCGCCGTGATCGACCTCCACCGCCCAGGTCGTCAGATAGAAGTCATAAACCGCCAGCACCGTCCCGTCCGCCACTGCCAGCACCGGGGTGCCGATGGGCGCATACAGGTCGCAGCCGGCATGCGAGCGGCGCCCGTGATCACGCGGCGCACCGAAACAACGCGGCCGCTCATGATAGGACTGCTTGGGCCGGAATCTCAGGGGAAACAACATGATAGGCTCTCCTCTACCTGGCAAACCACGCCGGGGCGGCGATCAGCACCGATGACCTGCCAGGCGGCTTGGCCACAACAACCTCCACCACCAGCGACGCGGTGCGGGCCGGCACGATCGCCCCTTCCGCCCCCCCCTGGCCACCCCAGATCCGCCGGATGACCGTGTTGCCGGTCTGCCGCCGAATCCATCCGGGCGCGCCGAGTGCCGTCTCGAATCCCCGTGCGATCCCGGCCGCGTCCGCAGTGTCGGGCAGCGCGAAGGACAGCGCCTCAGGCCGCGCGGCGGCGGCGGCCGAGGGAAACACCACCCGCACGAAGGTATCATCCGTCAACAGATAGCGCCGCTCGATCGAGCCGTCGTCCCCGCTGCGCGAACTGCGCTCGGCCACACCGGGCTGGGCCGCAAGCTGACGGTCGATCTGCTCGGCAGTGGACGTCAGGCCGATCCCCAACAGCTGTGGAGCGGCCGGCGAGCCCGCCGCCGCACACCACAGCAGCACAGCCAGCAGCCCCGCCCAGCGAATTGCCCTCACCACCATCCCCGCATCCACCGCCTCAGTTGACGATATTCAGATCCTTCATCTCCTGCGGCGTCAGCACCCGGATGGTGGAGGACGGAACGGAGGCAAAGCGCGTCAGAAAGTTCAGCGACAGCCGCATCTCCACCAGGAACCAGGCGATCACCGCGGCGGTCTGTGCCGCGTCCTGCTGGATGTCGCGCACACGGCTATCCACCATCGTCTCCTGCACGTCCGGATGGCGGAAAAAATCCGCAACCGTCAACGGCTGACCGGAGCGAATGCTCGCCTGCGCCCCGGTCTCGCGGATCGCCGGCGTGCTCGGCCGCGGCTTGTTCTCCTTGGCCAGCGGGTCCTCCACCAGCAGCGGGTCAGCATTGTGCGTGCCGGCCGGCTCGGCGGCCGGTGCAGAGGGGGCGGCAGTGCCGTTCAGCTTGGCCAGTTGATCCTCCACCACATAGTTGCGCAGCGGCCGGTTCGGGAACCGGTCGTTCCATTCATCTACCGAACGCGGCGGCTGGCGCAGATCGCCCATCAGCAGTTGCGCCGACTGGTCGCGGAACATGTGCACGCCGAACTTCGCGCCCGGCTCCACCGTCCGCACCACCCCGCCCATGAAGGCGAAGTTGCAGGCGCTCATGCAGATCGTGCCGGTGACCACGCGTGTCGCCAGCGCGTTCTTGCGGATCAGCCGGCCGATGTTCATCCCCTCCTCCAGCAGCCCGCCGGGGGAGTTGAACTGTACCTCCGTCACCGGCTTGGCCGCCGCCAGGGCTGCCCCCAGCCGCACCGCATCACCCTGACCGATGCCGCCCCAGGCGATCACCGTGTTGCCCTTCGCGCCGGGCAACAGCACGAAGCGCAGGTTCGGCGCGGCGCTGATCGTCTTGGCGCTGAGGTCGGGCGGCAGCTTGTCGAAAATCGCGTTCAACTGGGCCTGCGCCGGCGCTGCCAGGGCCGCAAGCGCCGCCAGAGCCAGTGCCGGCGCGCGCATCACGTCGCCGCCGTCCAGGCGCCATCGCGGCCCTGGCAGTAGCGCTGGTTCTGCACCACTTCCTCGCCCTTGATGTAGGCGGTCTCGCGGACCATCCGGCACTCCCCACCGCCGGCCTGGCGCTGCACGGCGGTGGTCACCGCCGAGCCGCGGGTGCCCTTGTTCTCCACCGAGTTCCACACCGCCGGCCGGCCCGCGGGTGCGGCCAGCGCCTGCTGCGTCGCCGCCGCGGCCCGATCGCGGTCCCGCTGGTCGAGGTTGGCGCCGATCTTGCTGCCGGCGAACCCGCCGGCGACCCCGCCCAGCGCCGCGCCGATGATCGCCCCGGTGCGCCCGCCGATCACATTGCCGATCAACCCACCCGCCACCGCGCCGCCGCCTGCACCCACCAGCGTGCCGGCCTGCTCATTGTTCTGGCAGCCGGCCACCAGCGGCAGGGCGATGGCGGCGATGATGAAAATTCGTGCCGAATGCTGCATGTTCATGCTCCTGGTTTCCTTGAATCCGTGCCACGCGCACCGCCCGCCGGCAAGTCACATGCGCGCGCGCTCGATTGCATCCCGCCCCTCCCCCCGCTATACCCCGCCCGCCGGCACCCCTGGAGGCCGGCTTTTTGCGTTGGATACCAAATCGCGTGATTCACGTCTCCGGCGAAGCCGCCTGCGACGATCACGCTCAATAGGAGCAAACCATGGCCAATTTTGTGACGATCGAGGCCGAGGCGCGCGGGCGTGCAGGTAAGGGGGCGGCACGGGCGACTCGGCGGCAGGGCAAGGTGCCCGGTGTAATCTATGGGGCAAAGGCTGATCCGGCTTTGATCATGCTCGACCCGAAAGTGGTGATGAAGGAACTGGTCCGCGGCGGCTGGTCCTCGCGCCTCTACGAGGTGCAGGTCGGCGGCGAGACCACACGCGCCCTGATGCGCGCCGTGCAGTTCCATCCGGTGACCGACCAGCCCGAACATGTCGATTTCCAGCGCCTCGCCCCCGGCGAGAAGCTGCGCGTCGCCGTCAACGTCGCCTTCCTGAACGACACCATAAGCCCGGGCATCAAGCGCGGCGGCGTGCTGAACGTGGTCCGCCACAGCGTCGAATGCCTCTGCGACCCCGAAGCCGTGCCGGACCATTTCGAGGCCGATCTCGCAGCACTCGACATCAACGGCACTGTCCGCTGGTCGAACCTGGCGGGCACTGAGGGCAGCAAGCCGGCGATTGCTGGCGATTTCATCATCGCCACCATCGCCCCGCCCACCAAGTCCAACGAGGCTCCTGCCGAAGCCGCGGCCGCTGCGGCACCGGGCAAGGGTGCGCCCGCCAAGGCAGCCCCCGCCAAGGCAGCCCCCGCCAAGGCCGCCCCGAAGCCGGCCGCGCCCAAGAAGAAGTAGTAGCCCGCGGCCGTGAAGCTGTGGGTGGGCCTGGGCAATCCCGAACCGGGGATGGCCCGTCAGCGCCACAATATCGGCTTCATGGCCATCGACACCATCGCGATCCGCCACGGGTTCTCCCCGTGGCGGCAGCGCTTCAAGGGACTGGTGGCCGAGGGCCATGTCGGCGGCGAGAAGATCCTCGCCCTCAAGCCGATGACCTACATGAACGCCTCGGGCGAAAGCGTGCAGCCCGCCCTGGCCTTCTTCAAGCTGCGGCCCGAGGACATCACCGTGTTCTACGACGAACTCGACCTCATCCCCGGCAAGGTGCGAGTCAAGCGCGGCGGCGGCGCTGCCGGCCATAACGGCCTGCGCAGCATGGACCGCATGCTCGGCTCGCCAGACTACTGGCGCGTCCGCCTGGGCATCGGCCATCCCGGCGACAAGGCGCGCGTCACCGGCCACGTGCTGGGCGACTTCGCCAAAGCCGACCGCGACTGGCTGATCGCCCTCCTCGACGCCGTCGCCGACGAGGCCCCCCTGCTCGCGGCCGGCAAGCCCGAGGATTTCATGACACGCGTGGCGCTCGTCACACAGGAGACGCGATAATGGGTTTCAACTGCGGCATCGTCGGCCTGCCAAATGTCGGCAAGTCCACCCTGTTCAACGCGCTGACCGCCACCGCGGCGGCCCAGGCAGCGAACTATCCGTTCTGCACCATCGAGCCCAACGTCGGCCGCGTCGCCGTGCCGGACCCGCGGCTGGACATGCTGACCAAGATCGGCAAATCGCAGAAAACCGTCCCCACCAGCCTGGAATTCGTCGACATCGCCGGCCTCGTCCGCGGCGCCAGCCAGGGCGAGGGCCTGGGCAACCAATTCCTCGGCAACATCCGCGAAGTGGACGCCATCGTCCACGTGCTGCGCTGCTTCGAGGATGGGGACATCACCCATGTCGAAGGCAGCATCGACCCCATCCGTGACGCCGAGACCGTCGAGACCGAGCTGATGCTCGCCGACCTCGACAGCCTGGAAAAGCGCCTGCCCAACCTGCAGAAGAAAGCCCGCGGCGGCGACAAGGAAAGTGCCGCCCAAGCCGCCCTCATCGAACCCATCCTGGCCGCCCTCACCGAAGGCCGCCCCGCCCGCACCGCCATCGCCCCCGCCGACGTCGAAGCCGCGCGCCGCCTCAACCTGATGACCTCCAAGCCCGTCCTCTACGTCTGCAATGTCGAGGAAGCCGCGGCCGCCACCGGCAACGCCTTCTCCGCCCGCGTCGCCGAACGCGCCGCCGCCGAAGGGGCCGCCGTCGTCATCGTCTCCGCCGCCATCGAGGCGGAAGTCAGCCAACTTCCCGAAGCCGACCGCGCCGAATTCCTCGAAGGCCTCGGCCTGGCCGACAGCGGCCTCGACCGCGTCATTCGCGCCGGCTACGGCCTGCTCGGCCTGATCACCTACTTCACCTGCGGGCCGAAAGAAGCCCGCGCCTGGACGATCATCAAAGGCACCAAAGCCCCAGGTGCTGCCGGCGTCATCCACGGCGACTTCGAACGCGGCTTCATCGCCTGCGAAACCGTCGCCTACGAAGACTACGTCGCCCTCAAAGGCGAGGCCGGCGCCCGCGAAGCGGGCAAACTCCGCATCGAAGGCAAAGAATACGTGGTCAAGGACGGCGACGTGCTGCTGTTTCGGTTCAACGTCTGAGTTGCGGGCAGGCAAGAGTCTTCTTTTTGTGAACAAAAAGAAGCAAAAAAACTTTGTCCGTTTGAGGACTGCTTTCGTCGCCGACTTGGTGCTTCACGGCGGCTGATTTCTTGGCTTCGCCAGTTTTCCACCCCCTATCCGTCTCAGCGGCGAAGCCAATAAATCCCCCACCGACACGCCCCATCTCCGCGAGCCACCCCCAACCCAACGAACAAAGTTTTTTTGCTTCTTTTTTTCACAAAAAGCAGACTCTGCCCTTCCCTCCCTGACCCGTTCGCCATGTGAACGAAGCGACACTGGCGCATCACCCTCTCCCTCCCTATCTTCCAGGTTCTTGTCGGAGTGTTGCGCATGCGCCGTTGGACCCTTGCGGTCGCCGTTTCCTTGGGCTTCACCGTGGCGGCACAGGCTCAGGACCTGGCCGGGCACAAGGCCTTCTACGATCTCAGCCTGCAATCCGCCCGCGGCGACGTCACGGCCGCCAATGGCGGCATGGCCTATGAGGTCACCGACGCCTGCGACGCCTGGGCCACCCGCCAGCGCCTGCGCCTGACCATCACCAGCCGCGACGGCCAGGACATCGACATGCTGTCCGACTACACGACGTGGGAGAGCAAGGACGGATTGCGCCTACGCTTCCGCCTGCGCCAGACCACGGACGACGCCGTCACCTCCGAACTCGCCGGCGAGGCGGTGCTGGACGGCCCCGGCGGCGGCGGCCGCGTGCGCTACACCAGCGGCGAGCAGGACACGAAGGACCTCCCGGCCGGCACCCTGTTCCCCATGGCCCACACCGCCGCCCTGATCGCCGCCGCCAAGGACGGCAAGAAGTTCCTCGCCATCCCGCTGTTCGACGGCACGTCGGCCAGCGGCGGCCAGGACAGCACGGTGGCCATCGCCAACTGGAACGCCCCGCAGCCCGGCAAGTGGAAGCTGCTCGACGCGCTGCCCAGCGGCCGCGTCCGCATCGCCTTCTTCGACCGCGAGAGCGGCACCCAGCAGCCGGACTACGAGGTCGGCATGCGCTACTGGGACAACGGCGTGGCCGACGAACTCTCGATGGATTTCGGCGAATTCGTCATGCGCGGCCTGATCAAGGAACTGGCCCTGCCCGATCCCGGCTGTTGAAGGAAGCGTCTTCTTTTTTTAAAAAAGAAGACCCTTTCCAACTCTCAGCTTCCCCGCCGCGCCGCGATGAGAAACTCCCGGTTCCCCTCCGGCCCGGTGATCGGGCTGGGCTCCACCCCCAGCACCGCCCACCCGGGCAGACCGCTCCACCACGCCACCACGCGATCGCAGACCATCATGTGAACCTCGGGGTCGCGCACCACCCCGCCCTTGCCCACCAGCGCCGGCCCCGCCTCGAATTGCGGCTTGATCAGCGCCACCGCCCAGGCCCCCGGCGCGCACAGCGCCAAGGGGGCCGGCAGCACGGTGGACAGGCCGATGAAACTGGCATCGCACACCAGCGCCCCCGCCGGCTCGCCCACCACATCGGCGGTGAGATGCCGCGCATTGGTCTTCTCATGCACCACAACGCGCGGATCGCTGCGCAGCTTCCACGCCAACTGCCCGTGCCCGACATCGATGGCATGCACCCGCTCAGCGCCCTCCGTCAGCAGCACATCGGTAAACCCGCCGGTCGAGGCGCCGATATCCAGGCACACCAGCCCCGCCGGGGACAACCCGAAATGCGCCAGCGCGTGCGCCAGCTTCACCCCCCCGCGCGAAACCCAGGGATGGTCGTTGCCCCGCACTTCCAGCGGCTGATCGTCCGAAATGGCGGTGCCCGGCTTGTCCACCCGCTTCGTGCCGGCGAACACCCGGCCGGCCAGGATCAGCGCCTGCGCCCGGCTCCGGCTCTCCACCAGCCCGCGATCGACCAGCAGTTGATCGACGCGCAGCTTGGCCAAGTCACCCCCGCGCCTTGAGCACGGTCTCGACGATATCCTTGGCGGTCAGTCCGGCGTCGATGAGTTGCTTGGCCTGGCTGTCGTGGTCGATGAAGCGGTCCGGCAGCACCATCGGGCGGAATTTCAGCCCGCGGTCGAACAGCCCTGCCCAGGCCAGATGCTGCATCACCATGGCCGCAAAGCCGCACATGCTGCCATCTTCGATCGTCACCAGCACCTCGTGATGCCGTGCCAGCTGCTCCACCAGCGCCCCGTCGAGCGGCT
>CAMCJI010000063.1 GCA_945874805.1 Asaia bogorensis | reverse complement strand
GGCAGGCCGGGCGACGGCAGGAACAACGGCGACAGCCGCCGCGCCTCCGCCGCATCCATCCCCAGCGGCCCCGCCACCGTCGTCGCCAGCAACGGCGGCAGGTCGAACAAGCCGCTGATCGAAAGCCCGGCCCGCGCCCCCCCGTTCGCCAACACCATTGCAGTCAGATGCCCCCCGGCCGAATGCCCCATCACCAGCGGCTTCCCCCCGGTCCGGGCGGTGACGAAATCCACCGCCGCCCGCGCCTGATCGACAATGGTGGCCATCGAGACCTGCGGGCACAGGTCATAGCTCGGCATCGCCACCGCCACCCCATGCGCCAGCATCCCCCGCGCGAAGTGGCTGAACAGATGCCGGTGCGCCCGCTGCCAGTAGCCGCCATGGATGAACACCGCGACCGGATGCGCCTCCCCTGGCCCAGGCCGGAAGATATCCATCGCCTGCCGCTCGCTCGGCCCATAGGCCACCGCGAGAGCAGAATGCGGATGCCCCACCCGGAATTCCGCTGCCGCGCGTTCCCACCCCGCCGCGATCGCCGGATACTCGGGCACCTTGGCGCCGTTGTCGTATTCCGCCTGCAAGTCCATGTCCGCCCCCCATCTGATCGATCAAGCTTTCCGGCATCCCACCCCGCTTGGCAACTCGGC
Source organism: Asaia bogorensis (assembly GCA_945874805.1). GTDB lineage: Bacteria > Pseudomonadota > Alphaproteobacteria > Acetobacterales > Acetobacteraceae > CAIRTN01. Next base: position 18,639 of record CAMCJI010000063.1, on the reverse strand, counting down.
GGGTGACAGCGGAGCGTCGGCGCGGGATAGTCCCCCCATGCAGAAGGATAGAGCCATGCGCGAAGACATCCCCGGGCGCGCCAACGTCGAGGACACTCCCGAACTCACCGCCTACTACGCCGAGATCGCCCGCCTCGATGCTGGTGCCCTCTGGACTGTCGCCAACTCGATCGAACCCTGGGAGCCCGTCTCCAGCTCCGCCGCCATGCTCTGGCGCTACGCCGAACTGCGCCCGCACGTGCTGCGCTCGCTCGATCTGGTCACGCCGGATCGCGCCGGCCGCCGCGTCGTCTATCTCACCAACCCCGGCCGGCGCGACGTCGCCGCCGCAGTGGGCTGGCTCTACACCGGCCTGCAGGTGATGAACCCCGGCGAGCGCGCCTCCGCCCATCGCCACTCCACCTCGGCGCTGCGCTTCATCATGGAAGGCACCGGCGCCTATACGATCGTGGACGGCCACAAGGTCACGCTCGGCCGCAACGACTTCGTCGTCACCCCCAACGGCACCTGGCACGAACACGGCGTCGCCGCCGAGGGCTCGACCTGCATCTGGCAGGACGGGCTGGACATCCCGCTGGTCAACGCGCTCGAGGCCAACTTCTTCGAAGTCCACCCCGACCTCACCCAGCCGATCACCCACCCGGTGGACGACACCTCGGCGGCCTTCGGCGGCCCCGGCCTGCTGCCCGCCTCCGGCGCCTGGGCGCGCGGCCATACCCCGCTGCTGAAATACGAGTGGGAGCCAACCTACCGCGCCCTCTGCGCCTATGCCGCCAGCGGCGGCGGCTCCCCGTTCGACGGTGCGATCCTCAACTACGTGAACCCGGCCACCGGCGGCCCGGTGATGCAGACCATCGGGGCTGCCATGCAGCTCCTCCCGCCCGGCGAGCACACCCGCGCCCACCGCCATACCGGCAGCACCGTCTATCAATGCGCGAAGGGCTCCGGCTGGTCGGTGATCGGCGGCCAGCGCTTCGCCTGGTCCGAACGCGACATCTTCGTCGTCCCTTCCTGGACGTGGCACGAGCACGTCAACGGCTCCGGCACCGATGACGCCTGCCTGTTCCAGTTCAACGACCAGCCGGTGATCCGCGCCCTCGGCCTCTACCGCGAGGAAGCCTTCCCCGGCGCCTACGGCCGCCAGCACTTCGAGGGATAGACTAGCGCACCATCCGGCGCATCCGCGGGTCCAGCGCATCGCGCAGCCCGTCGCCCATCAGGTTGAGGCCGAGGACGATCATGGCGATCGCCAGCCCCGGGCACAGCATGACCCAGGGCGCCTCGACCATATTGTCGCGCCCATCGGCGATGATGGCCCCCAACGTCGGCTGCGGCGGTGGCGGGCCGACACCGATGAAGCTCAACACAGCCTCGGCGAGGATCGCCACCGCGAAGATATAGGTCTGCTGCACCGCCAGCGGCGCGGCGCAGGCGGGAATGACGTGGTGCCAGAGAATGCGCGCGGTGCCGGCGCCGGTGGCACGGGCAGCTTCCACATAGTCCTGCGCCCGGGCTACCAGCACGGCCCCGCGCATCACCCGCGCGGTGCGCGGCGCATAGGCGACGGTCAGCGCGACGACGACGGTCACCTCGCTGGGGCCGAGCGTGGCAGCAAGCGCGATGGCGAGCAGCAGGCCGGGGAAGGCCATCAGCCCGTCCATCACCCGCATCAGCCACCCATCCAGCGGCCGCCACCAGCCGGCGACGAGCCCGACGAGCGCACCGGCGAGGCCGGAGACGACAGCGACCGCGAGACCGATCCGCAGAGACACACGCGCGCCGTGCAGGATACGGCTCAGCACGTCCCGGCCGTAGCGGTCGGTGCCGAGCATGTAGATGTCGTTCGGGGAGCCCAGACGGTAGCGGTAGTTGTTCTTCACCGGATCGAAGGGGGAGAGCAGGTCGGCCAGCAGGGCGGCGACGATGATGGTGCCGACGAGGGAGAGGCCGATCGCGAAGGGGCGGCGCTTGAGGAGAGAAATCATCGCTCCTCTCGCAGGCGCGGATCAGCCCAGAGGTAGAGGATATCTACGATCAGATTGACCGCGACGAAAACAAAGGCGGTCATCAGCAGCCCGCCCTGGATCACCGGCCAATCCCGCCGCAGCACCGAGCCGATGACGAGTCGGCCGACGCCGGGCAGGCTGAACACCTGCTCGATCACCAAAGCCCCGCCGAGCGACAGGCCGAAGCCGATACCGGCGACCGTCAGGATCGGCACGAGCGAGGCGGCGAGCACGTGGCGGGAGAAGACGCGCTGTTCGGTCAGGCCCTTCGCCCGCGCAGTGCGGATGAAGTCGCTGTTGGCGACCTCAAGCGCGGCCGAGCGGGTCATCCGCGCGATCGGGCCGAGCTGGGTCAAAGCGAGCGCGCTGGCGGGCATGATGATGCTGCGCGCCCAGCCGACGGGATCGGTGCTGAAGGCGATGAAGCCGCCCGTGGGAAGCCAGTGCAACTGCACGCCGAGCACCCAGATCAGCATGAGCCCAAGCCAGAAATCCGGCAGCGAAAGCCCGATCAGCGAGGCGCCCATCGTCGCCTGATCCGGCCAGCGATGCGCCTTGGCCGCCGCCAGCAGGCCGGCGGGAATGCCCAGCAGGCAGGCCATGCCCAGGCCGAGGAACGCGAGCGAAAGGGTGACCGGCAGACGCTCGATGATCGCTGCAGCCACGCCCTGGTTCAGCAGCACGGAGCGGCCGAGGTCGCCCTGGGCAAGGCTGGCATACCACGCGAGCATCCGCGTCAGCGGCGGCTGGTCGAGGCCGAGGGTGGTGCGCAGCCGCGCGACCTCGGCGGCCGTGGCCGTGCTGCCGGCCATCTCCATGGCGATGTCGCCAGGGACAAGCAGCGTCAGGCCGAAGGAGACGAGCGAGACGACGAACAGAACCGGCACGGCGGCCATCAGGCGCCAGAGGATGATGCGCAGCATGGGTTAGCCGGGGCGGGTGAGGGGAAGGCAAGAGGCTTCCGTTGGGGCCGGGCGATGGCGACGCCCGGCCCCAAGCGGGAGCGGCCGGCTCGGCTCAGGCAAACCAGCAATCCCACATGCGGGGGATGCGGTACGGCGCGTAGTTGACGACGTTCGAGCGGGTGGCCTGCACGATGCCGAAGTCACCCGCCTTGATGGCGATCGCCTGGTCATACAGGCGGGCCTGGAAGTCCTTCACGGCCTGCTGGCGGTCTTCCAGCTTCAGCTTGCTGGCCAGACGCGCGTTGCAGTCCTCGATCACCGGGTCCTGCTTGATCTGCACGGTCTGCCGGCCGGCGAAGAAGCCGACGACGTTATAGGGCCCCTCATACGGCTCGATGCCCATGCCGAGCGGCCAAAGGTTCCAGCCCTCCGGCTTGGTGCGGGTGGCCATCACCGTCGGCCAGTCCATCGTCGAGAGCTTCACCTTCATGCCGATCGCGCGCAGCTGTTCGGCGGCGACCGTGCCGGCGTCGAGATGGTTGCGGAAGGCGGTGTCGGCGACGACCTGCAGTTCCTCGCCGGCATAGCCTGCCTTCTGCAGCAACATCTTGGCTTTCGCCTGGTCCTGCTTGGTCAGCGCCGCCAGCCCGTCGATGCCCGGGTAGTAGTTGGTGCCGGGGTACTGCCAGGACGGGTTGAGGCGATACAGGCCGTCCGTCGCGATCGCCATGATCTCCTCTAGATCGAGCGCCGCCTGGATGGCGCGACGGATATCGACGTTGGCGGTCAGGCCCCAGTTGTTGTTGAGCATCAGGGTCTGGAACGCCCAGGGCATCATCTCATAGGTGCGGATGCCCTTGTCATCCTTAAGGCGCTTGGCGGCGGCGACGTCGAGCGCCTCCAGCACATGCAGTTCGCCGGTTTGCAGGCCAGCGGTGCGGGCGCCGCCTTCAGGCATGAAGCGGAAGGTCACCGTGTCGAAATAGGCGGTCTTGCGGCCGGCGAAGCCGTCGCGCTTGTCGTAGTTCATGTTCTGCGAATAGCCGTCGAACCGTGCGATCTTGGCGTGGCTGTCGCCGCGGTATTCGACGAAGCGGAACGGGCCGGTGCCGATCATCGCCGCCTGGTTGAGGCCCTTGCCGGCCTCTTCCTCCGGCAGGACGACGAAGGGGGCGCGCGGGCTGCTGATCGCCTCAATCAGGCCGGGGAAGATGTTGGCCATCTTCAGCACGACGGTCGAAGGGTTCGGCGCCTCATAGGCGGCAACGGACTTCAGCACATCGCCTGAGCCGCCGAGCTTGGCGTAGCGCTCGAAGCTCGCTTTGACGTCCGCGGACGTCATGGTCTTGCCGTTGTGGAACTTCACGCCGCTGCGCAGCTTGAAGGTGTAGCTCATGCCGTCAGCGGCGATATCCACACCCTCGGCGAGGTCGGGGCGCGGGTTGGCGCCCTCATCGCGGGTGTAGAGGCTTTCGAACATGTGCAGCGAGATGTTGCGCGCGGCCTGGGCGGTGGTGGTCATCGCATCCAGCGTCGGCGGCTGCGCCTGCTGGGCGATGATGATGTCGCCGCCCTTCTTGCCCTGGGCGAGGGCAGGCATCGGCAGGCTTGCGGCGGCAGTGGAGGCGAGAAGGCCGGCATTGAATGTGCGGCGGCGCAGCATCGGTTTTCCCCTTTTTCTCAGCTTTGCGCGATGCTGCGACCGGGCGCGCATCTTGGCAAGACGTAATTCCCGGCGCACGATCATCTCACCATCATTCCTGTCGGGAGCGCGCCATGTCCGCCGTGTTGAAGTCCCTGACCAATAGTGAAGCCGAAGCCGAGGAGTGGCGCCTGCGCTGCGACATGGCCGCCGTGTTCCGGGTCAGCGCCCGGCTTGGCTGGAACGAGCAGATCGGCAACCACAACTCGCTGATGCTGCCCAAGCGCACCGAGGATGAGAAACCCACCTTCCTCATCAACCCGCGCGGCTGGCGCTTCGAGGAACTGACCGCCTCCTCCCTCATCGTCTGCGATCTCGACGGCAATGTGCTGCGCGGCGACGGCGAACTGCGCAAGGTGGCGTTCCACATCCACGCGCGCATCCACCTGCGCAACCCGGCGGCGGCCTGTGTGGTGCATGTGCATCCGCAATACCTCACCGCCATCTCGATGCTGCAGAATCCCGAGATTGCGCTGGCGCACCACAACAACCTGATGCTGAACGACCGCATCGTGGTGGACACCCAAGGCGACGAGCCGGTGGGCGACATCAGCGAAGGCGATCGCATCGCCGACCTGCTGGGCAACAAGACCATCATGATCATGGCCAGCCACGGGGTCACGGTGGTGGGGGCCACGGTGGAGGAGGCGTTCGACGAGTGCCACTCGGCCGAACGCACGGCGATGTACCAGGTGACCGCGATGAGCACCGGACAGCCGCTGCGCCGGCTGCCGGAGCGGATGCGCCGGCGTTACAACGGGCCGTGGGGCGACAAGGTGGACGCGCGGATGCACCTGAACTCCTGGCGCCGCATCCTCGACAAGGAAGGCGACGACTACGCGAGCTGAAGCGTAGGCGAGGCAGGCGGGAGGAAAAGTCTTCCTTTTTTAAAAAAGAGAAGCAAAAAACTTTTGTTCGTTGGGTTGCGACCTTGGCGCTGCGATCGGTCTTGGCGGCGTGGGGTTTGATGGCTTCGCCGATGAGTCGGGTAGGCGGTTGAAAAACCGGCGAAGCCATAAAATCCGCCCGCGCAAGGAACCACTCCTGTCGCCGAAGCCGAGCGCCAGCCGATAAAGTTTTTTGCTTCTTTTTGTTCACAAAAAGAAGACTTCCTTGCCTTCCTCAATCCTGCCCCGCCGGCCAGAACCGGCACGAAACAAAATGACCCGGGCTGACCTCGTGCCAGGCGGCTGTGCCCGTGGCGGTGTGGTTTTCGGTGCAGGGGCGTTCGGTGCGGAAGTCGGGGTCGGAGGCGGCTTCGGCAAGTTTGGCGCGTTGGCGGGCGGGGTCGGGGATGGGCACCGAGTCCAGCAGGTTGCGGGTGTAGGGGTGGGCGGGTGCGCCGTAGACCTGGGCGGCGCTGCCGAGTTCGACGATACGGCCGCCGTACATCACTGCCACCCGATGCGCGACGGCGCGGACGATGGCGAGGTCGTGGGCGATGAACAGGTAGGACAGGCCGAGCCGCTGTTGCAGGCTGTGCAGCAGATCCACGATCTGTGCCTGGGTTCGCACGTCCAGCGCTGAGACCGGCTCGTCGCAGACGACGAAATCCGGGTTCACTGCCAGGGCGCGGGCGATGACGATGCGCTGGCGCTGGCCGCCGGAGAATTCGTGCGGGTAGCGGCCGACGAGGCCGGGATCCATGCCGACGAGGGTCATCAGTTCGGCCACCCGTTCGGCCATGCGCGCGCGGGGGACCGAGCGGTGGACGGCGAGCGGTTCGGCGAGGATGTCGGCGACCTTCATCCGCGGGTGCAGGCTGGAATAGGGGTTCTGCTGCACCAGCTGCATATGCCGGCGCATCGTGCGCAGCTCGGCTGGCGGCATGCCGACGAGCTCGCGGCCCAGCAGCTTCACGCTGCCGCGGGCGGGTTGCAGCTGCAGGATGGCGCGGCCGGTGGTGGTTTTGCCGGAGCCGGATTCGCCGACCAGGCCGAGGGTTTCGCCGGGGGCGAGGGTGAAGGAGACGTCGTCCACCGCGCGCACCGGCGGGCGGCCGCGGCGGGCGGGGAAATCGACGCGCAGGTCGCGGACGTCGAGCAGGGCGCTCACAGCCGGGGGACCGCGGCGAGGAGGGCCTTGGTGTAAGGATGCGTGGGGGCGGCGAAGAGGTGGTCGGCCTCGCCGGATTCGACGATCTCGCCGGCGTGCATCACGTGCACGCGCTCGACCATGCCGGCGATGACGCCGAAGTCGTGGGTGATCAGCATCAGCGCCATCCCCAGCTCGCGGCGCAGGCGCAGCAGCAGGCGCAGGATCTGCGCCTGCACGGTGACGTCCAGCGCGGTGGTGGGTTCATCGGCGATCAGCAGGTCGGGCTGGCAGGAGACGGCGATGGCGATCAGCACGCGCTGGCGCATGCCGCCGGAGAACTGATGGGGGTGGTCGTCGGCGCGGTGGGCGGGGTCGCGGATGCCGACGAGGTCGAGCAGTTCGATGGTGCGGGCGCGGGCGGCGCGGCGGGAGAGGCCGAGGTGGCGGGCGAGCATGTCGTCGATCTGGGCGCCGACGGAGAGGACGGGGTTGAGCGAGGACATCGGGTCCTGGAAGACCATGGCGATGCGTTTGCCGCGGGTGTCGCGCATGGCCGCTTCGTCGAGCGCCAGCAGGTCCTGGCCGTGGAACAGGATGCGCCCGCCCCAGGCGACGGGCGAGCCCTCCGGCGCCAGGCGCAGGATGGCGCGGGCGGTGACGGACTTGCCGCAGCCGGATTCGCCGACGAAGCCGACCGCCTCGCCGGGGGCGATGGCGAAGGAGATGCCCTTCACGACGGGGGGGCCGCCGCGGAACCGGGCCGTGAGGTTTTCGACCTGCAGCATCAGCGGCTGCCGACGTCGAGCAGCTCGCGCAGGCCGTTGGCCAGCACGACGAAGGTGAGGGACGCGAAGATGATCGCTACCGCCGGGCCGATGACCGTCAGCGGGGCGAGCTCCATGAACTGCCGGGCTTCGGCGAGCATGCTGCCCCAGTTCGGGTCCGGCGGCGGCGGGCCGAGGCCGAGGAAGGAGAGGGCGGTGACGGTGAAGATGGTGTTGGCCAGGATCAGGCTGGTCTGCACCAGAATGGGGGAGACGACGAGCGGCAGCACGTGGCGCACGGCGATGGTGAACTCGCCGATGCCGACGCTGCGCGCGGCCTCCACATGGTCCCAGCGTTTGACGCTCAGCACCGGGCCGCGGACGACGCGGGCGAGGGCGGGCGTATAGACGATGGCGATGGTCAGGATCAGGTTGCGGATGGTCGGGCCGAGGGCGGCGACCACGGCGATGGCCAGCAGGAAGACGGGGAAGGCGAACACGACGTCCAGCACCCGCATGATCACCAGATCGACGCGCCCGCCGACATAGCCGGAGGTCAGGCCCAGCACGAGGCCGGCCGCGAGCGCGATGGCCACGGCGGAGAAGGTGATCGTCAGCGTGTCCCGCCCGCCGATGATCAGCCGGCTCAGCACGTCCCGGCCGATGGAATCGGTGCCGAGCCAGTGCGCCGCGGTGGGGCCGGCGAGCGAGCCGGGCGAGGTTTTCGACGGGCTGTAGGGCGCGATCAGCGGGCCGAACAGCATGAGGGCGAGCAGCAGCGCCAGCATCGCCAGCCCGATGCCCACCAGCAGCCGGCCGCGGGAGAGCTCAGTCATAGGACACCCGCGCGTCCACCCGTGCGTAGGCGATATCGACCAGCACATTCATCAGCAGCACGATGGTGGCGGCGACCAGAACGATGGCCTGGATCGCCGGGTAGTCGCGGGTGCCGATGGAGTCGAACAGGTACTGGCCCATGCCGGGGATGGTGAAGATCGTCTCGATCAGGATCGAGCCGCCGAGCAGGGCGGCGAGCTGCAGGCCGGTGACGGTGATCACCGGCGTGAGCGCGTTGCGGACGAGGTAGTGGCCGAGGATGGTGCCGCGGCGCAGGCCCTTGGCCTTGGCGACCATCACATAGTCCTGGCTGGAGACTTCCAGCACCGCGGCGCGGGTGTTCTCGGAGATCGTGACCGAGATGGTCAGCGCCAGCGAGATCGCCGGCAGCAGCAGGCTGGTGAGGTTGGCCCACGGGTCGGTGGCGAAGCTGACATAGTTGAAGATGCCGACGGTCGGGAAATACAGGCCGAACAGCAGGACGATCAGCGTGCCGATGACGAAGTTGGGCACCGCCAGCAGCAGGCTGTTCCAGCAGCGCACCACCCAATCCACGCTGCCGCGCAGCCGGGCGGAGGCGAGGCCGGTGGCGGCCCCCATGGCCAGCGCCAGCAGGCCGGCCATTGCCGTCAGCTCCGCCGTTACCGCCAGGCGCGGCAGCAGCTCGCGCAGCACCGGGCGCTTGGTGACGAAGGAGGTGCCGAGATCGCCGGTCAGCACCCCGCCCAGCCAGGACAGGTATTGCTGCCAGACCGGGCGGTCGAGGCCGAGATTGCGGCGGATCGTCTCCAGCGCCTCCGGCGTGATCGAGGTCGTGCCTGCCGAGGCCTGGGCGAAATCCCCCGGCAGGGCGCGCATCAGCATGAAGGCGATCAGCGACACGCCCAGCAGAATGGGCAGCGTGAGGCCGAGCCGCGTCAGCACCATGCGGAGCATGGGCGTCGCCCAGGTGCTGACGCGCTATTTGTCGACCCAGGTGGTGCGGACGAAGGTGCGGATGTTCGCTGCCAGCGGCTGGTAGCCCTTCGCGTAGTTCCACCAGGCCTCCCAGCGGAGCGGATACTGGTAGATGTCCAGCACATAGGCCTGATCGGCGATGCGCTTCTGGATGTCCAGATAGGCCGCCGCCCGCTTGGGGCGGTCGAGGATGGTGCGGGCCTGGATGATCATCGTGTCCAGCTCGGTATCCGCCATCCCGAACGCCTTGCCGGAGGCGCTGGTGGAGAGGATGCGCGAGAGGATCGCATCCGGGTCCGGGCTCCAGCTCAGCGCGATCGAGAGCAGGGTGGGGAATTCGCCCTTCAGCCACAAGGCGATCAGCGGTGCGGTTTCCATCGGCTTGATGGCAACCTTGATGCCGGCCTCAGCCCACTGCTGCTGCAGGATCTGGGCGCAGGCGACATCCAGCGGATTGGCGGCGACGCAGATGTAGTCGCCGAGGTCGATGCCGCCGGGGTAGCCGGCCTCGGCCAGCAGCTTTTTCGCGCCGGCGATATCCGTCTTGTAGAAAGGCATCTCGCTGACGCCGTCATAGCCGCCGACATGGCTTTCGGGGACCATGGCGCCGACCTTGCCGGAGCCGCCGAGCACCGTCTCCAGGCAGGCCTTGCGGTCGGTCGCGAGACTGAGCGCCCGGCGCACCCGCACGTCGTTCAGCGGTTTGGCCTTGAGGTTCATCCATACCGGGAAGGTGCGCGTGGTCTTACCGGGGGCGGAGACGAGGTCGGGTGAGGTGCGCACGATCTGAGCGGAGACCTTGGGGTCCTTGAACCACGTCATGTCGATCGCCTTGGAGCGCAGGGCCGAGGTCAGCGACGCCTGGTCCTTGAAGAAGCGGAACACCACCGTGTCGAGGTAGGGCTGGCCCGGCTCGTAGTAGTTGGGATTGCGCTTGAGGGTGAACTGCTGGTTCGGTTCGTAGGATTCGAAGATGAACGGCCCGGTGCCGACAGGCTTCGTGGCCAGCCCCTCCACACCCCGCGGTACGATCACGCCGTTCGGGTTGGTTGCCATGTAGCTGAGGAAGGCGGCGTTCGGCGCGTTCAATTCGAACCGCACGGTCAGCGGGTCGACCACGGTGACTGATTTAATGCTGGCGAAGATCGTGGCGTTCGGGCTGGCGCTGGCCGGGTTCAGGATCCGGTCGAACGTGTGCTTCACGTCCTCCGCATCGAACTTCTGGCCGTTGTGGAAGGTGACGCCGCTGCGCAGCTTGAAGATGTAGGTGGTGTCGTTCGGCTGCTCGAAGCCGGTGGCGAGGTCGGGCTCCACCTTCATGTCGGCGTTCCAGCGCAGCAGGCCGGAATAGAGCAGCGCAGTGAAATCGTAGGAGGAGAACGCCGTCAGGGTCACCGGGTCCAGGCCGATCGGGTCGGCATCCGCGCCGATGGTCAGCCGGCCGCCGCGCTTGGGGGCGGGCTGGGCGAAGGCAGGGGTGGCGCCGGCGGCGAGGCCGGCGATGGCGAGGCGCAGCAGGCTGCGCCGGGCCAGGTCGTTGGGAACAATCTCAGCGAGGGAATGCGGGAGGTCCGATTCCTGGTCCGACATGATGCCAACCCCTTTTGATTTGCAGTCAGCCTAGCGCGCGGCGAACCGCAGCGGCAAGACGGCTTGAGCCGCAATCGGTCCTGCGGCAGGCTGCGTGCCAGCGCAAAAGAGGTCCATGTCATGATCCGCATCGCCACGGCCGGCTTCCAGCACGAATCGAACACCTTCTCCTCGGTGCCGGCCAGCCTCGACAAGTGGCGGGCATCGGGCATTCTGGAGGGCGAGGCCATCCGGGCGGAATACGCGACCTCGCAGTCCACGCTTGCGGGTTTCTTCGCCGCCTGCGCGGAGGATCCGGACGTGGAGCTGGTGCCGCTGGTGTTCACGCGCCTGACGCCGATGGGGGCGATGACCCATGAGGCGAGCGCGCACATCATGGAGCGGCTGATCACCGCATTGCGCGACAACGGGCCGTGGGACGCGGTGCTGCTGCCGCAGCACGGCGCGGCGGTCTCCGAGACATGGCCGGATGCGGATGGGGAGTATGTGCGCCGGGTGCGCGAGTTGGTCGGGCCGGATGTGCCGATCGGGCTGGCGCTGGACATGCACGGCAACATCTCCCGCCAGATGGTGGAGAATGCCACGATCACCACGGTGTATCAGACGACGCCGCATCTGGACGCCTATGAGCAGGCGCTGCTGTGCGCGCGGCTGACCATCCGCGCCGTGCGTGGCGAGATAAGGCCGACGAGCGCGATTGCCATGCCGCCGCTGATCGTCAACATCCTCAACCACGGCACGTCCGACCGGCCGATGTCCGATCTGCTGCGGCTGGCCGGACCGCTGCGGCGGCGGCCGGGGGTGCTGAGCCTCAGCATCGTCGAGGGCTACCCTTACGCCGATGTGGCGGAGATGGGGATGTCGTTCATCGCGGTGACGGACAATGATCAGGCGCTGGCCGAGGAGATCGTGCAGCGGCTGGCCGACGACGCCTGGGCGATGCGGGTGGCGCTGAATACCGGCGGCACGCCGATCGACGAGGCGTTGCTGCGGGCGGATGCGGCGGCCGAGGGGCCGGTGGTGCTGTTCGACGTGGGCGACAATGTGGGCGGCGGCAGCCCGGCGGATTCGACCCATCTTCTGCATGCCGCCCGCCGGCTTGGGATTTCTGGGCTGTTGCAGGCGGTGTGCGATCCCGCGGCGGTGCAGGCCTGCCGGGCGGCGGGGATCGGCGGGCGGGTGAGCCTGGAGGTCGGCGGCAAGACGGATGGGCAGCACGGCGCGCCCTTCCCGATCGCCGGTGTCGTCACCGCCCTGTCTGACGGGCGGTATGAGGAGACGGGGCCGACGCATGGCGGCTTCCGCTTCTTCAACGACGGCCCGAGTGCGGCGGTGCGGACGGATGACGGGCTCACGCTGGTGCTGGCCAGCCTGCCGGGCGGATCGATGAGCCTCATGCAGTTCCGCTCGCTGGGCATCGAGCCGCTGGACATCAAGATCGTCATCGCCAAGGGGGTACACTCGCCACGCCCGGCGATGGAGCCGATTGCGCGGGAGATGATCTGGGTGGCGACGCCTGGCGTGACCACAGCCGATCTCACCACCTTCACCTATCGCCACCGGCGGGTGCCGTTGTATCCCCTGGAACCTGATTCGGCCTTCGCGCCGGCCTGAAGGATTTTTGCCCATGACCGACCTCGCCCCTTTCCAAGCCCATCTGCCCGAGCTGACGGCGATACGCCGGGACATCCATGCGCATCCCGAGCTTGGGCTGGAGGAGCACCGCACCTCGGCCATCGTCGCCGAGAAGCTGCGGGCCTGGGGGATCGAGACAACAACCGGGGTGGGCGGCACCGGCGTGGTCGGCACCATCCGCGGCCGCCTGCCGGGCCAGCGGGCGATCGGGCTGCGGGCGGACATGGATGCGCTGGCGATCGTCGAGCAGACCGGGCTCGACTATGCCTCGACGTCGAGCGGGCGGATGCATGCCTGCGGGCATGACGGGCACACGACCATGCTGCTGGGGGCCGCTCGGCATCTGGCGGAGCACCGCAACTTCGCCGGCACCGTGCAGCTGATCTTCCAGCCGGCGGAGGAGGGGCGCGGCGGTGCGCTGGCGATGCTGGCGGACGGGCTGTTCGAGCGGTTTCCCTGCGATGCCGTCTATGGGATGCACAACCGGCCGGGAATGCCGGTGGGCCAGTTCGGCATCCGCAAGGGCGGCGCGATGGCCGGCGGCTGCACCTTCACCGCGCGCTTCACCGGCACCGGCGGGCATGGCGGCAGCACGCCGCATCTGTCGGTCGATCTGTCGATCGTCCAGGCGCATTTCGTGCTGGGGCTGCAGAGCATCGTCGGGCGCAACATCTCGGCCTTCGATCCGGCGGTGATCAGCGTCGGCTATATCGGCGGGGGCAATATCGAGTCCTGCAACGTGATGCCGGCGGAGCTGACCGTCGGCGGCACGGCGCGGCACTACTCCGCGCCGGTGCGCGAGATCATCGAAACCCGAGTGACAGAGCTGGCCGAAGGGCTGGCGAAGCTGCACGGGGCCGGGGTGGAGGTGGCGTTCAACTGGGTTGCCGCGCCGCTGGTCAACCATGACGAGCAGACGGACACGGCAGTGACCGCCGCCCGGCACGTGGTTGGGCAGGCGGCTGTGAACCCGACCCTGCCGCCCACCGGCGGCGGCGAGGACTTCGCCTTCATGCTGCAGCAGAAGCCCGGTGCCTTCATCTTCATGGGCAACGGCACGGCCGCCGATGGCTTCGCCCACGGGGTGCACACGCCGCACTATAACTTCAATGATGCGGCGATTCCCTATGGCGTCGCCTACTGGGTCTCGCTGGTGCAGCAGGAGCTCAGCCTGCCGGGGTAAAGGGTGGTGTTGCGGACTGTTACAACATGGGAGATTGTCCCCTCGTGACGCACCTGTTACGGCGCGTGCAAGGATAACGTAAATGGAGGGCTCCATGTTTCGCAGGACCGTGATCGCAACAGCTTTGGCCATGACGATGGGCGGGGCGGCACTGGCCGAACCGGCGCGCGTGCTCGTGCCCGCCGGCGCTGGCGGCGGCTATGACACGACGACGCGGCTGACGCTGGGGATGCTCGACAAGCTCGGGCTCTACAAGGACGGCGCGGTGTTCACCAACCGGCCGGGCGCCGGCGGCACCCTGGGCCTGGGCGAGTTCATCCGCACCAGCAAGGGTAACGACAACGCGCTGATGGGCATGGGCGTCATCCTGCTCGGGGCCATCGTGGTAACTAAGGGGTCCCCGCAGATCGCTGAAACCACGCCGGTTGCGCGGCTGACCTTCGAATACAACGGGCTGGCGGTGCCGACCAACTCGCCGATCAAGACGGTGAAGGACCTGACCGACGCGATGCGCGCCAATCCTGGCGCGGTGCCGTTCGGCGGCGGGTCGGCGGGCGGTGTGGACCACATCATAGCGGGCCTGATCGCCAAGGCGGCCGGCGTGGAGCCGGCGCGGATCAACTACATCCCCTATGCCAGCGGCGGGGAGGCGATGACCCAGCTTGCCGGCGGCAAGCTGGTGGTGGCGATCCAGGGTGCCTCCGAGCTCAAGGCGCTGTCGGACGCCGGCCGGGTGCGGGTGATCGCGGTCACCTCGCCGGAGCGTCTGCCCGGCATCGATGTGCCGACGCTGAAGGAATCCGGCGTGGATGTTGCCATGGGCAACTGGCGCGGCATCGTCGGCGCCCCCGGCATGCCGGCCGCGGCGCAGAAGGTCTGGGTTGAGCGGATCGAGAAGATGGCGGCGACGGCCGAGTGGAAGGCCGAACTGGCGAAGACCGGGCTTGAGAGCGCCTTCCTCGGCGGGGCTGCCTTCGGCGCGTTCATGGAGGCCGAGAACGCGCGCATCCGGCCGATCCTGACGGAAATGGGCCTGGTGAAGTGAGTGGGGCGGGCGCCCGCGCGCCGGGCGCCCGGCCCTGGCTGCTGCCGCTGCTGGTCGGAGGACTAGCGGCGGTTCTGATTGCGGAGGGCTTCGACCTGCCCATCACCCAGCTCTATGGCGGGGTGGGGCCAGGGTTTTTCGTGCTCGCCATCGGGGTGGCGCTGGCGGTCCTGGCAGCGGTACTGCTGGTGCAGGTCGCCCGTGGCGTGGACTTCGCACCTGAGGAGACGGAGGGGGCGGATGCCGCCGCACCCGTCTCCTGGTCCGGACTGCTGCTCGCCGGGGCCGGGGTTTTCCTGCCGGTCGGGCTGATCGGCTGGATCGGCTTCCCGCTGGCGGGCGGGCTGGCCTATGCCTGCGTCACCCGCGCCTATGGCTCGCGCCGGGTGGTGCCTGATATCGTGATTGGGCTGCTGGTGGCCGGGACGACGTGGTTTGCGTTTACCAAGCTCGGCGTGCAGCTTGGGCCATTCTTTCCGCCGGCGGGGCGCTGATGGAAATTTTCGACGCGCTGCTGCATGGCTTCGCGGTGGCCATCCAGCCGATGAACCTGATGTGGGCGCTGGTCGGCTGCATCCTCGGCACCGCCGTGGGCGTGCTGCCGGGGATCGGGCCGGCGCTGACCATCACCCTGCTGATGCCGGTGACGGTGACGCTGTCGCCCACCGCGGCCTTCATCATCTTCGCCGGAGTATTCTACGGGGCGATGTATGGCGGCTCCACCACCTCCATCCTGATCAACACGCCGGGCGAATCCGGCTCCATGATCACGGCGCTGGAGGGCAACAAGATGGCCAAGCGCGGCCGCGGGGCTGCGGCCCTGGCGACTGCGGCGATCGGGTCCTTCGTGGCGGGAACGCTAGGCACGCTGATGCTGACCATCGCGGCCCCCGCCGTATCGGAAATCGCCTTCCTGTTCGGGCCGGCCGAGTATTTCGCGCTGGCGATCCTGGCCTTCACCTCGGTGGCCGTGGTGCTCGGCGCCTCAGTGGTGCGCGGACTGGTGTCGCTGTTCTTCGGCCTGGCGCTGGCGGTGATGGGTACCGACTATCAGACCGGTGCGGCCCGGCTGGCCTTCGGGGTGCCGCAACTGCTGGACGGGGTGGGCATCACCATCGTGCTGGTGGCCATGTTCGCGGTGGGCGAGATCCTGTTCGTTGCCAGCCGGCTCAGCCGGGAGACGCAGCAGGTCATCGAGATCAACGGCCCGGTAGCGATGTCGCGCGAGGATTGGAAGCGGTCCTGGAAGCCCTGGCTGCGCGGCACCGCGATCGGCTTTCCGATCGGGGTGATGCCGGCCGGCGGATCGGAAATCCCCACTTTGCTGTCCTATGCGCTGGAGCGGCGGCTGTCGAAACACCCGGAGGAGTTCGGCCGTGGCGCCATCGAGGGCGTGGCCGGGCCGGAGGCGGCGAACAATGCCGCGGTCGCCGGGGTGATGGTGCCGCTGCTGACGCTCGGCCTGCCGACCTCGGCCACGGCCGCGGTGATGCTGGCGGCGTTCCAGAGCTACGGCCTGCAGCCTGGCCCGACCCTTTTCACCTCCAACCCGGAGCTGGTCTGGGGCGTCATCGCCTCGCTGTATATCGGCAACCTGATGCTGCTGATCCTGAACCTGCCGATGGCGCGGGTGTGGGTGAAGCTGCTGGCGATCCCGAAGCCGCATCTGTACGCGGGGATTTTGATCTTTTCGCTGGTCGGCGTGTGGGGGCTGTCGCAGTCCTGGGTGGATGTGCTGATCCTCGGCCTGCTGGGGGTGGTGGGCTACGGGTTCCGCTGCTGGTCCATCCCGATCGCGCCAGCGCTGATCGGGCTGATCCTGGGGCCGATGGCGGAGTTGCAGCTGCGCCGGGCGCTGGCGATCGGGCAGGGGGACCCGCTCACCCTGGTCTCCACCCCGATCTCGGCCGGGTTGCTGCTTTTCGCCGTGGCGCTGCTGCTGGTGCCGGTGATCCGGCAGATGCGCGCGCGCTGAGGGAGGGATGGATCGGATGACAAGTTTCGAATTCTGGTTCTCGATCGGCAGCACCTATAGTTATCTCACCGTCGCGCGGCTCGACGCGGCGGCGCGGGCGGAGGGGGTGGAGATCGCCTGGCGGCCGTTCAGCGTGCGGGCGATCATGCGCGAGCAGGCGAACAGCCCGTTCGGCAACAAGCCGGTGAAGGCCGCCTACATGTGGCGCGATATCGAGCGCCGGGCCGGTCTGTACGGCCTGCCGGTGAAGGTGCCCGCCCCGTATCCGCTCGTGGAATTCGACCTGGCCAATCGCGTCGCGCTGGTTGGCATGGCTGAGGGCTGGGGCCACGCCTACTGCCGCGCGACCTATCGCCGCTGGTTCGTCGAGGGGCTGGAGCCGGGGCAGGAGCCGAACCTGTCCGACAGCCTGCGCGAAGCCGGGCAGGACCCCGCCCGCGTGGTGGCGCAGGCGCAGGGGGAGGCGATCGGCGCGACCTATCTGGCGGCGACGCAGACCGCCCGCGAGTTGGGGATTTTCGGCTCGCCGAGTTTCGTGGTCGGCCGCGAGGTATTCTGGGGCGACGACCGGCTGGATGACGCCATCGCCTGGTTCCGGCGCGGCACGCTGGCGCGGTAGCTCCGGTCAGTCCGGCGCGGGGGCGGCGACCTTCAGCGGGCGGCCGAGGTAGCGGGGCAGGATGTCAGCCGGCGGGCCGTCGGCCACGATGCGGCCCTGGTCCATCCAGATCACCCGGTTGCACCAGTCGGCGATGACTTCCGGCGCGTGCGAGGACAGGACGAGGATTTCCGCGCCACGCACGAGGGTTTCCAGGCGGGCGCGGGCCTTGGTGATGAAGTTGGCGTCCCCGGCGAGGAACCATTCGTCCATCAGCAGCACTTGCGGGCGGATGGCGGTGGCCATGCCGAAGGCCAGGCGGATCAGCATGCCGGCGCTGTAGATACGCACCGGGAGATCGATGAAATCGCCAAGCTCGGCGAATTCCGACACGTCCTGCTCCAGGGCCGCCAGGCGATCCTTCGGCAGGCCGGCGTAGAGCGCGCGCAGCATGATGTTCTCGCGCCCGGTCAGGTCGATGTTCATGCCCATGTTGGTATCGAGCAGGGCGTTGATGCTGCCCTCGACGCGCAGGCGCCCGCCGACAGGCTCGTAGATGCCGGCCAGGGCCCGCAGCAGCGTTGTTTTGCCGGCGCCGTTATTACCGACGAGGCCCAGCCGGTCGCCGCTGCGCAGGGAGAAGCTGACATCGCGCACCGCCTGAACGACGATGCGGTTCTCCCCGTCGGTGCCCATCCGGCCGGAAACCGAGGAGAGCACCATCTTCTTCAGGCTGCGGGCATTGCCGTGATACAGCGGAAAATCGACGCGCAGGTGTTCGACATCGATGCTCGCGCCGGCCGTGGGGGTATGTGCCACTGCGCTCAGACCCAGAACGCGAGCCGGCCGCGGGCGCGCACGAACAGCACCCAGGCGCCCACCGCCATCAGGGCCGTGTAGCCGAGAGCGGAAACATACACCCATAGCGACGGCACTTCGCCCAACAGCGGGCCGCGCACGACCTCGAGGATGGTGAAGAACGGGTTGAACGACATCATCCACTCGTGCTTGCCGAGCTGGGCGGGCTTCCAGATCACCGCGCTGAGGAAGAAGGCCATCTGCATTACGCTGGCCACGATCGGCGGGATGTCGCGGAAGCGGGCGCACAAGGCGCCAAGTAGCAGGGTGACGGCCAGCGCATCGACCACCCAGATCAGCAAGGCGGGAATTGCCAGCAGCGCTGTCCAGCCGGGCCAGGACCACAAGGCCAGATCGACCAGCACGATCACCACGACGTTGTGCCCCAGCACCATGATGTTGCGCAGGACGATGCGCACTGCGTGCAGGGTATAGGGCAGGCGCATCGCGCGGATCATGCCCTCGGCGGCCGTGTAGGTGCCGCAGGCCTCGACCGTGAGGGTGCCGAGGAAGGCCCAGAGCACCAGCGACAGAGCGAGATAGGGCA
>CAMCJI010000062.1 GCA_945874805.1 Asaia bogorensis | reverse complement strand
CTGCGCACGGGTGGTTGCGGTCCACATGGGTCTGGTCATCCAACTCGGTCTCGACAACCCGTTGGAATCACATCCTGCCGTGACCACCCAACCCCATTCCGCTAGCGTTCAGAGACAGCCTCTGAGTGCCGCGGCGGCGGCGTTGCCGGACAGCTACTACCACCTCCCCAGGTTTGAACTGCCTGAATCCCTGTGGGAGTCGCTCGACCGTCTCGATGCCGCTGGAACGATCGCGCAGATCGGTGAGTGGGGGCGGGAGTGGCACCTCAACGAGATTGTCTTATGCGACATTCCGGCCATCCGGTATGACGGGCCAGGCGATTTCCAGCTGATCCTGCGCCAGGATCTGTTCGATATGCACGGCTTTGACGAACGGATGCTGCTCGGCTGGCACGTTGATTCGAACATTGCCATGCGGCTTGCGCTGCGCCACCCGATCCTCGGCGAACTGGTCGACGACCTGTTCGGCTATCACTGCGACCACACACGCCAGGTGACACCCGCGCACCGACCCGGCAGCGTTCAGAACGACTGGCGGACCTTCGTCACCGATGTGACCGATGGGCGCGCGCCCAATCAGCCGGAATGGGGCCTGGCGGACGTGGCGGTGGAGGAGGTTCGGCTGAGCGAGGCCCACAGCCCGTATGTCCGTGCGCTTGCCGCCGCGATCCCTGCTGGGCAAGTCACGCCGATCGAAACGTTCTCTGGTGCCCGTACCTACAACATCACGGACTACGATCCTGCCCACGTGGCGCCATTTCTGATCGACTCATTGTGTTGCTACCCGGCAGACACGCGGCTCGGCTGGTTCGGCCGGCGGCCTGAGCTTCTGGGCATGGTTGCCGTGGCCTGGAGCACGCTCGGCTTCACCCGCCCAATCGCGGTGGAGGACGGGGGCGGCCTTGTCGAGGGCACCTGCCTGACCGCCCGCACCGATATACTGCATGAAGCGGACGTGCTGGTTTTCGACTTCCGCGGAGCCGATCCGGCGAGCTCGTCACTTGCGGATGACAGCGCCGCTCAGGCGGTTTTGCAGGCGTTCCGCCTGGCCTACACCGCTGAGCGCGAGCGGATGCTCAGCGGGTTGAAGCCTCGGCGGTTCATCGCGGTCAATGCGATCAACAATGAGTTCGAGGCGGTGGTGACGCGGGTGGTCGGCGCGGCGCTGGCCCCGTTCTCCACCCGGTTGCGGCAGGGCTTTGTCATCCCGGCCCGGCAGTTGCCGGCCGAAGGGCTCGACCTGATGCCGACGCTCCGTATCGGCGAAGCGGGGTCGCGGCAGGGCGGCGGCATTGACATAGGCGGCAACGGGGTCGTGTTTTTTGGCCCCTACGTCGAAATCCCGGCCGGCTCCTACCGGATGCGGCTGGCCGTCAGCGCGTCCGCGGCGCCGGGCATGACGGGACGGCTGGCCGTCGATATCGTGACCGGTGAGGTTCAGTTTGCGACCCACACGATTGCGCTGACCGGCTCGGTTGAGATGGATCTGGTGTTCACCATCGAACCCGACCTGGTGGCGGCGCGGGGGCCGCTCGCGGTCGAATTCCGGGCCTTCTCTCAGCAGGCCTCCGGTGGCCGGATCACCGGGGTCAGCCTGCACGCGGCCTCGCCGGCCCCGGTGCAGAGCGGGGTTCGTGACCTGCTGCCCATGCTGCGGCAGGGGCCGGCCGTACGGTGGGATGCGCCGCGCCTTACACTCGCCGCACACCGGCGCGGCGACGTGTTTTTCGGCCCCTTTATCCCCCTGGCGGCCGGCCGGTACCGCGTGAGCGTGTCGTTGCGCGGCGGGCCTGGCTCGCTGGCCTGGGGGCTTGTCGGCCGCGATTGCCTGTTGCTCGAGGCGGTCTGCGGCGAAGTGGTGACGGCCCAGCGCCGCTTGACGGCCCGCGCAGCCAGCAGCGGTCCGTTGACCCTGGAGTTCGATGTGCCGCCCGCCGAGGGAGCAGCGGCCGCGCCGGTATGGCAGATCAGGCTGGCAAAATCCGTGGGAGTGGATGGCCGTGTGGAGGCCGTCTCCTTGGAGCGGATTGCCGACCTCGCTCCGGCTTAGCCATCACCCGCCGGCGGCCCGCTGCGCCGGCGGGCCGCCTGTGCCTCTCGAAACTGTTCTTAGGATCGCTGGACTCATGGACATCGCTGTTGTCGGGTTGGGAAAGCTCGGTTCACCGCTCGCGGCCGTGCTTGCGAGCAAGGGTCATAACGTCGTCGGCGTGGACCTCAATCCCGCCGCGGTGGACGCGCTGAATACCGGGCGTGCGCCGGTGACCGAGCCCGGCTTGCAGGAGCGGCTGGAAATGGCCTGGGGCCGGCTGCGGGCCACGACCGATTTCAACGATGCGATCGGCGCGACCGACCTCTCCTTCGTGATCGTGCCGACGCCGAGCGGGCCGGATGGGATGTTTTCCAACCGCTATGTGATCGATGCCGTCTGCCGCATCGGCGCGGCCTTGCGCACCACGCAGCGCTACCACGTCGTCAACATCACCAGTACCGTGATGCCCGGCTCGACCGGCGGCGAGATCCGGGAGGCGCTCGAGGCCGCCAGCGGGCGCGTGGTGGGGGAGGGGGTCGGCCTGACCTATAATCCAGAGTTCATCGCCCTCGGCAGCGTTGTGCGCGACCTGCTGCATCCCGACATGGTGCTGATCGGGGAGAGTGATGCGCGGGCCGGGGATGTGCTGGTGCGTGCCTATGCCGGCACGCTCGACGGCAGCCCGCCGGTGCAGCGGATGAACTGGGTTTGCGCGGAGCTGACCAAGATCGCCGTCAACACCTTCGTCACCACCAAGATCAGCTACGCCAACATGATCGCCGAGATGTGCGAGCATCTGCCCGGCGCGGATGCGGACGTGGTGACGCAGGCGCTGGGCAAGGACAGCCGGATCGGGCCGAAATACCTCAAGGCCGCACTCGGCTACGGCGGCCCCTGCTTTCCGCGCGACAACATCGCCCTCGCCGCGCTTGCGCGCTCGCTCGGCGTCTCGGCGGACGTGGCGGAGGCGACCGACAGGATCAACCGGCGCCAGGTCGCACGCGTGGTGTCGCTGGTGGCGCGGCTGGCGCCGCGCTCTGCGACGGTCGCTGTGCTGGGCCTGGCCTATAAGCCTGATACCCCCGTGGTGGAGGAAAGCCAGGGCATCATGATCGCACGCGCCCTGGCCGGGGCGGGTCATGCCGTGCTGATCGCCGATCCCGTCGCGCTGGAGAGCGGCACGGCCGTGCTGGGTGACGCGGTGACGCCGGTGAGCAGTGCCGAAGCCGCCGTCGCCGCGGCGACAGTCATCGTCATCACCACCCCGGCGCGGGCATTCGCCGCGTTGCCGCCGGCATGCTTCGCGACGAATGGCGGTGGCAAGGTGGTGGTGGATTGCTGGCGTATCCTGTCACCCGCCGTCGCCGACGTGGCCGATGTCGTTCATCTCGGCCGGGGCTGAGCGGGGCCCGCCTGCCGCCAGCCGGTGCGGTCACGCCGGCTTCGCGACGATCAGCATGTGCCAGCCGAAGCGCTTTTCCAGCGCGCGGAACATCCCCTGCGGCATCGCCGCGAACCAGGGCTGCAATTCGTATTCGTAGCGGATGTACTTCTCGATCACGTAGGGGAAGATATGGTCCTGGGTGATCGAGACTGCGGCAAACCCCGCGGCGCGCAGCATCTCCCGCACCTCCGCCTGCGAATAGGTGAAGGCGATCGGGCAGCCTGACTGTGCCTCCGGCTGATCGAAGCCGGCCTCGATCATCGCGTCCTTCCAGGAGTCGCGGGCGTAGAGCATCAGCCGGAACTCGCCATCCGGGCGGATCACCTGCCGCGCCTGGCGCAGGATCGCGTCCGGATCCGGCGAGTGGTGGATCACGCCGAAGGAATACACGAGATCGAACGCGGCAGGCGGCACATGGCTGGTCAACTGCTCGGCGTTGGCGTGAACAAAGCGGCCGTTGAGGCCGAACACGCCGAAGCGCTTGCGGGCAAGGTCGAGGCTGACCTCGGAGAGTTCCACACCGGTATAGTCCGCGCCGGCACGGGCGAAATTCGTCGCATCCGTCCCCAGGCCGCAGCCGATCTCCAGGACCCGACGGTCCTGCCAGCGCGGGAAGTCGGCAAAGCCGGGGATATGCGGTTCGACGAAGTATTTCCGTTCCTCGACTCCGTCGAAATATGCCCGCGTACCAATTTCGGCCGTCGAGTGGCGAATGTTGCACGGCCGCCTGTTCCAGTATTCGGCGACCGTCTCGATGGATGCTGCTGCGCTCATGGTGCCCTGGCTCAGATTGTTGAAGTTGCGGTTCTCGCACGGAGTCAGCAAACTGCTCGTCTTCTGTCAACGTGCGAGCGACGCGGCGGTTTCTGCGGCGATTGGCAGAACGCTGGGCTGGTTGCCTGATCGGCGGGCAAGTAATGTCTGATCAGAGACCCTCGATGGAGAACGCGCCCATGGATCAAGCCCAGGACCAGCCAGCCGCCACCCGGTCACAGCAGGCACGGCTCGCGCGGCTGGCGGATGTGGCTGTGCATGTCGGCCTCGATCTGCAGCCCGGCCAGGAACTGGTGATGACCGCGTCGCTCGACGCCTTGCCGCTCGCCCGGCTGGTGACGGATGCCGCCTACCGCGCCGGTGCGAGTGTCGTCACTACCTTCTTTGCCGATGATCAACAAACCTTGTCGCGCTTCCGGCACGCGCGGCCCGAGACGTTCGACGCCGCACCGGCCTGGCTGTTCGACGGCATGGCCGAGGCATTCCGCGGCGGGGCAGCGCGGCTTGCCATCGTCGGCGACGATCCGAACCTGTTGGCCGGGCAGGATGCCGGGCTGATCGCGCGGGCGAACCGGGCGCGGTCGAAGGCCTACCGGCCGGCACTCGAGCTGATCACCGCCTCGGCGATCAACTGGAGCCTCGTCCCCAACGCATCCCCCGCCTGGGCGCGTGCCGTCTTCCCCGATCTGCCGGAAGCGGCGGCGGTCGCGCGGCTGTGGGATGCGATCTTCGCCGCCACCCGTGTGGATCAGGACGATCCCGTCGCGGCCTGGGCCGCGCACAACGCCGCGCTGATGACGCGCCGGCGGATGCTGAACGAGCGGCGCTACGCGGCGCTCCGGTTCCGCGGCCCCGGCACGGACCTGACGGTGGGGCTGGCGGACGGGCATGCCTGGATGGGCGGCCAGTCCAAGGCGCTGAACGGCGTGACCGGCAATCCCAACATCCCGACGGAGGAGGT
Source organism: Asaia bogorensis (assembly GCA_945874805.1). Lineage (GTDB taxonomy): Bacteria > Pseudomonadota > Alphaproteobacteria > Acetobacterales > Acetobacteraceae > CAIRTN01. Next base: position 14,099 of record CAMCJI010000062.1, on the reverse strand, counting down.
GTTCACCACGCCGCACGCCGCCCGCACGCAAGGCTACGTCACCGCGACGAAGCCGCTGGCCTACCAGGGCACGCTGATCCGCGACATCCGCGTGCGCTTCGACGGCGGCGTGATCGTCGAGGTCGCCGCGAGTGCCGGGCAGGAGGTGCTGCAACGGATGATCGAATCCGATGAGGGCGCGCGGCGGCTCGGGGAGGTGGCCCTCGTTCCCGCCTCCTCGCCGATCTCCGCCAGCGGGCTGCTGTTTCTCAACACGCTGTTCGACGAGAACGCCGCCAGCCACATCGCGCTCGGCCAAGCCTACAAGAAATGCTTCGTGGATGGCGACGTGCTGAGCGAGGCCGATTTCGCGGCGCGCGGCGGCAATAGCAGCCTCATCCATGTCGATTGGATGATCGGCTCCGCCCAGGTGGACGTCGACGGCCTCGATGCCGCAGGCACGGCTCAGCCCGTCATGCGCGCTGGCGAATGGGTGGCCTGAGGGCTGGTCTCACCCCCAGGTCACGTGCAGCATTTCCAGCCGGTCGATCGCCGGGATCACCGCGCAGACCCGCCCGCCTTCCAGTGTAAACGGCAGGTCCTGCCCGCTAGCGACCAGCCGCAGGCTGGCGACGCTGCGTCCGGCCGGGATGTCCAGCCGCACCGTCTGCGGCCCCAGTGGCAGGTTCTCCCGCACCGGCCCCTTCAGCATCATCGGGTTGGTGAGGTTGAACAGCGTCAACGCCAGCCCATCCGCGCTCTCGCGCAGGCCGAGGTCGATGACGCCGGCGCCCTCCACCGTCACGCGCGGGGTCTTGCCGAGCGCCCAGCGCACGGCATTGCCGATCAGCCGCGCATGGTCGACAGCGAAGACCTGCCAGAAGATCTCGCCGATGTTCCACGGGATATAGACGACCCGCCCGCCGCCCGGCGTGGTGCGGGCGATCACCGCCGCGCCCTCCGGGGCGGCACGGGCATAGACCTCCTCCATCGGCAGGTCGGGGAAATCGGGCACGAACAGGAACGGCGCGCTCGCCTGCGGGTCGGTCACGGCAACCGAGAGCAGGCGCGTGCCGCCCATGATCCGCGCGGCACCCTCATAGCCGGCATTGACGGGGTGGTCGTCGCCCAGCGCCACATAGGCGTTCTTGACGATACCGCGCGGGCCGGCGACGTACTGCACCCCGAACAACTCGGCGAGGCCGAAATCGGCGCGCGTCCGGCCGCCCTCATCGCGCAATGAGGTCTCATAGGCGGCGACGACGCTGCCGCCGCGCGCGGCATAGGCGCTGATCGCCGCGCATTGCGCCTCGGACAGGCAGGCGGCGTTGGCCAGGATGATGACGCGGAACCGATCGAGCATCTCGGCCGTCATCACCTGGTCGGAGACCAACTCGAAGGGCAGCCGCGCCTCGACGAGAGCGTGGTAGAACCCGAGATCGTGCTGCTCCGCCTTCGGGCGCTCCTCCGGCGCCCAGTGGCGCAGGGTGGTGGAGGGGTCGATCACCGCTATCTCGGCGGTTGGCCGCGTGGCCTGCATCACCGGCTCCAGCTTCTCCTGCAGGGCGAAGCTGTCCGCCACCGGGGCGATCCAGCGGGCATCGGGGATCACGCCGTTGAACTTGGTGTACCACGCGGCGAGACCATGCGCCGTGCCGCCGTTGATCCAGAGCTGGATCTCCTCCGACGAGGTCACCGCATCCTTCCAGCGGAACTCCTCCTCGGGGCCGACAGAGGTGATCAGCACCACCGGGCGGTCGGCGAAGGTGGCGCGGATGCGCTTGCCGTTGCGCCCGGCGGACCAGCCCATCTCCATGCCCTTGCGGCCCTGGTGATCGACGACCAGGAACGGGCAATGGCGGGTGATGACGGAGAGATCGAACTCCATCAGCGAGGCACCGCTCATGTTCGGGATGAAGCTCGCATGCGGGCGCTCGGCGCGGACGATCTCGTCCCACTGCACGATCACCTCGGTGAGGACCTTGCGACGCCATTGCAGCCAGGCCTGCCAGGCGGGGTCGGCGGCATCGGCGGCCAGCGGCAGGGCGAAGCCGGAGAAGTCGTGGAAACGCCGGCGGCTGTCCTCGCTGTAGTCCACGCCGTGGCCCTGCCAGCGATTCGCGAAGATCGCATCGACGTCGTACTCGCGAACGATCTCGCGCACCACGTCCGGCATGAAGCCGCTGTTGTAGGCGCCATAGGCGTTGGTGACCCACACCGACGGATAGGCCCAGTGCCGCCGCGGCTGCCCGTCCTTGTCGATGGCCACCCACTCCGGATGCGCCGCCGCCGCGTCGTCGTGGATAGCGTGGGGATCGACGCGGGCCATGACATGCATGCCGAGGCGCCGCGCACCCTCGACGAGGGCGCCGAAGGAATCCTTGTCGCCGAGGAATTTGCTCACGTAATGCAGCGGCACCTTGCTCGGGTAATAGGCGATGTAGCCGCCAGCCGAGAGGCACACCGCGTTCGAGCGGGTGCGCTTGAAGATATCGATCCACTGGTCGGGGTCGAAGCGGACGGGGTCGTCCTCGGCCAGGGTCACCTGGCTCCAGCGGGTTGCGGTCTTGTACCAGTCGGGGCTGCGCAGGCGGGTTTCGGTCACGTGGGTCGTCCCTCTTTTCGGTGGGGCTCTGGCCTGCGGAAGATAGTGCTTTACGCCGGGCTGACAAATGGTAACGCTTCGATCTGGCCGACAAGAGCCGTGACGAGGAGGACTCCATGACCGAAATCACCCGCCGCGGCTTCGTGATCGCCGCCGCCCTGCTGCCGGCTGCCCCGCTCGGCGCCCAGACGTTCAATGAGGCGGACAGCCTGAAAGCCCGCGTGGCAAAGGGCGAGTTGCCGCCGTTGGCCCAGCGCCTGCCGGCCAACCCGCTGGTGGTCAAGCCGGTCGAGCGGATCGGCACCTATGGCGGGGACTGGAACCACGCGCTCGTTGGCGGCGGCTCGCTGTCCATGCTGTTCCGCTATCAGGTCTATGAGCCCCTGCTCCGCTACACGCCGGACTGGTCGGGCGTGACCCCGAACGTGGCCGAGTCGTTCGTTGGCGATGCGGAGTCTAAGGTGTTCGCCATCCGCCTGCGCCGCGGCCTGCGCTGGTCGGACGGCGCGCCCTACACCACGGCCGACATCAAGTTCTGGTACGACACGGTGCTGACCGACAAGCGCGTCGCCTTCGTCGGCCAGGACCACTGGAAGTCCGGCGGCAAGCCGGCGGAGCTGGAGATCGTCGATGCGACCACCTTCAAGGTGATCTTCCCCCGCCCCAACGGCTTCTTCCCGCTGATGGTCGCCTGGGCGAATTTCGACCAGACCACGCGCTGCCCGAAGCACTACCTCGAGCAGTTCCACATCGACTTCAACCCGAAAGCCAATGAGGTCGCCAAGGCCCGCGGCTTCGACAACTGGGTGCCGAGCTTCCAGAGCGCCGCAGGCTTCCAGGACGACAACGCCTATTACCTCAACTCCTCGAAGAAGCCCTGCCTGAACGCCTGGATGTTCAGCGTCGCACCGGGCGAGGACACGCAGCGGGCGATCGCAGTGCGCAATCCCTATTACTGGAAGGTCGATACGGCGGGGAACCAGCTGCCCTATCTCGAGCGCATCGTCTATCAGCTGGTGGCCGACCCGCAGGTGCTGCTGCTGAAGACCATGCAGGGCCAGATCGACATGATGGACCAGTACATCGCCACGCCCACCAACAAGTCGGTACTGTACGACGCGCGGGAGAAGGGGGGCTTCGATTTCTACCGGATCACCTCCACCGAGGCGAACGTGATGACGTTCATGCTCAACCTCAACCACAACGACGAAACCAAGCGCGCGCTGTTCCAGACCCGCGATTTCCGCGCCGCCCTGTCTATGGCGCTCGACCGCCAGGCGCTGATCGACGCGGTGCTGGTAGGGCAGGGGGAGCCTGCGCAGCCCTCCATCAAGAAGGGCGATCCCCTCTACAACGAGCAACTGGCAACCCAGCACACCAAGCACGACCCGGCCGCCGCTAATGCCCTGCTCGACAAGCTGGTACCCAAGCGCGACGCTCAGGGCTTCCGCCTGGACGACAAGGGCCGCCGCCTGACCATCATCTTCGAGCTCGACCAGTCCCGCACCGTCTTCCTCGACATGTTTCAGCTCGCCATCCCGATGTTCCGCCAAGTGGGTGTGGACGCGCAGATGCGCACGATGGACCGGTCTTTGTGGGAGACGCGGGTGCGCCAGGGCCGCGATTTCGACGCAACAGCGCATCAGTTCGGCGCCAATGGCGGCATCGCGGCGATGCTCGACCCGCGCTATTTCGCCCCGACGGACCCGAACGCGATCTACGCGCCGGGATGGCATCTCTGGTACCGCGACCGCGCCAACCCGAGCGCCATCGTCCCCCCGGAGGCAACCCAGAAGCAGCTCGCGCTGTATGACCAACTGCGCGGCACCTCGGACGGCCCCGGGCAGCAGGCGCTGATGCAGCAGATCCTGCAGATCGCCGCCGATGCGTTCTACGTCTTCGGCGTCTCCCAGCCGCCGGACGGCTACGGCGTGGTGCGCAACCGGCTGCGCAACGTCACCAAAACCATGCCCGGCTCCTTCGGCTGGCCAACCCCCGCGCCGACCATGCCGGAGCAGTTCTTCAAGGCATGATCCTCTACATCCTCCGCCGCATCCTGACGATGCTGCCGACGCTGTTCGGCATGTCGCTGATTTCCTTCATGATCATCCAGCTGCCGCCTGGGGACTACCTGACCTCGATGGTCGCCTCGATGAGCGACAGCGGCCAGACCATCGACCCCGCGCAGATCGAGCGGCTGAAGGAGATCTACGGCATCGGCGAGCCGTTCTACGTGCAGTACGCGAAGTGGATGTGGGGCATCCTGGCGCGCGGCGATTTCGGCTATTCCTTCGAATGGAACCAGCCGGTCGCCGGCCTGATCTGGGAGCGGATGGGCAGCACGCTGGCGATCTCCTTCCTCAGCCTGATGTTTGTCTGGGGGGTGTCGCTGCCCATCGGCATCTACTCGGCGGTGCGGCGGCGGTCGCTGTTCGACCATGTGTTCACCTTCATCGGCTTCATCGGCCTCGCAGTCCCCGGCTTCATCCTGGCGCTGACCCTGATGTATGTCGGCTACCGCTATTTTGGGCAGAGCGTCGGCGGCCTCTACTCGCCGGAATACATCGATGCAGACTGGAGCTTCGACAAATTCGCCGACCTGCTGGCGCATCTGTGGATTCCCATCGTCATCATCGGCGCCTCCGGCACGGCGGCTATGATCCGCATCCTGCGCGCCAATCTCACGGACGAGCTGCACAAGCCCTACGTGGTCACCGCCAGGGCCAAGGGCATGTCGGAAATCCGGCTGGTGCTGCGCTATCCCGTACGGATCGCGCTCAATCCCTTCGTCTCGGCGATCGGCTGGGTGCTGCCGCACTTGGTCTCCGGCGTCACGATCGTGGCGATCGTGCTCAACTTACCGACGGCCGGCCCGCTGCTCTTCCGCGCCCTGGTCTCGCAGGACATGTATCTCGCCGGCAGCTTCATCCTGTTGCTCAGTGCGCTCACCCTGGTGGGCATGCTGATTTCCGACGTGCTGCTCGCCTTGCTCGATCCGCGCATCCGGTTCCACTGAACCAATGAGCGATCTGGTCGAGGAGGCGGCACCCGCCACCAGCCCGCTCCGCCGCGGCGGCCGCGTCATGTCCACCGCCACCCTCGGCCCCTGGCGGCTGATGCGTGGCAAGCTGGTGCGCCAGAAGCTGGCGATGGCCGCCGGCTGCGTGATCCTGCTGCTCTATCTCATCGGTGCGCTGGCGGAGGTGCTGGCGCCGTCCGTCCCCGAACTCTCGCGCCCGCAATACACCTACGCCCCGCCGCAGGGCATCGGCCTGTTCGTCAAACAGCCTGACGGCAGCAGCACCTTTCAGCCGCACGTGAAGGGCTACCGGATCGAGATCGACCGGGTGGCGCTACGCCGCACCTTCGTGATCGACGAGGCGAAGACGGTGCCGATCGGCTTCTTCGTCAAAGGCGCGCCCTATGAGATGTGGGGCCTGTTCCCGATGGATGTGCATCTGCTCGGCCCGCTGAACCCGGCCGAACCGGTCTACTTCCTCGGCGCGGACCGGCTGGGCCGGGATGTGCTGAGCCGGCTGATCTACGGCACGCGTATATCCATGTCGATCGGGCTGATCGGCGTCTCGATCTCGCTGATCCTCGGCGTCGTCCTCGGGGCTATCTCCGGCTTCTATGGCGGTTGGGCGGATGCAGTGATCCAGCGCGTGATCGAGGTGGTCAGCGCCATGCCGACGATCCCCCTCTGGCTCGGCCTCGCCGCCGCCATCCCGGTGACGTGGCCGCCGCTACACGTCTATTTCGTCATCACGCTCATCGTCTCCCTGCTCGGCTGGACCAGTCTCGCGCGCGAGGTACGTGGCCGGTTCCTCGCTCTGCGCGGCGAGGATTTTGTCACCGCCGCGAGGCTGGACGGGGCAGGGGAGCGATGGCTGATCTTCCGCCACATCTTGCCCTCGCTGACCAGCCACATCCTCGCGGTCGTCACGCTCGCAGTGCCGACGATGATCGTGGCCGAGACCTCGCTCTCCTTCCTCGGCATCGGCCTGAAGCCGCCGGTGGTGTCCTGGGGCGTGCTGTTGCAGGACGCGCAGAACATCCGCGCCATCGCCACCGCGCCCTGGCTGCTGGTCTGGCCGGCGGCGATGGTGGTGCTGGCCGTACTCTCCTTCAACTTCTTCGGCGACGGCCTGCGCGACGCGGCGGATCCCTATGAGTCCTGACATCGCCCTGTCCGTGCGCGGCCTGACTGTCGATTTCCATCTGCGCGCACATATCCTGCACGCCGTGCGCGACGTCAGCTTCGATCTCAAGCGCGGGGAGACATTGTGCCTCGTCGGTGAGAGCGGCTCCGGCAAATCCGTCACCGCCCGCGCCCTGATGCAGCTGGTCGATCCGCCCGGCCGCATCGTCTCCGGCGCGATGCTGCTGGGCGAGACCGATATCGCCACCCTCACCCCCGGCAGCCGGGCGATGCGCGCCATCCGCGGCCGCCGCATCGGGCTCGTCTTCCAGGAGCCGATGAGCTCGCTCTCCCCGGTGCACACGATCGGCTCGCAGATCATCGAGGCAGTGCGCCTGCACGCCCCGCTCGATGCCGCCGCCGCCCGGCTGCGCGCCATCGAACTGCTCGCCCAGGTCGAAATCACCGATCCCGAACGGATGATCGACCGCTACGCTTTCGAGTTCTCCGGCGGCATGCGCCAGCGGGCGATGATTGCCATCGCGCTGGCCGGCAACCCCGACATCCTCATCGCCGACGAGCCGACCACCGCGCTCGACGTGACAACCCAGGCCGAAATCCTCGACCTCATCAAGGGTTTGCAGGTCGCGCGCGGCATGGCGATGCTGCTGATCACGCACGACATGGGCATCGTCGCCGAAGTCGCGGACGAGGTGGCGGTGATGCGCTTCGGCCGCATCGTCGAACACGGACCGGTCGACCGCATCTTCCACGCGCCCAGCCATCCTTACACCCGCCGCCTGCTGGCCGCCACGCTGAAGCTGGAACAGCCGGGCACCACCACCCGCCCGCCGGCAGGCGAGCCGCTGCTCTCGGTGCGCGATCTCGGCAAGGTCTTCCTGCCCCGCGGCGGCCTGTTCACCCGCGCCGGCCTACCCGTCCGCGCGGTGGAGGGCGCGCATTTCGACCTGCACGAAGGCGAAAACCTCGGCATCGTGGGTGAGAGCGGATCGGGCAAAACCACCCTCGGCCGCCTCATCCTGCGCACGGTCGAGCCCAGTGGCGGCCAGGTGCTCTACCGCGACCGGATGGGCGCCGAGATCGACGTGACCCGCCTCGATCGCCAGGGCCTCAAGCGCTTCCACCGCGACGTCCGGCTGGTCTTCCAGGACCCCTTCGCCTCGCTCAACCCGCGCATGACGGTGAAAGACATCATCGGCGATCCCTTGCGTATCAATGGCCTGGCCACCGGCCCCGCCCTGCAGGCCCGCGTGGCCGAGCTGATGCAGCTTGTCGGCCTCGACCCGCAGGGGATGGAGCGCTTCCCCCACGCCTTCTCCGGCGGCCAGCGCCAGCGCATCGGCATCGCCCGCGCCCTGGCGCTCGACCCGCGGATCATCATCGCCGACGAGGCGACCTCCGCGCTGGACGTTTCGATCCGCAGCCAGATACTCGACCTGCTGCTGGCCTTGCAGGCGCGGCTGGGGCTCAGCTTCATCTTCATTTCGCACGACATTTCCGTGGTGCGCTACTTCTGCCATCGCGTGATCGTCATGCATCGCGGTTGCATCGTTGAAATCGGCGATGCCGACCGTATCTGCACCGACCCCGCGGAGGCCTATACCCGCCGCCTGATCTCCGCCGTGCCCAACCCCGACCCGCGCCACAAGCGCATGCTGCACCGCCAGCGCAGCAGGCTGGCCTGACGGCAGGCCGGTCGTTTGGCCCCTGCCGGAACGGCCCGCAGCGCTGTAGAGTGGGCGGTGAAACCAAGAGCGAGCATCGGTCCCGCCATGCCGTACCGTCTGCGTTCCGCCCTTCCGGCCGTTCTTTTGCTGCTTATGCCGCTGCCGGCTGCCAGTACACCGTCGGAGTGGCGGGCGGGGTTTGTCGGCTCCCTCGGCACCGGGCTGCCGCCCTCCCTGCAAGTTGCCCAGCAGGCCATGCTGGAGGGCCGGCTGGCCGATGCGGTGGCGCAGGCCCGCGCCTTCCTCGCCGCCGGTCCCGTCCCGCGGGGTGCCGCCGTCGGCCATGAGATGCTCGGCACCGCCCTGTTCCTGAGCGACCAGCCCGCCGAGGCTCTGGCCTCCCTCCGCCGGGCCGTGCAGATCGACCCCGGCCGCGCCAGCGCCTGGGCCAAACTCGGCGGTGTGGCCCAGGCCGCCGGCGATCTCGATCAGGCGCAGGACTGGTTGCTGAACGCCTTGCGCCTCGACCCCGGCCAGAGCTTCGCCCGCGAACGCCTCGCCGCCCTGCTGGCGCAGCGCGGCAACATCGCCGGCGCCATCGCCCAGTACGAGTTGCTGCTCGGCGGCAGCCAGCCGATGAACCTCACGGCCGCCGCCGCTCTCGCCGGCTTCTACAATACCCAGCAGCGTTATGCCGATACGCTGCGCCTGCTGGAGCCGGTGGGCATCATCCGGCTGAGCGACCCCGACGCGAGGCTGGCCTACGGCACCGCGCTGCTGGCGGGCGGCCGCCCCACGGAGGCCCTGCAACCCCTGCAACTCGCGCAGGAACAGCGGCCGGCCGACCTCGTGACTGCCCTGGCCCTCGCGGTCGCCCGGCGGCAGGCTGGGCAGTCGGAGGCGTCCGCGGCCGGTCTGCGGCAGCTTCTCGCCATCCGGCCGGACTGGGCGGCCGCACAGTTCCATCTCGGCCTCGTGCTCATCGCCCGCTCCGACTACGCCGGCGGCCGGCGCGCGCTTGAGCTTGCGGCGCAGAAGGGCGCAGCGGAGGTGGCGCAGCAGCAGCTCTTCGTCGGGCCGTTGATGCTGGGCGCGCGGCCGAACGACGCCGTCGCGATGTTCGAGGCGCTGGCCGCCCGGCCCGGCGCCGCCTTGGCCGATGCGGCGCTGCTGGCCCGGGTCTACCTCGCCGCCGACCGTCCTGCCGACATCGAGCGCGCCTGGCGCGGCGCGGTCGCCCGGTTTCCGAAAGACCCCGTGGCTCATTGGCGGCTGGTCAACACGCTGGCCACCGAGCGGAAATTCGCCGAAGCGCTGTTGGCCTTCCAGGCTGCCCAGCGCGAGGTGCCCGACGATCCCCGCCTGCTCCTCACCGGCAGTATGGTGCAGATGCGCCTGGGGCAGACTGCGGAGGCGCTTGCGCTGGCCACCCGGCTGGTCGCCGTCGCCCCCGCCGACTGGGTGGCCAAGCTGCATCTGGCCGGATTGCAGGAGGCGTCAGGCGACCCCATCGGCGCGGCCGTCACCTACCGCACGGTGCTGGCGATCCAGCCGGACAACGCCATGGCGCTGAACAACCTCGCCGCCCTGGAAACCGCCCGCGACCCGGCCGGCGCCGTGGCCCTGGCCCGCCGCGCCCTGCGCGCGACCAGGGACAGCGCCGACATCCACGACACCCTCGGCTGGGCGTTGCTCAAGCTCGGCCGCTCGGTGGAGGCGGTGGCGGCAATGCGCGACGCTGTCAGCCTCAACCCCACCAGCGCCCGCCAGCGTTACCGGCTCGCTTTGGCGCAGGAGGCTGCCGGGCAGACCGACCAGGCGAGGGCCATGCTGGTGGAGGCGATCACCGCCGGCAACTTCGCCGAAATCGACGAAGCCCGCGCCGCCCTGCGCCGGCTTTCGCAGTAGGGCGATCCACTGCGGATCGCCCCGGCCTGCTTAGGCGAACAGGTCCGCCGGCGAATCCGCGCGCAGGCTCTCGCCCAGTGCGATGCCGATGCGCGCCGCGTCGGCCGGCGAACCTTCCAGATCGCGGCGCAGCAGGAAGCTGCCGTCGGCGCGCGCGACCAGGCCCGTCATCACCAGCCGCCCGTCCGGACGCAGCCGGGCATAGCCGCCGATCGGGGTGGCGCAGGAGCCATCGAGCACGCCGAGCAGCGCGCGCTCGGCCGTGGCGACGGGGCGCGCTTCCGGGTCCTCGATGGCGGAGAGCATTTCCAGCAGTTCCACATCATCGGCCCGCACGGTCACGCCCACGATGCCCTGGCACGAGGACGGCACCATCACGTCCGGCGACAGCAGCACCCCGGCATGCGCCGCAAGCCCCAGCCGCTTCATGCCGGCCAGCGCCAGCAGCGAGGCCTGATAATCGCCGGCCGCGACCTTTTCGATGCGCGTCTGCACATTGCCGCGAATGGTGGCACAGCGCAGGTCCGGCCGCGCATGCAGCAGCTGCGCCTGCCGGCGAACCGAGCTGGTGCCGATCAGCGCCCCATGGGGCAGGGCGGCATAGGGGCTCTCAGGGTCTTCGCGGCTGCAATCCGGGCCGAGGATCAACGCATCGCGCGCATCCTCACGCTTCAGCGTGCAGGCCAGCACGATGCCGGGCGGCAGCGTCGTCTCCAGGTCCTTCAGGCTGTGCACCGCGAAATCCACCCGACCGTCGAGCAGGGCTTCGTGGATCTCCTTGGCGAACAACCCCTTGCCACCGATCTCGGCGAGGCGCGTGCCGGCGGACTGCGTGGCATCCCCGGTGGTCATGATGATGTGCTCTTCGAACACGTTCATGGTGCGCAGCACGGGGCAGAGCGTGGTCAGCAGTTCGAGGAAATGCCGCGTCTGCCACAGCGCCAGCGGCGACCCACGGGTGCCGACGCGCAGCGGCAGGCTCCGCTGATGGCGCTTGACGCGCACAACCGGCGGCGTGGCGCCCTTCGTCTCCTCCCAGCGTCGGGTGAGGTCGGTCTGCACCTGTGTCAGATCATCCGCACGATGCGAACGGTCGTGGCTGTTGGCTAACAGGGGCCGATTGGTAACGTTCATGAAGACCTCCCTCGGGTCATTTCCCGGTCTGGTGCCGCTTTGCGGCCGTCCGGGTTTTCGTTGTCGCGTATGGGCATATCAGGCGGTACCGCCGGTACTGACCGGCTGGCCGAACGGGGCATTGAGGCGGACGATGGCAAGGTTCAGTACCGAGGCGAAGCTCACCCAGATGAGATAAGGCACGATCAGCAGGCTCGCAGTGACGGACCAGGGCGCGAGGCCGACCACGAGAGCGACCAGCGAAAGCCAGAGGAACACCGTCTCCACCAGCGCCCAGTCAGGCCGCTTGAGCGTGAAGAACAAAATGTTCCAGGATACGTTCAAGATCCCGTTGATCGCGAACATGCTGACAACGCAGGCGCGCGCCCCCGGAGTGGGCGCTGCATCCCAGGCGAGCACCCCCGACCAGGCCGACAGGCCGAGGATCACCGTCCAGGCCGGCCCGAACAGCCAGTCCGGCGGCTGGAACCAGGGCTTGCGCAGCCCGTAGTACCAGGAGTCCAGCCGCGTCATAACCGCGCCCGCACCGGCCACGGCGATGGCGCCTCCGGCTGCGATGGCGATCTCCAAAATCACGCGCGCGCCAGCCCGAGCAGATGCGCCATGTCCTTGAAGAAGATGCGTACATGCGCCATCGGGTCGCGGCGGGTGAGTTCCTTGTTCATGTAGGACTCCCAGGTCAGCCGCTGCACGTCGCGGTCCTGGCAGATCTTCACGAAGCTCTCGCGCCGCTTGTCGGACGAGTACCAGAACCGTTCCATGATCCCCAGGATCCAGAACACCCGGCCATGCGCCTTCATGAAGCGCTTGCGGGCAAGGCCGAGCGCGCGCACGTCGCCGGTGGCGCAGAATGCCTCCGCCGCCTGTGCCGCCAGCCGGCCGCCATACATCGCGTAGTAGATGCCCTCGCCGGACGCCGGCGCCACCACACCCGCCGAGTCGCCGGCGAGCACGACGTTGCGCCCGTTATCCCAGCGCTTCAGCGGCCGCAGCGGGATCGGCGCACCTTCGCGGCGCAGCGTTTCCACCTCGGTCAGCCCCATGTCCTGGCGCAGCGTGCCCACGGCATCGCGCAGGGAGGTGCCCTTGTGGGTCGTGCCGGTGCCGATGCTCGTGGTGTCGCCATGCGGAAACACCCAGCTGTAAAAGTCGGGCGATAGCGAACCGCGATAGATCACATCGCAGCTTTTCGGATTGAAATCCGCCTTCGATCCCGCCTCCGGCGTGCGGACGATCTCGTGATACGCAAAGACGTACTTCATCTTCTCCGCACCCGGGATCGTCTGCTTGGCCACGGTGGAGCGGGCGCCATCCGCGCCGATCACCACCCGGGCGCGCACCTGGCGCGTCGGCCCGGTATGGCGCTCCGGCCCCGGATTGTAGTGGACGATCGCGCTGCCGTCGGCGGCGGTCTCGACCCGGTCGAAGGTCGCCGTCAACCGCACCGCGCCGGCTTCCTCGGCACGGGTGCGCAGGTATTCGTCGAACACGTCGCGATCGACCATGCCGACATAGCCGCCGTCGATCGGCATATCGACACGCTTATCCTTGGGCGAGACCATGCGCGCGGCCGATATCTTGGCGACGATGATGTGGTCGGGGATTTCGAAATCCTTCACCAGCCGCGGCGGGATCGCTCCGCCGCAGGGTTTGATCCGCCCGGCCTTGTCGATCAGCAGCACCGACCGCCCCTGGCGGGCGAGGTCATGCGCGGCTGTGGCCCCGGACGGCCCGCCGCCGATCACCACCACGTCAAAGCTCTGAAGATCGTTCACGACTTCCATCCCTGGGCTTGCGCGGCCATGAGGCCGTCTGTTTTGGGTTCTTCGGCACGGTCGAAGCTTGCGGCAAACACCTTGGCCGCAAGCAGGGCAGCGGCCAGGAACAGCCCGGCCTCGGCCACAAAGACGCAGGCATAGGCATGCGCCGCATTGGCGATGAAGTAGCGCGCGATATCGCTGGCCAGCGTGCCAAACAGCCCGCCGAGGGCAAAGGCGATAGCCTGTGCCGCCCCCCACAAGCCGATGCGCACGCCCTCACGCCCGCCCCGCCCGTCATGCGCGAGGCCCATCATCGCCCCGATCGCCGAGGCGGCGAAGGTGCCGTTGGCCACGCCGAGGACGAAGACGGCCGGGCGCAGCGACCACTCAGGGCCGGCAACACCCGTCGCCGCCACCAGCAGCAGCGCGGCGCCGGAGCCGAGGCAGCCGCCGACCGTCCAGCCGCGCAGCGCGCCCTGCCGGCGCCCCGTCAGATAGCCACCGAGGGCTGTGATCAGCATACCGGCGAGCACGCCACCATGCTGCAACCCTGCCAACCCCGCGGTCTTGCCGGGCGGCAACTGAAACACGAAGCCGCCAAACGGCTCCAGCACGAGCTGCTGCGAGCTGTAGGCGAGCATCGAGGCGAACACGAACAGCGCGAACCGCCGCGCCGAGGGCTCGGCCCAGACTTCGCGCAGGGCGACCATGAATCCGGGGGTCGGCCCCTGCTCGGCCGGCCGCGCGACCGGCTGCGCCGGACCGCTTTCCGAGCGCCAGACGGCGAACAGGGTCAGCAGCATGGCGATCGCGCCCACCGACGCCGTCACCTCGATCAACCGCGCGCCGGAGAAGGGGTCGAGCATCCGCCCGGCAAGCGTGGC
>CAMCJI010000061.1 GCA_945874805.1 Asaia bogorensis | reverse complement strand
TCGCCGGGCTTTCCACGGTCTTTGCGGCTTGGCGGCGAAGCCAGGAGACGGCTTATGTCAAGTACAAATCGCCTGTTTGATGCCGTTAGCGGCGGAAGGCGCTTCGCTTTTCCGCCCTACACGGAAACGGATAAAAGTTTTTTGCTTCTTTTTTTCAAAAAAGAAGACTCTTCCCTTTCCTACAAACTAACATTCCGTTAGTTATAAACCATGCATCCCACCACCCCCCTCAGCGAGAACCTCGCCCGCACCGTCGAGCTTCTCCGTGAGAAGGTCGGCCAGTACGCCGTGAAGTTCCGCGCCCTCGCGCCGCTGATTCTGCTGGTGTGGAACCGCATCTGCCGCCTGCGCAACCGCTTCACCCGGCTGATGCTGCTGTGGGAGCGCGGCCAGCTCCCCACCCCCCGTCCCCGGGCGAAGCGCCCGAGCAAACCCCGCCCCAAGCCCGAACTCCGACTGCCCACGGCCGAGATGTGGCTGGTCAAGCTCGTACCCTTTACCGCCGAGAACATCGGCCACATCGAGGGCCTGCTGAACGACGCCGACATAAAAGCCCTCGTCGCCGCCCATCCTGCCGCCGGGCGTATTCTCCGCCCCTGGGCCAGAATGTTCGGCATTCCGCTACCGGACCACCTCAAACTCCCCCCGCGCGCGCCGCGCAAACCGCGCCCGCGCAAGCCCCCCCGGGCGAAGATCGACCTCTCCGACCTCCGCCCCATCGCGATCCGCTTCATTCCGCCGAAGGACCGCGCCCGCCTGCGCCGCCAGGGCCTGAGATTCAAAACCGGCCCCTGAGCCCAGCGGGAGAACCGCGACCTCTTTCGTTACGATATAAAAATTACTATCGCGCCGCCACACCGTAACGTAAGCCCGCTCCAGGTGTTCTACCGTGAGACACCCACCGGAGCCGCCCCATGCGCCACGCCATCGTCTTCGCCTGCGTCCTCGCGGCCCTCGCAGCCTGCGGCGGCCCGCCGGCCAACTACTGCACCGGCCCCTACCAGCTTGAGGGCTACGTCTTGCAACCCGACGGCAGCAAAACTACCTGTATCGCCACGCGCGTGAATGTTGGTGCGCCGCAGGGAGGCCGATGAGCGAACACCCCACCCTCGAAGGCGGCTGCACCTGCCAGGCGGTCCGCTACCGCCTCGCCGGGCGGCCGATGTTCACCCATTGCTGCCACTGCCGCTGGTGCCAGCGCGAAACCGGCTCGGCCTTCGCGCTCAACGCGATGATCGAAGCCGATCGCGTCACCCTCCTCTGCGGGGCGCCGGAGGTGGTGCACACCCCGTCCCATAGCGGCAAAGGCCAGCGCATCGCCCGCTGCCCCACCTGCCGCGTCACGGTCTGGAGCACCTATGCCGGCGCCGGCGAGGCCGTCCGCTTCGTCCGCGTCGGCACGCTAGACACGCCAGACGCCCTGCCGCCGGACATCCACATCTTCACGGAGTCAAAACAGCCCTGGGTGATCCTTCCCGAAGGAGTGCCGGCCGTGCCGGAATACTACAGCGCGGCCAAATACTGGCCGGCGGACAGCCTGGAACGCCGCGCCGCCCTGCGCACGGCTCAGCCGAGATAGGCCTCGACCACCTCGGGCGATCCCCGCAGATCATCCGGCCGCCCCTGCGTCACCATCTGCCCGCGCCGCATCACATAGGCAAACTCACAGACCTGCAAAGCCAAAGCCGCATTCTGCTCCACCAGCAGGATCGACTGCCCCTCGCGATGCAGCTGCACCAGCGCATCGAACACCAGATCGACAATCGCCGGCGCCAGCCCCATCGACGGCTCGTCCAGCAGCAGCATCCGCGGCCGCGTCATCAGCGCCCGGCCGATCGCCAGCATCTGCTGCTCACCGCCCGAGAGCAGCCCCGCCGTCTGCGTCCGCCGCTCCGCCAAGCGCGGAAACAGCGCATAGACCCGCTCCAGCATCTCATCATGCCGCCCCCGCCCGGCAAACACGGCGAGCGAGAGATTCTCCTCCACCGTCAGCGGCGCCACCACCATCCGCCCCTCCGGCACAAACGCCAGCCCGCGCCGGACCACCCGATGGATCGGCAGATGCCCGATCTCGGCCCCATACAGATTGACCGCCCCGCGGATCGGCCGATGCAACCCGGCAATCGCCCGCATCAAAGTCGACTTGCCAGCCCCGTTCGCCCCCAGCACCGCGGAGAAACTCCCCGACGCCACATTCAGCGCCACCCCCCGCACCGCGCGGATCGCCCCGTAACTGGCCGACAGGCGGCTGACCGTCAGCATGCCGGCACGCGCTCCCGCGCCCGGCCGAAATAGGCCTCCAGCACCAGCGGATCGGCGAGGCACTCCGCCGGCGTCCCCTCGGCGATCTTGCGGCCGAAATTCATCACCACCGCATGATCGCAATGATCGGCGACGAGCTTCATGTTGTGCTCGACCAGCAGGATCGTCAGTCCGTCATCGCGCAGCGCGGTGATCAGCTCGCCGATCCGCCGGGACTCCTGCCCGTTCATCCCCGCCGTCGGCTCATCCAGCAGCAGCAGCCGCGGCCCGGCCCCCAGCGCCCGGGCAATCTCCACCCGGCGCTGCTCGCCATAGCTCAACGCCTCGGCCAGGATATCCGCCCGATCGGCCATCCCGACCCGGTCGAGCAGATGCAGCGCATACTGCTCGGTCTCCTCCATCCGTGCCCGCGCGGACGGCAGATGCAGGATGGAGGCGAGCAGGCTCGTCCCCCGCCGCAGCCACGTCCCGGCCACCACCTGTTGCAGCACCGTCATCCCCTGGATCAGCCGGACGTTCTGATAGGTCCGCGCCAGCCCGCAGGCGGCGATCTCATGCGGCTTCAGGCCCTGGATCGGCTCGCCGTCGAAGCTGATCGTCCCCTCGTCGGGATGCAGCAGCCCAGTGATGAGGTTGATCACCGTCGTCTTGCCGGCCCCGTTCGGCCCCATCAACCCGGTCACCCGCTCCGGCGCCACGCCGAAGCTCAGCTCGGCCACCGCCCGCACCCCGCCGAAGGCCCGGCCGACGCCGTCAAGCGCCAGCAGGCTCATCGACGCCCCCCCCCCATCCCCGGCTCGCGCGACCGGGCCGCCTGCTGGACCGAGAGATGCATCAACAGCACCCGCGGATCGACCAGCCCGCGCGGCAGGAAGATCATGATGAGCAGCAAGGCAATGCCGTTGGCGATATCCTGAATATCCGGCACCAGCGCCTGCATGATGATCGGCAGCACGGTAAACACCCCGGCGCCCACAACCGGCCCGAACCAGTGATGCGATCCCCCCAGCACCACCCCGGCGATCATCGTAAAGGCGACATGGATGAAGAACGTATCCGGCGAGACGAACTGCAGCATCAAGGCCAGCAAAACCCCAGCGAGCCCGCCGGTAAACCCGCTGACCGCAAAGGCGATCACATGGATGCGGCGAATGTCGATCCCCATGCAGGCCGCAGCCGAAGGGTCCTCCCGCACCGCCCGGGCCGCGATGCCATACCAGGAGTGATACATGCCGCGATAGGCGATGACGGTCAGCAGCAGCACCCCGGCCAGCCAACCCATCGGCAGCGGCTCCGGCACCGACAGCCCGTTGACCCCCCCGGTCAACCCCGGCGCATTCAGCACGATCACCCGGGTGATCAGCACCAGCGCCAGCGAGGCCAGCGCCATCCAGTGGCTCTCCAACCGCAAAAAGATCGCCGCCACCAGCAGCGCCACCGCCAGGCCCGCGAAGCCGCTCGCCAGAAACACCAGCGGCAGCGGCAGCGCCGTCTGCAAAACCAGCTGCACGCCGAGGAACCCGCCCGCCGCCCCGAAGGCGACGGCCGCGAAGCTCAAAATGCCCGCCGCAAGCGTTGCGTAGCAGGAGAGCGCGAAGAACGCGTTGACCATCCCGAAGCCAAGCGTGCTCGAATAGGCCGCCCAGAAATCCGCGAGTGCCTGCATGACCCGGCGTCAGGCGCGGGTGAAGCCGGCGCGGCCGAACAGCCCGCGCGGACGGAACATCAGGAAGGTCAGCAGCAGGGCATAGGTGAAGCCGTCCCGCAGGCTTGAGGAGAAATACTGGGCGCAATAAACCTCCAGCATCCCCAGCGCCACGCCGGCAATCGCCGTGCCCCGCACGTCGTCATACCCGCCGACAACAACGGCGGCGAAGCCCTTCAGCATCAGGCTCTGGCCAAGCATGAAGCTGACATTCGCCGTCGTCACGGCTCCGAGCACGCCGGCCAGACCGGAGATCCCGCCCGACAGGGCCGCCGTGGCAATCGCGATATTGCGCGCATTCACCCCCGACAGCGCCGCTGCGGCGGGGTCGTAGCCGACCGCGCGCATTGCCGCGCCGAAGCGCGTGCGAGTGATCAGCAGATGCATCCCCACCGCCACGGCGACGAGGCTGGAGATGGTGACCAGCTGCATCACCGGCAGTTGCACGAAGCCCAGATAGAGCATCCCGTCCGGCCAGCTCTCCGGCGGGAAGGCGAGGCTCTGCTGGCCGGTGGCAAAGCCCGCGAGACTGTCGAGAATGATCCAGAAGGCGATGGAGGTGATCAGCGCCCCCAGCATCCCCGCGCCGCGCCGGCGCAGCGGCTGGAAGCCGAGCTGGTCCACCATCACGGCGATCCCGGCCGCGGCCATCACGCCGCAGGCGAGACTGAACGGGAACGGCAGCTCGAACGCCTCGGCAGCGAACATCCCGGCGATTGCACCGAAGCTGGCGTAGCTTCCCTGGGCGGCGTTGAGGATGCCCATGGTCGCGAACACCAGCCCGAAGCCGATTCCGAACAGCGCATAGAGCGCGCCCAGGGCACAGCCGTTGATACCCTGGGCGATAAACAGCTCCATGCCGGCGTCAGCCTTCCGTTGCGATCAGGGCTTCCAGGGGACGATCTGGCCGGCCGTGTTCCATGCCAGGAACAGGGTGTATTTGGTTGCCGCCTGGCCTGCAACGATGGGCAGGCCACCATAGACGTCGTGCTCCATGGTTTCGATCTTCGCCATCGCGGCCCCAAGCGCCTCGCGGGTGGGCTTGCCCGGCAGGGACCGCAGGCCCTGCGCGATCAGCCAGATCGAGGTGTAGCCCTGGGCGGCATACAGGTCAGGGTCGGCGCCGTGCTTGGCTCGATAGGCTTCGACGAAGCCGCGGGCCTTCGGGGTTTCCGACGCGTCGGCCGAGAAGTTCACCGGGAAGGGCACACCGGCCAAAGCCGGGCCGATCTTCTTGAAGACGGCGGCCGGCGAGATCGCGTCATTGGCGGCCATGGCACCGGCCCAGCCGCGGGCACGCACGGCCTGGACGATGCCGGCCGCGGGGGTTTGCGTGGTGAAGACCATCATCAGGTCCGGCTTCAGCGCGATCGCCTGCGTGGCCGAGGCGGTGAAGTCGGTATCGGCCGAGAGCACGGAGACGACGCCGACGGTCTTGGCGCCGGTGGCCTCCATCGCCGCCTGGCTGGCCTTGAAGCGGCCCTGGAACGCCTCGTTGTCCGACAGAACGAAGTAGGCAACGGTCTTCGGCTTGATCTGGCCGGCGATGTGGCGGCTCATCGCCACCTCGGCCGGGCCGGGCAGGCCGGTGACGCTGTAGACATAGGGCAGGCTGGGCAGGCCGGGGGCGGTGGCGCCGTAGATCACCAGCGGCATCTTGTTGTTCAGGGCGATCGGCTTGATCGAACCGGCGATGGGCGAGAGGATGCAGCAGGCGGTGGCGATGATGGAGCGGTCGGCAACCAGCTGGTTGTAGCCCTGGATCGAGCGGGCGGCATCGCCGGCGCCCTCGCGGGTGACCAGTTCGAGCTTGGCGCCCTGGGCCATGTAGCCGCCGTCGCTGATCTGCTGGGCGGCGAGTTCGGCGCCGCGGCTGAAGGAGACGCCGGCGAAGGCGAGCGGGCCGGTGTTGTCAGTGACGAAGCCGACCTTGTAGGTGCCGGGGTCGAGCGCGAGCGCGCCGGTGGAAAGCGTGGCGGCCAGCACGAAGGCAGCCGCACGGATCGTCTTCATCATGTCGTGTTTCACTCCGCTGCGTTTTTTGTGGCGAAATCCGGGGCTTCCGGCAGCAGCCGGTGCTGGATTTCGGAGATCTGCGCGAAGCCGAGCAGGTCGGCGAAGCGCTTGTGGTCCATCACCGGCACGGGCAGGCCAGCGGTGTTCTTCGCCGCCGCCAGGGCCGCGAGGTTCTTCATCATCGCATCCGCGACGGTCATCAGCGCGACGAGCGGGAAGGTCGCCATCCCCGCGATATCGCGCAGGTCGTCGGCGCTGAGATCCTTCTCCAGCCAGCCGAGCACCTGCAGCGAGAGCGGCACGCTCACGCTGTCGCGCAGATTGCGCAGGCCGGCGGCGGTCTTGAAGGTTTTGCTGATCGGCTGGACCATGTCCGCGCCGGCTTCGATATAGGCGCGCGCGCGGGCGATGGATTCCTGTTCGCTGTCCGCATCGGTGCGGGCGACGATGACGAGGTCGGGGTCGCGGCGGGCTTCGACGGCGGCGCGGATCTTCGCCACGCCCTCGGCCATCGGGATCACTTCCACCCGGTTGGCGATGGCGGGGCAGCGCTTGGGCACCACCTGATCCTCCAGGATCACCGCGGCGACGCCGGCCTGCTCGAATTCGCGCACGGTGCGCATGACGTTGACGGCGTTGCCGTAGCCGGTGTCGCAGTCGGCGACGACGGGGATATCGACGGCGGCGACGACGTTGCGGGCGACGGCGAGGTTCTCCGTCATCGTGTAGAGCTCGACATCGGGCTGGCCGAGCAGGCTGGCGGAGACGCCGAAGCCGGAGGTGAGCACCGTCTCGAAGCCGGCCGCCTCGATCAGCTTGGCGCTCAGCGCGTCATAGCAGCCAGCGGACCAGATGACCTGCCTGGCGGCGAGGCGGGCGCGGAGGAATTCGCGCTGTTTCATGATCGCTCCTGTTGGCTGCTCGCCATTTCACGTTTGAGGTAGGGCAGAAGCCCCCCGGTCTCCAGCATCGTGCGGTCGGCGGAGGACAAAGGCTCCATCGCCAGCGTGGTGCCGCGCGTGAGGTTGCGGACCACGCCGGCGGCCCAGTCCACCTCCACTTCGTCCCAGCGCTGCACGGCGGCGATGATGCCGGGGCAGGCGGCGAGCGGGGTGCCCATGCTGATCTCGCCGCGCCAGAAGCCGGGCGAGAAGCTCTCGGCGATCACGCCGTTGAGGCCGAGATGCGCCATCGCCCGCAGCGGTGGGTAGTGCGGATGGCCGTAGCCGAAATTCGCGGCACCGACGATCACGTCGCCCTTGCGGACCTTCTGCGCGAAGCCCGGCTCGTAATCGGCCATGGCGGCCTTGGCCAGTTCGGCGATGTCGGTGATCTTGATGTTCTTCACGCCGACGATCTGATCGACGTCGAAGTTTTCCTCGGTGAAGATCCAGGCCACCCGGCCCTTGAGATTGGCCAGGGGCATCAGAGGTATTTCCTCGGATCGGCCGTGCGTCCCTCGATGGCGGAGGCGGCGACGACGGCCGCGTTGACCAGGAAGATCTCTGAGTCCGGGCTGCCCATCCGGCCGGGCACGTTCAGCGTGCCGGTGGAGACCGCGCGCTGGCCGGCGGACATGGTGGCGATGCGGCCGAAGCAGTAGTCGCAGGAGGGCGAGGAGGTGAAGGCGCCGGCCTCCACCAGTGTGGTGATCAGCCCCTCGGCGGCGGCCTTGGCCATGATGTCCTGGCTGGTGGGAATGACGTGCAGCGCGAAGCCGTCCTTCACCCGGCGGCCCTTCAGCACCTGGGCGGCAATGCGCAGATCCTCCAGCCGTCCGCTGGCGCAGCTACCGAGATAGCCGGAATGGACCTCGATGCCGAGGTGATCGACGAGGTCGCGGGTGTTCGCCGGGTTCGGCGGCAGGACGATGATCGGGCCGAGGTCGCTGACATCGATCGTGTGGCGGGCCGAATAGACGGCGTCCGCATCGCTGTATTCCGGTGGGATGGCGATGCGGTTGCGCGGCGCGGTGTAGGCGAGGCTCAGCGGGTCGGGGTTGATCACGGCCGTGACCGCGCCGGTGAACATCGCCAGACCGCAGATGGTCTGCCGGCCCTCGATGGAGATGCCGTCCAGCGCGGAGCCGCCGATCTCCAGCACCTGGAAGCGGGCGAAGCTGGGGCCGAGGACGCGGACGATGTGGTGGAACACGTCGCGCGCCATCACGCCGGGGCGCAGGCTGCCGGTGAGGTCCACCCGCACGGTGGCCGGCACCTTCAGCGAGACGTGGTCGCGCACGAAGGCTTCGAGGATGTTGCGGCGCAGGCCGATCGCCAGCGTGCCGAAGGCGCCGAGCTGGCTGATATGGCCGTCGAAATGCACGGCGAAGGCGCCGGGGGTGGCGTAGCCGAGTTCGGCGCTGACCTGGTGGCCGATGCCGCGGCGCTCATACAGTGGCACGCCCTGTTCGGCGCACCACTGGCGCGTCTGGATGTGCAGCTCCTCCTCCTTGGGGGTCGCCGTCGGCACCATGTGGTCGATGAAGATGGCGAAGCGGTCGGGGTCGGATACGCGCTCGATGCCGAAATCCTGCTTCATCTGGCGGAAGATCACGTCGGTGTAGCCGGGGAAGTCGTAGACGATGACGAAGTCCGGCTTGGCCATCACCTCCTCGCCGGCGCGCACGCCGGGGCGGCCGCTGACGCGTGCGAGCACTTTTTCGGCGAGCGTGAAGCCCATGCGTTGTTTCCGTCCCGGCAGGTATTCGTTCCGGCAAGACTAGGCGGCTTCCGCGCCCCGGTCCATCGCCCAACCCGGCCGAATCGATTAGGCTGGGCGCCAACAACGCAAGGAAACGTATCATGCCCCGCAGCATCGCCGGCCTTTCCGGCATCGTCCCGCCCGTCGTCACGCCGCTGACCGCCGATTACGCGGTGGACTACCCGGCCTTCACCCGGGTGATCGAGCATCTGATCGCCGGCGGGGTGCATGGGCTGTTCTTCCTCGGCTCGACCAGCGAGGTGGTGTTCCATGACGAGGCAACGCGCCGGGCGATCATGGAGCACGCGGTGCGGATCACCGCAGGGCGGGTGCCGGTGCTGGCAGGCGTGGTGGACCCGACGACGGACCGGATGATCGGCCATGCGAAGGTCGCCGCGGACTGCGGGGCAGACGCGGTGGTGGTGACCGCGCCGTTCTACACCCGCACCAGCCAGGCCGAGACGCTCGATCATTTCCGCTACATGGCCGATGGCAGCCCGATCCCCGTCGTCGCCTACGACATCCCCGTCTGCGTGCACACCAAGCTCGACCGGGCGACGGTGGTGACGCTGGCGCGCGAGGGGGCCATCGCCGGGCTGAAGGACAGCTCGGGCGACATGGGCGGCTTCCGCTATGTCAGCGCCGACACGGCCGGGATCGAGGGCTTCTTCTGCATGACCGGTGGCGAGCTGGATGTGGACAACGCGCTGTTCATGGGCGCGCATGGGGCGGTGCCGGGGTTGGGCAATGTCGATCCCTCCGCCTATGTCCGCCTCTACAACGCCGCCCGCGCCGGGGACTGGGCGGCGGCTAAGACCGAGCAGGAACGGCTATGCCGGCTGTTCGAGATCGTCTGGTGCGGGGTGCCGCGCACCTCGGCGGGCGCCTCCGGTGTCGGCGGGTTCAAGACGGCGATGCGGGCGATGGGGGTGATTTCGACGAACATCATGGCCCGGCCGCAGCGCAGCCTGAACGCCGAGGAGAGCGCGCGCGTCGAGGCGATCCTGCGCAAGGTGGGCCTGCTGGCTTGAGGCAGATCAACGCGGCCTGACCCTCCATGTGACAATTTCGTGTCACATCAGGAGGACGCCATGCCGCAAAGAGCCCTCTCCGACGTGCTGCACCGCAAGCCGGTCACCCTGCCGGATACGGCAAGCGTGCAGCAGGCCTGCGACGAGATGCGCAATCACCGTATCGGCGCGATCCTCATCGTCGATGCGGCCGGGCGGCTGGCCGGCATCTTCACCGGGCGGGACGTGGTGCGGCTGATCGCCGACGGCCACAACCCGGCGCACACGCGGCTGGAGCGGGTGATGACGCGCAATCCGGAGACGCTGGCGCCAGGCCGCCACGCCATCGAGGCGCTGCGGCTGATGCAGGATGGCGGGTTCCGCCACATGCCGGTGGTGGAACAGGGCCGGGTGATAGGCATCGTCTCCGTCGGCGATTTCCGCAGCCAGGAACACGCGCGGCTGGATGAGGAGACCGGCTTCTGGGAGCGTATCTGAGCCCTCACCCCCGGCAGGGATGCTCGCGCATCCAGTGCCGCGCGATGTCGATGCGCGGGGCGATCCAGACGCGGTCGAAGCCCTGGACATAGGCGAGGAAGCGGCGCAGCGCCTGCGCGCGGCCGGGGCGGCCGACGATGCGCATGTGCAGGCCGACCGACATCATCGCCCCGCCCTCGCGGTACAGGCAGTCGAAACTGTCGCGCAGGTAGGTGAAATACTCGTCGCCGTTGGCGAAGCCGGCGGGATTGGTGAACTTCGAGTCGTTGGCGTCCATCGTGTAGGGCACCACCAGATGCGGCCGGCCGAAGCGGGTGTCCCAATAGGGCAGGTCGTCGTTGTAGCAGTCGGAGTCGTAGAGGAAGCCGCCCTCCTCCACCACCAGCCGGCGGGTGTTCATGCTCGGGCCGGTGCGGCAGTACCAGCCGAGCGGGCGGGCGCCGAGGGTCTTCGTCAGCGAGGCGACGGCGCGGGCAATGTGTTCGCGCTCGCTCGCCTCATCGAGCAGCCAGTGCTTCTCCCAGCGCCAGCCATGCGAGCAGATGTCGTGCCCGGCGGCGACGATGGCGGCGGCCGCCGGGGGATTGCGCTCCAGCGCAAGCGCGCAGGCGAACACGGTCAGCGGCAGCCGCGCGTCGGCGAACAGGCGCATCAGCCGCCAGAAGCCAACGCGGCTGCCGTATTCGTAGAGGCTCTCGGCGAACAGGTCGCGGTTGCCCGGGAGGATGCCACTCGCCCCCTCCAGCAGCCCGGTCTCCGGCCCGGCGTCGCCGTCGAGGATGCTGGCCTCCGAGCCTTCCTCGTAGTTCATGACGAAATTCAGCGCGAGCCTGGCAGCGTTGGGCCAGCGGGGGTCGGGGCGGTCGGCACCGTAGCCGATGAGGTCGCGGGGATATGCCATGGGGTTCTCTCGGGGGCTGACCCCGCTATGATCCCCCGACACACCGCCAAGGTCCAGCATGCCCCACGTCGTCATGATCGCCTCCCCCCTCGAAGCCGAGCACGTCGCCCGCATCCGCGCGGTGCCGGGGGTGGAGGTGCTGTACGAGCCGGGCCTTCTGCCGCAGACACGCTACACCGCCGATCACAAGGGCCATCCCCTCGTCCGCACGCCCGAACAGACGGCCCGCTGGCAGGCGATGCTGCGGCAGGCGGATGTGTTGTGGGACCTGCCCTCCCCCGCTGACCTGCCGTTCCTGGAACGCCTGAAGTGGATTCAGACGACCTCGACCGGCGTCGGCCGGTCGGTCGCCGATCTCGGCCTGGCGGAGCGCGGCATCCTCGTCACCACCGCGCGCGGGGTGCACGCCCGCCCGCTCGCGGAGTTCACCTTCATGGCGCTGCTCGCGCATTTCCGCGGGCTGCGGCATCTGGAAGCCGAGCAGCGCGCGCATTCCTGGGTGCGGATGTGCGGGGAGGAGGTGGCGGGGCGCACGCTGGTGATCCTCGGCGCCGGCGACCTCGCACGCGGCTGCGCGCGCATCGCCCAGGCGCTGGACATGCGGGTGATCGCCCTGGCCCGCGACCCCGGCCGCAGCCGCGATCACAACGCGCTGTTCGACGAAATCCGCCCGGTCAGCGCCCTGCACGCCACCCTGGCCGAGGCGGACGCGCTGGTGCTGACGGTGCCGCACACGCCGCAAACCGACAATCTGATCGATGCCGCCGCCATCGCAGCCCTGAAGCCCGGCGCCGCCCTGGTCAACATCGCCCGCGGCCAGATCATCGACGAGGACGCGATGACCGCCGCCCTGCGCTCCGGCCATATCGCCTTTGCCGCGCTGGACGTCGCACGGGTGGAGCCGCTGCCGGCCGACAGCCCGCTGTGGGACCTGCCGAACGTGCTGATCAGCCCGCATTCGGCCAGCACGGTCACTGCGGAGAACGCCGGGATCACCAGCATCTTCATCGCCAACCTGCACGCCTGGATCGTCGGCGACCGGGCGGCGATGCGCAACGTGCTGGACGTGTCGCTGATGTACTGACTCTCGCCGGTCAGGCGGCGGGAAGCCCCGCCGCCGCTTCGGCCTGGACGCGCTGCTGCAGGGCGGCCGCACTGGCGGCGGGGTCGCCCACCGTCTGCACCGCCACCGTGGTGTTGGCGAATTCGATGCCGGCGGCGGCGTAGGCCTCCACCATGTACTTGATCGCAGTGCGCTGGACGAAGCTGGGATTGCCCGGCTTCACGGTGAATTTGAAGCGCACGACGATGGCGTGGTCGAGGATGTCGATCACCCCCATCATCTTCAGCGGCTCGATGAACTCGTCGCGCAGCTCCTCGTCCTCGCGCAGGCGCTGGCCCAAGGCCTTGGTGGTCTTGCGCAATTTCTCCAGATCGGTGCCGCGCACGAAGCGCAGGTTGAACTTCACCGTCGTCCAGTCGCGGCTGAAATTGGTGATCTGGCCGAGCTGGCCGAAGGGGATGGTGTGGATCATCCCGCTTTGGTGGCGCAGGCGGAGCGAGCGCAGGGTGAAGCCCTCCACCGTGCCCTTCGCCTTACCGACATCGATGTATTCGCCGGTGCGGAAGGCGTCGTCGAGCAGGTAGAAGATGCCGGAGACGATGTCGCGCACCAGCGTCTGGCTGCCGAAGGAGACGGCGAGGCCGAGCACCGAGGCGCCGGCGATCAGCGGGGTGACGTTCACCCCCAGCTCCGACAGCACCATGAACGTCGCCAGCACGACGATCACCACGCCGGCGACGATGCGCAGCAGCGGGACCAGGGTGGCCGAGCGCGAACTGCTGCCGCCCGTGGCCTCGTCGTTCGGGCCTTGTGCCTCCGCGGCGGGCGGGGGGGCGGCGCGGCGGGCGAAGAAATCCACCAGCTCCCAGGCGACGAAGGCGGCAAACAGGATCAGCCCGGCACTGACAGACGAGCGGGTAAGCGCCGCCCAGCCGGTGTGGTCCACCAGGCCGAGCACATCGACCACCCAGCTTTGCGCCACTGTGACCGCCGCCGCGATCAGGGTGGCCATGCGCAGGCAGCGCGCCACCAGATCGCGCAGGCGGGGCTGGCGGTCCGCCGCCTCGGCCCCGCGCGGGCGGGTGAGGTATTTGCTGAGCGTCGCCAGGATGACCAAGCCGATCACCACGTTCAGCGTCAGCACCACGGCGTTGGGAACCGTGGGCCGCGCGGTGATCGAGCCGTACATCTGTGCGACCGTGAGGACGGCGATGAAGGGGAAGCCCACGATCAGCCAATTGCGTGCCAGCGCCCGCATCGAGCCAGCGGCAGCGAGGTCCTCCAGCCAGGCGGCAACCGGTCGGCGGGCGCTGCGCAGCAGCCAGACGAACAGGCTGGCGACGATGACGTTGGCCACCAGCTTGCCCGCCGAGAACGCATCCTCCGGCGAGCCGATGCCGACCATGATCCGCAGGATCACGCGAATGCCAGCGAGGCTCGCCAGCATGATGGAGATGTTGCGCGCCAGCCGCCTCGCCTCGCCGTCATCAATGGCGGCCAGCCGGGCGCCGGGCAGGTCGGGGCGCAGCACGATGCCGAAGGCGAACATGTAGAGCCGCCAGGCGAACAGCCCGATCAGGATGGCCGCGGCCAGATGCGACTGCCCCTCGTCATCGGAGAACCAGATGCCGGTGGCGCCGTAGCTGACCAGCCAGATCGCCGCGAGGCCCAGCGCGTCGATCCCCAGTAGGGCGAGCAGCGCGGGAAGCGCCGGCATCCCCGGTGCCGCCGCCGCGCGGCTGGCGAGCCGGCGGCGCAGCGGGGCGAACAGCCTGAGCACCCCGGCCTGCGCGGCCAGGGCGGCGATGATGCAGCCGGACATCAGCAGCAGGAACGGCAGCAGCCGGCGCTCACCGCCGGAGCTGTCGATCATGCCGGGGATGCGCGCCATCTCGTGCAGGAAGGCCGGCATGGCACCGAGCACCACGCCGACCCGGTCGGCCAGCATCTTCGCCTGGCTCTCCATCATGTCGCCGCCCGGCGCCGCGGGCGCGGGGGGCGGGGCAGGCGCGCTGGCGAGGCGGGCGGTGACGGCGTTGGTGATCGATTCGACGAGGGCATCGAACTGCTCGCCGCTCAGCGTCACCTGTGCAATCGGGCGCGCAGGCGGGGCTTGCGCGAAGGCGAGCCCGGCCAGCAGTGTCAGCCAGACAGCCAATACGACGCTGCGAACCCGCATCCCTGTGCCCCCCGGCAGACCTGCTCCTCTCATAGGTCGCAGGCCGCCCGGCGGCCAGAGATTCCCGCGCGCTACAGCCGCACCCGCCCGATGCCGTCCGCGATGTCGATGGTGGTGCCGAAGGGGGTGGAGAGTTCGGCGAGGTGGGGGAGGATGGCGGGGTCCTTGGAGAGGATGGGCGTGCCGCGGCGGCCGCGATGTTCGCCGTAGCCGAGTTCGACGG
The DNA here is from genome assembly GCA_945874805.1 of Asaia bogorensis. GTDB lineage: Bacteria > Pseudomonadota > Alphaproteobacteria > Acetobacterales > Acetobacteraceae > CAIRTN01. The sequence goes on along the minus strand of CAMCJI010000061.1, from coordinate 5,012 downwards.
GGATGAGTTCCAGCGCGGTGGTCTGCTCGCCGTCCATCTCCCAGCGGGCGATGACGGATTTCCAGGCCCAGGGGTTGGCGGCGAAGCCGCGGGTGTTGGTGGCCGAGCGCTTGTCGATCGCGTCGGCCACGCCGTCGGTCATCGACAGGCCGTACTTCGCGTAGAAGTCGTCCGGCAGGTCCGGCACCGTCTCGTTGTGGAAGATGAAGTTGCCGAGGCTGTAGAAGATCGGCCTGCCCTTGCGCATTTCGATGCCGCGCAGCACATGCGGGCCGTGGCCGATCACCGCATGGGCGCCGGCGTCGACGCAGGCATGGGCGAAGTCGCGCAGGAAGCGGGCGGGCAGCGCCTTGTCGGTGCCTTCCATCTCATGCGCGTGCAGGCTGACGACAACGAATTCGCCCTGCCGGCGGGCCTGGCCGATGGCGCGCACCGTGCGGTCGACATCCTCCTGTTTGCAGGCGGTGAGCTTGCCCGGCGGGCCCTCGCGGAAGCGGTGGTTGCCGAACAGCACGACGCCCTCCGGCACCTCCTCGCCGAAGCCCTCCTTCACCCGCATGCGGTGCTCGGCGTTGATGCCGCTCGCCTGGGCGAGGCCGGCCAGCACGTCGAGCTGCGCTTTCGGCAGGGTCCAGGTGGTGGAGAAGCGCAGCGGGTTCACGCCGGGGCGACCTGGCCCGTCCGGGCGCTGCTGGCCGGCGACGGCAGTCTCGTGCAGGGTCGAGCAGATCGAGATCATCGCCACCCGCGCGCTCGGCGCATCGAGATAGACCGGCCGGGACGCTGCCTCCAGCGTCGCCCCGGCGCCGCCGTGGACGACGCCGGCGCGGTCGAACGCCGCGGCGGTTTCGGTGACGCCGGCGTGGCAGAAGTCGAGCGTGTGGTTGTTCGCCCAACTCATCAGGTTGAAGCCGAGCGCCTGGAGGTCGGCGATCGTCGTCTCAGGCGCCTTGGCCCAGGTGCCGCCGCTGATGGCGTTGGGGATCGCGTTCGGGCCGGGGACGACGGCCTCGAAATTGGTGAACCGCGCCTCGGCGGTGCCGATCACCGCGGCCAGCGCGTCGAAGCCAGGATTGCGCGGCAGGCCGCGGGTGATGAAGCTGTCACCGGTGGCGACGAAACTCATTTTCGGCATGGGTGGGCTCCGTTGGGGAAGGCAAGGGGCAGGAAGAGTCTTCTTTTTTTGAAAAAAAAGAAGCAAAAAAACTTTTGTTCGTTTGGATCGGCCCCACTGGGCGAGGCGGTTTCTGGCGCGGACTGGGTTTTTGGCTTCGCCAGCTTAAGAACCTTCTATGCGGCTTTGCGGCGAAGCCCGGAGAAAAGTTTTTTGCTTCTTTTTTTCAAAAAAGAAGATTCTTGCCTTCACTTGCCTTGTGCAAGCCCGCCGAAGAACGCCGCCCGATCGCGCGCACCGCGCATCAGCAGGGTCAGGTCGTTTTCCGTCATCACCATGCGCAGGCCCTGGGCGAGGCAGGCGCGCCAGACCGCCTCGTCGCGCGGGCCGCCCATGCCGCTGAACTTGCCGTGAGCGCGGGCGGCAGCGCCGACGCGGGTGGCGGCGTCGAGCAAGGCGGGGCCGGCGTAGTCGCCCGGTTTCCCCAGGTCCCACAGCAGGTCTGACGCGCCGATGAACAGCCCGTCGATGCCGGGTGTGGCGGCGATGGCGTCGAGGTTTTCCAGCGCCTCCGCGCTTTCGATCATCGCGATCACCACGACCTCGTCGTTGAAGCGGTCGCAGGCGTCCTTCAGGGAGAGGTGGTAGCCGAAATGCGGCAGGGCGCCGGGCACCGAGAGATGGCCGCGCGGGGCGAAGCGGGCGGCGGCCGCGACTGCCGCCGCCTGGGCCGCGGTGTTCACATGCGGCACGATCAGGCCGAGCGCGCCATTGGTCAGCAGCCCCGCGATCTCGGTGGCGCTGTGGCTGGACGGGCGGGCGAGCGGCAGCACGCCGGCCCTGAGCGCGCCCAGGGCAATGTCCCCGGCGATGTGCGGGGCGGCGGGGCTGTGCTCGTAGTCCAGCATGATCCAGTGCAGGCCGCACGCCGCGAGCACGGCGCCGACCTCCGCACTTCGGGAGAAACGCACGTTGCACCCGAGCGCGATCTCGCCGGCGGCGAGGCGCGCCCGGAATGCAGCGCTGGGCATCAGAGCCGCTTCATCGCCTCTATCCCGATCGAGGGATCGTACATGGAGGCGAAGGTCAGGCTGGCCGGCATCTCATCCAGGCCGTTGGACTTGTTGGCGATGTTGATGAAGGCGAGGTTGGTCTTGAACTGCGCCTCGGTCAGCAGCGGGTTGGCGTAGTACATGGTGCCATTGCCGGCGAAGGCGGCTTCGGCGAAGGCGGGATCGAGCTCAAGATGCGCGATGGCGAAGGCCTTGAACTTCGCCGGATCGGTCTGGATCGAACGCATCGCCAGGGCCAGGCCTGTGACGTAGCGCACGAGGCCCTCGCGCTTCTCGTTGAGCGTCTTCATCGCGGTGTTGCAGATGATGTAGGTGTAGTTCTTGAACTCGTCCGGCGGGTTGGTGACCATGTTGAACAGATAGGCGCAGCCAAAGCGGCTGACTGCGATGTCCGATGTGGGGGAGGAGAGACAGAACCCGTCGATCACGCCCTGGCCGAGGGCAGCCACCATGCCCGGCCCGCCGCCCTGCACGCCGACGAGGCGCACATCCGTGTTCGGGTTCATGCCGCCCTTCACCGAGAGCCAGCGCAGCAGATTGTCCGGCGCGCCGCCGGGGCCGGTGTTGCCCATCCGCAGGCCCTTCAAGGCGGCGATCTTCTTGTCCACCGGGCTCGACTCGGAGACGCCGAGCTTCTCCAGCACTTCCTTCTTCACGACCACATGGCTGCCGAACTTGCCGACGGTCTGGCCGATGGTACGGAACTGCAGGTTTTCCTTCTTGGCGTTCATCGCCTCGCCCGGATCGCCCCATTCCACATCGACCGACGGGCCGACCAGCGCGTTCATGTTGGTGCCGCGGTTCGAGGCGTTGGAGGTGACCTTCACCCCCGCCTGGGTGAAGAAGCCGCCACCGAGGGCGTAGTCCTCGGCCATCCAGATCCAGGATTTCGCGGTCGAGCGGATCGAGGTCATCTCGATCGGCGTCTGGCCGATGGCGAAGCGCGGCAACACGGCGGTGGCGGCACCGGCGGCGAGCAGCGTGCGGCGGGAGATTGGCATGGGGGGAGGCTCCTGGACTGTGTTGCGCCGATGATCGCAGAAGCGCCGTTGCCGGCAAGGGGGGGGCAGGCGCAGACTTCGCAGCGTGAGACGATGGAGGCGGAAATTCCCACTGGTTTCGACCGCACGGCGATCGCGGGCAAGCAGTTTCCCCTCGCGGGCCAGGTGCAGCTGGCCGTGGTCGGCGCCGGCCCGGCCGGCATCGCAGCGGCGAGCGAGGCGGCAAGGCTGGGGCTTTCGGTGCTGCTGGTGGATGAGCATCCGCTGGCGCCGGGGCTGATCGGGCTCGATGTGCCCTACATGTTCGGCGAGCGGCTGGGCGCAGCCGTGCAGTCCCCGGGGCGGATGATCGAGCGGATCGTCGCCGCCCGGCCGGGGCTGGCCGAGGCGTTCGATGCCGGGGTGGATGTGCGGCTGGGCGTGGCCGCCTGGGGCGCTTTCGTCGAGGGGCCGACGAGCCAGGCCCTGCCCTGCCGGATGCTGGCGCTGGCGGATGCGGCACGATCCTGGCTGGTCGGGTTCGAGCGGATCATCGTCGCCGCCGGGGCGCGCGATCTTGGCATGGCATTTCCCGGCTGGGACCGGCCGGGGGTGATGGGGGCGCAGGGGTTCGGCGCGGCGGTGGAGCTCTATGGGGCCTTTGCCGGGCGGCGGGTGGTGGTGCTGGGCGGCGGGGCAGCGGCCTTGCGCTGCGTGCGCCAGGCGCGGGCGGCGGGGATCGAGGTGGTGGCCGTGGTCAGCCCCTCCGCGGTGTTGCCGGAACTGGCGGAGTGCGGCTGCGAGGTGTTGGCCGGCTGGTCGGTCGTAGCGGTGGAGGGCGGCGGGGAGGTCGCGGGGGTGCGGGTTGCCGCACCGGGCGGGGCGGCGCAGAGCCTAGCCTGCGATACGATCGTGTCGGCGGTGGACGTGGTGCCGACGGTGGAGCTGTTTGATCTGCTGGGCTGCCGCATGGGGTCTGACGCGACGCGCGGCGGGCATCTGCCGGTGATCGACGGGGCCGGACGCTGCTCGGTCGCCGGTGTTTATGCGGCGGGGGACTGCGTGGGCATCGGCGATGCGGGATTGCTCGACCCGGCGCTGGCGGCCGCCTCCGGGCTGCGGGCCGCGCGGGCGGCGGCGGGGGATGCCGGGATCGCGGTGGAAAGCGGCGCGGCGGAGATGGTGGCCGGCCCGGATCGGGACGCCTGGCGACGCGAGTGGCTCGCCGCCCATGCCGCCGATGGCAGCCTGACCCTTTGCAGGTGCGAGGAGGTGGCGGTGCGCGATGTGCTCGGCGTGCGCCCGCCGCGCTATCTCGATTTCGACGCGGCGCGGTTCGTTGGCCGGGATGTCCGCACGCTCGCCGCCGAGGGGCCGCTGAACCAGGACCAGATCAAGCGCCTCACCCGCGCCGGCATGGGGCCTTGCCAGGGACGGCGCTGCCGCGAGCAGGTGCAGACGCTGTTGGCCATGCAGGGCAATGCCTCGCCTGCCGCCATCCCGATGCCCAGCTACCGCGCGCCGCTGCGGCCGATCCCGCTTTCGGTGCTCTCGGCGGATGACGAAACTGCCGACGTGCGGGCGAACTGGACCGGCTGGTTCGGCATCGCCGCACAATGGCTGCCGCACTGGGAGAAGGTGCCGGAAAATCCGGAATACTGGGGCGGGCGCATCTTCTCGGGGGCCGAGGAATGAGTTTTCGCGTCATCGTCATCGGCGGCGGCGCCACCGGGCTGTCCACCGCCTTCTGGCTCCGCCGCGAGGGGGTGGAGGTGGTGCTTGTGGAGCGCGGCATCGTCGGCTGGGAGGCATCGGGGCGCAACGGCGGCGGGGCGACGCACGCCT
>CAMCJI010000060.1 GCA_945874805.1 Asaia bogorensis | reverse complement strand
AGGTGGATGGCCTGACCGTTGAAGCCGGTGATGGATTTCAGGGTGCGGAACAGGTGGTTGATCGAGACGAAGTCTTCATCGGGGCCGATGTTGACGACTTCGCCGGTGCCGCGGTTCCACAGACCCATCGCAAGCAGACAGGAGAGGCAGTCTTCGATATGCGAGAAGCAGCGGGACTGTTCCCCATCGCCATAGATGAAAGGCTGACGGCCTTGGAGCATCAGGTTCGCCATGATGCTGGCGACGTTGCGGTAGGGGTCGTCGAATTTCTGGCGTGCCCCGATGATGTTGTGAGGCACGGCGATGGCGTACTCGAGGCCATGCACACTGGCGAGGTTGATCAGCGCCTGTTCGGCGGCGACCTTGGCGATGCCGTAGGGGTCCTGCGGGCGCGGGGTGTAGCTTTCCAGGAATGGCACCTGATTGGTCCCGTAGCGCGCCATTGAGGAGCAGAAGACCAAGCGGCGGGCGCCGCAGGCGATGGCGGATGAGAAGACGCTGACCGAGCCGGTGACGATATTGTCCATGACCATCGCGGGGGCAAAGACGGACAGGCCTTCATAGGCTGTGGCGGCGCAGTGGTAGACCAGTTCGCTGCCCTTCATCACCTTGGCCATCGCGTTGAAATCGCGGCAATCATATTGGTAGAACTCGGCTTCGGGGGGTACGTTGATCAACTCGCCGCCCAGCAGGCTGTCGCAGCCGACGACGTCATGGCCGAGGTCAAGCAGGCGTTCGGCGAGGTGACTGCCGAGGAAGCCGGCGATGCCGGTGATGAAAACGCGCATTTGGGGCTCCGGATTTACCGAGTCAGGGTGGCGCGCAGGGCTTGACCGCCCTTGTTGAACAGTCGCTGCACGGCGATGTCGGCAAAGCCAAGATGGGCCGAGAGGGCCTGGAGCTTGCCGATCGTGTAGGCCGAGTGGTGGAACTGTCCGGCGCCGTTCTGATTGCCGAAGAACATGGTTTGCAGGATGCCCCAGCGCTGGTCCAGCGCGCGGCCGCAGCCGGCGTAGTGATCGGCGGCACCGACCTGGTAGAACTCCCGCCAGTCGTCGGCCGCTTCGAGGAAGCTCGCGCAGACCCACTCAAAGTCCGGGACCTCCACCACCAACCGCCCGCCAGGCGCCAGCACGCGGGCGAACTCCGGCCAGATCAGCGCCTCCTCCGCAAAGCTGAAGTGTTCGCAGACATGTTCGGCGAGGATCTCGACGGCGGAGGCGTCGGGGAAAGGCAGGGCGGTGAGGTCGATATCGGTGCGGACGCCTTCGGCCCGGGCGATGCGATCGATGTTCACCCAGCCCGGCAGGGCATTGGGGCCGCAGCCGAGATGCAGGCGCAGGGCGGGGGGGGCGATGGCGTTCATTCAGGCGGCTTCCGCCGCGCGATCAGGCTCACCTGCGAGGGCAGCGATTTCCAGCTGCGCGAGGGTGACGTCGAGTTCTGGCAGGATCGTCGCGGCGGCGTGCAGCAGGGCGGCGAAGTGGGCGGCGAACCAGCGCGCTTCCAACGCGGGGGCGGCCGCCAGGGCGCGCAGCAGGGCGGGAAGCGCGGCCGCGAGCGCCTCGCCCTCCCGCTGCAGTCCGGCGGGCCAACGGGCGTTGAAGATCTCGATGGCGCTGTGCATCAGGGCTAGGCGCTCAGCTTGTGGCAGGCGGGTGGCAGCGAAGGCTTCGAGATGGGCATGGGCAGTGGTGATCAGCGGCGTGCGCCAGAGCTGATCGGCGAGGATGCCATCGGGGGAGACGCCGCGGCTGCCCTGTTCGGTAGCGGCCCGAGCCAGTTGGACGACCGGCTTGCCGCCGTCGCGCCGCCAATAAAGCGGCGCTGCGACGTGGCGGATTTCGCCGTAGAGCGCCAGTTCCGCGAGCAGGACATGGTCCCAGCCGGCCCGGAAGCGGATGTTGGACAGCTGGTCCACGGCGGTGCGGCGATAGAGGCCCCAGAAGCTCGGTGAACTGCTGTACCGGGCCATCACATGCCGCACGCGCGCCTGGCGGTCCGCCCCCACCGCGTGCAGCACATGGCTGGACGGGTAGTGCTGCCGCCGGTCTGAAGCCGCGGTGAAGACCAGACCCGCCGCATGGCACATCGCCGTGGCAGGGTTGGCCAGCAGCACCGCCATCGTCTGTTCGACAAAATCGGGCGCGATCAGGTCATCGGCGGATTTTGGCAGGACGAAATCCGCATCACCGAACCAGAAGGCGCGTTGGAAGTTGGCGATCGCGCCGCCGTTGTGGCGGTTGCGCTTCAGCCGGATCGCTGGATGGCGGGCTGCATAGCCGGCCATGATCGCCGGCGTATCGTCGGCCGATCCGTCGTCGATGAGGGTGAGGTTCAGGTTCGGCCAGGTCTGGCCGAGCACGGACTCGATCGCCTCGGCCACCGTGGCGGCGGCGTTGTAGGCGAAGAGGTTGACGTCGACCGCCGGGTGCGGCGCTGCGGTGTGAAGGGAGGGCATTTTGTCCTGTTCCTGGCAGTAGGAACAGGATGCAGGGGATTGGTTGCGGGAAGGTTAAGAAGGCAGGGCAGGAAGCGGTTCTTTTTTTGAAGAAAAGAACCAAAAAACTTTTGCGGCTTGGGTCGGTTACTCTGCTGCTTCGGCCCTTACCCAGACGGCGGTGTCGTGGAACACCGCCCCGCCCATTGGCGGGCCGGGGTCGTCGCTGACCAGGGCGTTGATGCCGATGCCGCCGACATGGTCGGCGTGCGGCCAGATGCTTTCGGCGACGACGACGCCGGGTTGCAGGCCGTCGAACAGCTTGGCGTGCAGCAGCACCTCGCCGAGCGCGTTGCCCAGGCGCAGCAGGCCGCCTTCGGCGATGCCGAGGCGGGCTGCGTCGGTGGGATGGAGCAGGGCGCTGGGGCGGCCTTCACGTTTGCGGGCGGTGGGGGTTTCGGTGAACGTGGAATTGAGGAACTGGCGCGCGGGGGCGGCGACCAGGCGGAACGGGCGGTCGGCGGTCGCGTTGTCGATGATCGGCATGTGATCGGGCAGGGCCGGCATCAGGTGGCCCTGGCGGCCGAGCGATTTCCAGTCCGGGGCGAAGCGGAATTTTTTGTCCGGATGGCCGAAGCCGTTGAGGAAGTGGGAGGCAGCGAAGTCGCCCTGGGCGTCGATCCAGTGCGCCTGTTCCAAGGCGTCCCAGCCGGGCCAACCGGACAGCTGCAAGGTGGCGTCCACCAACTCCCGCGCCGTCATCTCAAAGCCGCGATGCTTCGCGCCCAGGCGCGACGCGAGGCCCTGGAGAACTTCGTGGTTCGAGCGGCAGGTGCCCGGCGGCTCGATCAGCTTCGGGCCGAGCTGGATGTGGCTGTGGCCGCCGGCCTGATAGAGGTCGTCATGCTCCACGAACATGGTGGCGGGCAGGACGAGGTCGGCCATTGCCGCGGTTTCGGTCATGAACTGCTCGTGTACGCACACGAACAGATCTTCACGCGCGAAGCCGCGGCGGACGAGGTTGCTGTTGGGGGCGACGGTGATCGGGTTGCAGCTTTGGATCAGCATCGCGTGGACTTGCGGACCATCACCGAGCTCTCGGCGGTCGCCGGTCAGGACGGCGCCGATCCGGCTCATGTCCATGATGCGGGTGGCGGGGTCGAGCGCGTCCAGCCCTTCGATCAGCGTCTTGTTCCAGTGATAGATGCCGCGATTGCTCCAGAAGGCGCCGGCGCCCTCATGCACCCATTTGCCGGTGACGGTGGGCAGGCAGGTGACGGCATGAACGGAGGCTGCACCCGAGCGCAGGCGGGAAAAGCCGTAGCCGACGCGGATATAGGCGCGCTGGGTTTCGCAATAGAGTTTCGCGAAGGCCTCGATCTCGGTGGTGCTGAGGCCGGTGATGGCGCTGGCCCATGCCGGCCCGCGTGCCGCCAGATGCGCCTCCAGCTCGGCGGGCGCGTCGCTGTACTTGGCGATGTAGGCGCGGTCGGCGAAGCCGTCGCGGAAGGCGATGTGCATCACCGCGCAGGCCAGGGCCGCATCTGTGCCCGGTTTCAGTGCCAGATGGATATCGGCCTGCTGGGCGGTGCCGGTGCGGTAGGGATCGATCACCACCAGCTTCGCCCCGCGTTCCTTCCGGGCACGGGCGATCTGGGTCATCACGTTGACCTGGGTGTTCACCGGGTTGCCGCCCCAGACGATGATCAGGTCGGATTTCGCCATCTCCCGCGGGTCCGGCCCGGTATAGCGGCCGACGCCGGCGATCCAGCCGGTCTCGACCAGGGCGGTGCAGATGGTGTTGAGCTGGCGGGAATACTTCATCACGTGGCGCAGCCGGTTGATGCCGTCGCGCTGCACCAGACCCATCGTGCCGGCGTAGTAGTAGGGCCAGACGGATTCCGCGCCGTGCCTGGCTGCGCTGTCGGCGAAGGCGCCGGCCACGCGGCCGAGCGCCTCGTCCCAACCGATCTCGCGGAACTGCTTGCTGCCCTTCGGGCCGGTGCGCAGCAGCGGCTGGGTGATGCGGCTGGGATGGTGCACCCGCTCGGCATAGCGGGCGACCTTCGCGCAGATGACTCCGGCGGTGTAGCTGTTGCCCTGCGCGCCGCGCACCGCGCCGATCGTGTGGCTGTCGCGCACCTCGATCTCCAAGGCGCAGGTGGAGGGGCAGTCGTGCGGGCAGACAGAATGCTTGATCATGGCGACGGCTCCGGCGGGTGCGGAGCCAAGTTGATACAGACACGCCCGCCTTGGCAACGCAGATTGATCCGGCGCCTCGGGCGTGTTTGGCTCGCGCGATGAGTGCATCCTACAAACTCTCGATCCGCATCGACCTGCCGGGCGGCGCCCGGATCGGCCCCGGCAAGGTCGCCCTGCTGGAGGAGATCGCGCGCCACGGTTCCATCTCGGCGGCCGGGCGGGCGCTGAAGATGTCCTATCGCCGTGCCTGGGAGTTGGTGGAGGACCTCAACCGCCATCTCGGCACCCCGGTGGTGGCCACCGCGGCGGGCGGGGCAGGCGGCGGCGGCGCTCGGCTGACGCCGGCGGGGCTGGCGGTGGTGGCGACCTATCGTGGTGTGGAAGCCTCGGCCGAGGTGGCTGCCGCTGGGCATATCGCGGCGCTGGGAGAAACGCTGGGATGACAAGAGCGCGCGATCTGGGCCTGGCCTGCGGCACGCTGCCGGTGGGCACGCGCAATGCGATCACGGACGTGCCGGGCGTGCTGGTGGGGCACCGCACCCTGGCCGACGGGGACATCCGCACCGGGGTGACCGCCATCCGCCCGCATGGCGGGGATGTGTTTCGCGACCGGCCGGCGGCTGCTTCCTATGTGTTGAACGGTTTCGGCAAGAGTATCGGGCTGATGCAGCTCGATGAGCTGGGTCAGCTGGAGACGCCGATCCTGTTGACCAACACGCTCTCGGTCGGCACCTGCGGCACGGCACTGATCCGCCGGGCGATTGCCGAAAACCCGCAGATCGGCCGGCGGACCTCGACGGTCAATCCGGTGGTGGGCGAGTGCAATGACGGCTGGCTGAACGACATCCAGGCCCTGGCGGTCACCGAGGCGGACGCGCTGGCCGCGCTTGACGCCGCTTCGGCGGATTTCGCCAGCGGCGCGGTGGGCGCGGGCGCGGGGATGAGCTGCTTCGGCTTCAAGGGCGGCATCGGCACATCGTCCCGCCAGGTGGTGCTGGACAAGGTGGCGCATCACATCGGCGTGCTGGCACTGGCGAACTTCGGCCGGGCTGGCGATCTCACCCTGCCGGATGGCAGCCGCGTGGACCCCGCTGCGCTGCCGCAGGCGGAACGCGGCTCGGTTATCGTTGTCCTCGCCACCGACATCCCGCTCGACCATCGGCAGCTGCGCCGGGTGATCCGCCGTGCCGGGGCGGGTCTTGCGCGGGTCGGCAGCTTCTGGGGCCACGGCAGTGGTGACGTTTTCATCGGATTCTGCACATCCAACCGCACCCAGCCGGACGCCAAGGGCGATATCCTGCCGCTACGCATGCTGGCGGAGGGTCGGATCGACCTGCTGTTCCAGGCTGTGGCGGAGGCGACGCAGGAATCGGTCCTCGATGCGCTCGCCGCCGCCGACACCACGGAGGGCCGAGACGGCCATACCCGCATCGGGCTGCGCCATGCCCTGGAAGGACGCACATGAAAATCTTCATCTCCGCCGATATTGAGGGCGTCGCCGGCGTCGTCACCTCGCTGCAGGGCCAGCCCGGCAATCCGGAATATGAGCGCGCAAGGCGGTTGATGACCCAGGAGGTCAACGCCGCCATCGGGGGCGCTTTTGACGGCGGGGCCAGTTACGTCCTGGTCAACGACAGCCACGGCCCGATGGTCAACCTGATCCCCGAGGACCTGGACCCGCGCGCCGAATGCATCATCGGCCGGCCAAAGCCCTACAACATGGCGGCCGGGCTAGATGGCAGCTTCGATGCGGTGTTCTTCACCGGCTACCACTCCGGGGCGGGGCGGCATGGGGTGCTGTCCCACACGGTCAGCGGCCTGGCCTTCCAGTCGCTGCGGCTGAACGGGATCGATTGCGCGGAGGCAACGTTGTACGGCGCCTATGCCGGCGACCTCGGCGTGCCGGTGGCGCTGCTGACCGGCGACGACCAGCTGGAGGCGCAATGCGTGCCGCTGTTCCCCGGTGCGCAGATGGCTGTGGTGAAGCACGCGCTGGGCCATCGCGCAGCGCGGGCGCTGTCGCCCGAAATGGCCCGGGCGCGCATCCGCAGTGCGGCCGCGGCGGCGGTGCGGGGCATCGCCGGCTGCACGCCCTATCGCATCCTCGGCCCCTGCCGGCTGGAGGCTGATCTCACCACCGTCGGGATGGCCGACCTGTGCGCCACCATACCGAACAGCGAGCGCTATGCACCCCGCACGGTCGCCTTCGCCTGTGCGGATGCCGCTGAGGCGATCCGTTGGATCGCGGTAATGGCCGCGCTGTGCTCCACCTTGAAGTGATGCCTGAGAGTCCTGGTGGTGTGGCCGCTCAAACCCAAAGGTTTGGCACCACATCGTTCAGGTAGCCGGAGATGAAGGGTTTCGGGGCCGATGTTGCGGCATCGAACACATGCCGGCTGATCCGGCCGATATTGCCGCCATAGACATGGATGCTGATGCTCGGGCGGTCGGCCAGCGCGTTCTCGACCACATGCACATCGCCCAGCGTCGGGCTGACGGCGACTACTTCACCTTCGGCCAGCCGGTCTGCCCGTCCGGCGCGGACGGGCCCGCCGGTGGGGTCGGGCGTCATCGAGATCGAAATCTCCGCACCTCGCAGCATGCCGATGATGCCCCAGGTGAGATGGTCGTGGATCGGGGTCCGCTGCCCCGGCCCCCAGACGAAGGAGACGACGGAGAAGCGTTCCGCCGCGTCGCAATGCAGGAGATATTGCCGGTAGGTCGGCCCGGGGGCGGCGAATGCCTCTGGCAGCCAGTCATCGCGCCCGATCAGGCTTGCGAGTAGCGCCTTGCCTTCCGTCAGAAACCGCGCCTCGCCGGCTCCTGCATCGGCCAGGGCGGTCATGGCGACGACGAAGTCGCGCAGGGGGGCAATTGTGGTCATGGGCGAACCTCGCTGATTTTCGGGCAGGCTATCCCGGCATGGCGGCTGCACCAATGGTAGGCGCGCTTCGTGCCGGGTGGCTTTTGGTGCATGATGCGCTCGTAGAGACTCCGTCCAAACAGGTTTGCCATGAAACGATCTCGCTCGCCGGTGACCATCTCCCTGCCTCCTGTAGCGGCGGATCGCCGCTGATGCAGATCCTGCTCCCCAGCGCCCGGCGTATCGCCGTACGGCTGACGGCGACGACAGAGTCGCTCTCGGTGGCCGAGTCCTCCGCCGGCGGGCTGATATCCGCGGCGCTGCTCGCCGTGCCCGGTGCCTCGGCCTATTTCGTCGGTGGGGCCGTGGTCTACACGCGGGCGGCACGAGCGGCCCTGCTCGGTATCGCCGATGTGGACATGCGCGATGTGCCGCCCTCGTCGGAGGCCTACGCAATGCTCATGGCCCGCGCGGCGCGCGCCCGTTTCGGCACGGTCTGGGCGCTGGCTGAGACGGGGGCCACCGGTCCATCCGGCAACCGCTACGGCTATGCTGCTGGCCACGCCTGTTTCGCTGTGTCCGGCCCGGTCGAGCGCGCCGTCACGTTGGAGACGGCGCATGGCGGGCGGGAAGACAACATGCGCATCTTTGCCGCGAGCGCCCTCGATCTGCTGGAATCCGCCCTGCATGGATGAGTTGGTTTTCCTCTCCGCCCTGCACCGCCCCGGCACCCTGATCGATGTCGGGGCGCATGATGGGGCGCTTGCCATTCCGCTGGCGCGTTTGCCCGGGGCAAGGGTGATCGCCTTCGAGCCTCTGCCGGTCGCATTTGCCCGGCTTTCGGCCGCGGTGGAGACCGCCGGCGTGACAATCCAGCTGCGGCCCGAGGCGCTGGGGGAAGGCCCCGGGCGCGCGGTTTTGGAGGTCCCGTCGGTGGCAGGGGTGGCGCAGGAGCAATGGGCCTCGCTCGCCAAGGACTATGCCGCCATTGCTGCGGGGGATGCCCGGGTGGACGCGGTCGCACGCACCGAGGTCGCCGTCATCGCGCTGGATTCGCTTGATCTTGCCGACGTGACCGCGATCAAGGTGGATGCCGAGGGCTTCGAGGAGGAGGTGCTGCAAGGCGCCGCCGCCACCCTGGCGCGCTGCCGGCCGGTGCTGTCGGTCGAAATCGAGGAGCGGCACCGCAGCGGCAGCACCGCCCGCGTGCCCGCCTTCCTGGCCGGGCTCGGCTATGCCGGGTTCTTCCACCTCAACGGGGTTTGGTGGCCGATCGCAGCCTTTGACGCTGCACAGATGCAATGGGCCTCGCCCTCACCGGCAAGCTACGAGGTATCGGACCCCTATGTTTTCGTGTTCTTCTTCGTCCCCGATGAGCGGCAGGCCGAGCTGGCAGCCCTCGCCCCCTTTGCCGCCTGATCCGGAGCGCTGCCCGCATGTCTGAGACTGCCCCCGTCCTTCCGCTGTTCTTCACCCGCGTCGTCGGGGTGAACCCGAAGCTGCATGCCGGGCTGAGGCTGGACCGCGGTACGGATTACCGTTTCGCTGCCGGAGCGCATTCCATCCCGCTCGGCCTTGGTGAGTTCGAGATTGCCTCCCGGCACTACCCAATCCTGTTCACAGCCGGCGCCAACCCGGTGCCGGTGGCGCTCGTCGGGCTGGGCGAGCAGGGCAACTTGTTCGTGAACAGCGATGGGACGTGGCGGGCAGACAGCTACGTGCCGGCCTATTGCCGGGCTTTTCCCTTCGTGTTCGTCGAGGATGCGGCGGCCGGCACCACCTATGTCGGGATGGAGGAGGCAGCCGCGTGCCTCGGCACCGAAGCCGGGCAGCCCTTGTTCGAGGACGAAGCACCGACGCAGGCGCTGAACGACGCCATCGGCTTCTGCGCCACCCTGCGCGATAGCTTGCGCGCGGCCGGCACCTTGGCGAGCGCGCTGCAGGCGGCAGGGCTGCTGCAGGACGAGGAGGCGACCGTGAACTTCACCGCCGGCGGCGGCACCCGTGTGCGCGGCTTCAAGGTGTTGAAGCCCGGCGCGCTGGAGGCGGTGTCTGATGAAACCTTCCTGGACTGGCGCCACCGCGGCTGGCTGCCGGCGATCTACGCGCATCTGTTGGCTGCCGGGCAGTGGGCGCGGCTGATCGATCTGGCGGCGGCCCGGAAGTAGGCGGTCCAGCCTCTCCGCTATTGGGCGGAGGCGAGGCGCTGGGCGGCTTCCCTTGCCACGCGCTCGCGCAGTCGGGGGAATTCGGCGCACAGCTTGGCGAAATCGCCGGCGCCGAGTTCCAGCAATTCGCAATCCGTCCCGGCGATGACGGTGGCCGAGCGTGGCGCGTCGTGCAGCAGGGCGATCTCGCCGAAATAGTCGCCGGGGCGGAGCACGACCGGGCCGGGTGTCACCTGCACTTCCACCGTACCGCGTTGGACGAAATACATCGCATGGCCGGCGTCGCCTCGGCGTACCACGACGCTGTCCTTGGGCATGGAGCGTGGCTGCAACTGCCGGGCGATGGTGGCGATCGTCGCCGCGTCGAGGCCGGCGAAGATCGGCAGGCGTGCCACCAGCCGCCAGATGATGATGAAGTCGCGCTTGCGCAGTTCAACCGCAAAGCCGTTGGCAAGGATACCGGCGGGCACCGCGAACAGGGCGATGCCGATCAATACGACGATCCCGGATATCACCTTCCCCGCCGCGGTGACTGGCACCATGTCGCCATAGCCGACGGTGGCGATGGTGACGATGCCCCACCACATCGCATGCGGTATCGAGGCGAATTGCGCTGGCTGGGCGCCACGCTCAAGGAAGTACATCGCCGCCGAGGCCAGCAGCAGCAGCGTCAGTGTTGCCGCCAATGCTGCCGCCAAGGGGCGGAGTTCTGTGCGCAGCACGGCAAAGACGAGGTCGAGGCCGGGGAAGTAGCGGGTCAGCTTGAACACCGCCAATAGCTCGAGCATCTCCACCACCGCGCCGTCCTGGTCCAGCAGCCGGTCGCCGATCAGGGTGGCGGCTGGCACCAGCAGGTCGACCATGCCGAGCGCGGAGAGCACATACTGCCGCCGCGCGGCACCATTGCTGACGGTGCCCACATGGAAGCGCTCCGGGGCGATCCAGACGCGGGCGGCGAACTCGGCGGCAAACACCAGTGCCGTGATCCACTCGGCCAGCCAGAACAGCGCGCGGATCTCGTGGCCGATCTCCGGCAGGGTGCGGAACACGCCCTCGGCGAGCCAGCAGAAGATCAGCCCCGTCAGCGTGATGTCGCATGCCCGCCGCAGCAGCGAGGGCATGCCGTCATGTTCCAGGATCGCAAAAGTCTGGGCGCGGGTCGGCAGGGGCATGGAGCCCCTCTACACCAGCCGGCGTGGTGTTTCACCCGCCCGGTGCGGGAAGGAACCCGTATTTGCGGAAGACTGCCGCGGATTCCCGGCCGGCAATGAAGCCCAGCAGCGCTCGTGCGGCCGGGGTGTCGCCGGCTTTCGGGACGGCGAACGGGTAGGTGATTGGCGCATGGGTCTCGGCCGGAAAAATGCCGGCCACGGCCACGCCAGGTGCCACGGCGGCATCCGTGGCATAGACGATCCCTGCCGGTGCCTCGCCACGTTCAACCAGCAGCAGGGCACCACGCACGTTCTCCGCCCGTGCGAGGCGCGGCAGTGCCGCGTCCCACTGGCCCAGCTGCGTCAGTGCCTGCTTGCCGTAGATGCCCGCCGGAACGGACTGCGGGTCGCCCACGGCGAGCCGCCCGCCCGCGAGCAGGGCCGCGATGTCGAAGCCGGGGCCGATCGCGATCGTGCGCGCCTTGTCGCGCGGCACGATGAGCACGAGGCGGTTGCCCAGCAAGGAGCGGCGGGTATCGGCGGCGATCAGGCCGCGCCCCTGGGCCCAGTCCATCCAGGCCAGATCGGCCGAGGCGAACAGGTTTGCCGCCGCCCCCTGGTCCAGCTGGCGGGCCAGCACCGAGCTGGCGGCGAAGCTGAGCCGCAGGCGCGCGCCACCCTGCGCCTGCCACAGAGGCGCGAGGTCGCGCAGCGCGTCGGTCAGGCTGGCAGCGGCAAAGACGGTCAGTTCCTGCGCCCGCAGCGGGGTGGAAAGGGCAAAGGCCAGCAGCAGGGCGAGGAGATGGCGCATAGATTCGTTATATCCATTCGGCTATATCGACTGCAAGCCGTACCGCCGCAGCGCATAGGCCACGGGCAAAGCGAGGGCGCCGAGCGCGGCCATTGCGAGGAAGACGCTGCCGCTGCCGTCATAGGCGGTGCCCACGAGCCACATCAACGCACCAACCGGCACAGCGGCGCCGAGGGCGGCGTGCAGGGTTTGTGCCGCTCCCGCCTGTCCGGACGGGATGGTACGGCTGAGCAGCAGCATCGCGGACAGGTGCTGCATGCCATAAGTCGCGCCGTGCAGGCCCTGCACAGCGACCAGCGCGCCCACATCTGTCGTCGTTGCGGTTACGGCCCAGCGCAGCACGCAGCACGCGGCGGCCATCGCCGTCAGCCCGGCCGGGCTGATCCGCCGGCTCACGCGCGCGCCAAAGAAGAACAGCAGGGTCTCGGCCAGCACGCCCTCGGCCCAGAGCAGGCCGATGGTGAATTCCGAAAGACCATGCGCGCGCCAGTGCAGTGAGGCCAACCCGTAATAGGCCGCGTGCGTGCCCTGGATGATCGCGCTCGCGGCCAGCGTCAGCAGGAAGGGGCGATGAGTCATCAGGCGCACCGCGCCGGTGCCGCGCGGCCCTGCGGGGGCGCTGGCCGCCTCTGGCAGGGTGTAGGTCAAGGCAGCGCCGGCGGCGTATGGCACCGCGATCAGCAGCGGTACGATCCAGATGCCCCACAGCCCGATCAGCCAGCCGGCCAGCGCGGTTGCGGCCATGAAGGCGGCCGAGCCGACGGCGCGCACCCGCCCGTATTCCAACCGTCGCTCACGCGACAATGCCAGCGAGAGGGCATCGGCGAGTGGCATCAGGGCCGAGGCGCTGCCGCCCTGGCCGATCGCAACTGCCAGCAAAGCGAGAAAGCCATGAGCCGGCAGGTACGCGATGGCTGCCAGTGCGGCCAGAGCGCCGGCCCAGGCCAATGCCGGCCGCCGCCGCCCCATCCGGTCCGCCAGGCGCCCCCAGGCCGGCATCGCGACGAGGCGCGCGACGGTGGAGATGCCGAGCACTTGGCCGATATCGGCGGCTGACAGCCCGCGATCGGCCAGCCATAGCGGCAGAAAGGCCGTCATCACCCCTGCGGGGACGAAGATGGCCACAAGGAAAGCGCCCACGCGCAGACTGGCTGACATCGGTTCGAGAGTAGCGTGATCTCCTCGGCTGTCCATCAGCCTGAGTTGAAACACGGCCGGGACGGCGCTGGCCGCAGCCGGGCGAGGCGGTGGGGTGCGGCTGGGTAGATTCCGCCCCTGGAGCACCGCGCGGGCGAGGAACATTTGTAGAGCCCGGTGAATTCCCAAGCGAGACGCACCGTCTGACGACGGTGTCGCCTCCGCGGGCGCCCGAACCGATTGGAAGGAGAAAAGGCCATGGCATCCACCAGCTTTGCGGCGCCAGCCACCGCGCTGCAAACCCAATTCACACGGATGGTGCGCGCGTTGGGTGGATGGAGCGCCGCGACCCCCGTCACCACGGCCGAGGAGGACTGGTTCGACGCGGAAACCGAGGCACCCGCCGCCTCGGACGAGGACATGGCTACCGCCCGCGACCGCAGCTGCCGTGCCAACTACCCGCTTGGCGTCACCGGTTGAGCGCACCGGGCCGGCAGGGGTGAGGCTCCCATTCCGCGGCAATGCGCCGCGCACACCGTGGCAGGATACCAACCCGATCCGCGAGGAGCTGTTCAGCGCCGAACGGCTGGAGGCGCATGCGCGCAGCTTGGCCGCGACACAGACGGCCACGATCCGAGGCTCTGCCGGCCGGTCGCTGGCTCGCCGCCTGACCGACAACGAGGCCGTTCTGCTCGGAGCCTACCGCCACACCGTCTCTGCGGTGGAGGCTGGGGGGGCCATCACGCCAGCTGCTGAATGGCTGGTTGACAACTACCATCTCGTCGAAAAACACATCCGTAACATTCAGGTCGATCTTCCGCCGGGCTACTACAACCAGCTCCCCAAGCTCGCCGCCGGACCGTTTGCCGCCTACCCCGCCATTCTTGGCATCGCCTGGGCCCTTGTCGCCCATAGTGATAGCCGTTTCGATGCAGAGGCGCTGCGCCGGTTCGTGCGCGCCTACCAGGAGGTTCAGCCCCTGACGATCGGGGAGCTGTGGGCGCTGTCGATCACGCTGCGCATCGTCCTGATCGAAAACCTGCGCCGGCTTGCCGAGCAGACGTTGAGCAGCCGCACGTCCCGCCAGCGCGCCGACCTGCTGGCTGACCGGCTGCTTGGCGCCGGTGCCCAGCCCGCGGTGCCGGTACGCCAGGCCGTTGTGGGTCTTGCTGACGGGCCGCTTGCCGAGGCTTTCGCGGTTCAGCTCGTGCATCGTCTGCGCGATCAGGACCAGTCTGTTGTCCCCGCCCTGAGCTGGCTTGAGCGCCGCCTTGCTGCACAGGGGACAAACGCGGAGACGGTCGTCGCCAATGAGCACCGGCGGCAGGGTGCGTCCAACGTCACCGTGCGCAACATCATCACCAGCCTGCGCATGATCTCGGACGTGGATTGGGACGTGCTGTTCGAACAGATGAGTCTGGTGGACGAAAGGCTGGCCGCCGCCAGTGACTTTCGCAGCATGGACTTCCCGACGCGCAATCTGTACCGCAGCGCCATCGAAGATCTCGCCCGTCATTGCGGGCGCAGCGAAACCGACATTGTGGCCCTCGCCGTCGCACGCGGGCAGCGCCCGGCGCCCCCCGGCGATGACGGTCGCTGGCCTGACCCAGGCACGCATCTGATCGGTACGTCACGGTTGGATTTCGAGCGTGAACTGGGCTACCGCGCGCCGTGGCGAACATGGCCGATGCGGCTGAACCTGGCGCTCGGCATCGGGCTCTACCTCGGCACCGTCGGCGCGGTCGGTGCCCTCGTTCTGTCCATTCCGATGGTGTTGCTGGACCGGCTCGATGTCGGTGCCGGCGCACTGCTCCTGCTTGCCGTCTGTGGCCTGATGTCAGCTGCGGATCTTGCCGTCGGGTTGGTCAACCGGGCCGTGACCTGCGGCTTTCGTGCCGCCGCCCTGCCCGGCCTTGACCTTCGTGATGGCGTGCCGGCTTCGCTGCGTACGCTGGTCGCCGTGCCCATGCTGCTGACCGGGGAGGTGGCGATCGCCGAACAGATCGAGCGGCTGGAGGTCCATCATCTCGCCAGCCCCGAGGGCTGCCTGCATTTTGCCCTGCTCTCGGACTGGACAGATGCCCGCACCGCCGAGACCGAGGGCGACCAGGCGCTGCTGGCGCTGGCCACGGCCGGGATCGCGCGGCTGAACGCGCATTATGGCCCGGCACCCGGCGGCGTGCGCTTCCTGCTGCTGCACCGGCCGCGCGAATGGGGTGCCACCGAGGCGCGTTGGATGGGGTGGGAGCGCAAGCGGGGCAAGTTGCACGCGCTCAATCGGGCGCTGCGCGGGGCGACGGACAGCGGCTTTCTCGATACGCACGCCATCCCCACCGGGGTGCGTTTCGTGGTCACGCTCGATTCAGATACCCGGCTGCCACGCGATACCATCCGCCGGCTGATCGGCAAGATGGCCCATCCCCTCAACCGGCCAAGTGTCGATCCCGGCACTGGCAGGGTCGTTGCGGGCCACGGCGTGCTCCAGCCGCGGGTGACGCCGTCACTGCCGATGGGTCATGGGGGATCGCATTATCAGCGGATCTTCTCCAGCCCCGGTGGCATCGACCCCTATGCGGCCGCCGTTTCGGACGTTTACCAGGACCTGTTCAACGAGGGCTCCTACGCTGGCAAGGGCATCTACGACGTCGATGCGTTCGAGTTCGCGCTGGCAGGGCGGGTGCCGGACGGCACCATGCTCAGCCACGACTTGTTCGAGGGCATCTTCGCCCGTGCGGCTCTGGCCTCCGACATCGAAGTGGTGGAGGACTTCCCCTCCCGCTACGACGTCGGCGCGATGCGGCATCACCGATGGGCGAGAGGTGACTGGCAGTTGTTGCCTTGGATCTTCGGCAACGGACCGTCCATGGAGGGTGCGAGCGCTCAGCAACGCGCCATCCCGGCCATCGGGCGATGGAAGATGCTCGACAATCTCCGCCGGAGCCTCACCGCGCCGGCGGCCGTCCTCGCCCTTACGGTCGGGTTCACCCTGCCCCTCGCGGCCGCGCTGGTGTGGACCGGGTTCCTCCTGGCCACGATCCTGCTGCCTGTACTGCTCCCGGTGGTGGCGGGCGCGATACCGCGCCGGCCCGATGTCACCGTGACGAGCCATCTGCGCGCCCTCGCCACCGACTTGCGCCGGGCAGCTGTGCAGATCGCGTTGGCCATCGCCTTCCTGGCCGATCAGGCGTGGCTGATGGGCGATGCCATCGGCCGCACGCTTTGGCGCCTCTTCGTCAGCGGCCGTCATCTGCTGGAGTGGGTCACCGCAGCCCAGGCAACGGATGGCGATCGCCTGACGATCTCCGGCTTTGCTGCCCGCATGGCCGGTGGAGTGGCATTGGGGTTTGCGGCACTCGGCCTCTCCGCCCTCGCTGGTGCGGGCGCCTGGCCCCTTGCGGCCGTGTTCACCGTTGTGTGGTGTGCCGCTCCGGCCCTCGCCTGGTGGATCAGCCTTCGCCGGCCGGCCGAGGTACGCGCGCCGGCTACCCGGGCGCAGGTGCGCTCGCTGCGCCAGACTGCCCGCCTGACGTGGCGCTTCTTCGAGCGGTTCGTCACAGCCGCCGACAACATGCTGCCGCCCGACAACTTCCAGGAGGACCCGAGTCCCGTCCTGGCGCACCGGACGTCGCCCACCAATATCGGGCTCTACCTCCTGTCTGTCGTCAGTGCCCGGGATTTCGGCTGGATCGGCACGGCCGAGATGGTCGAGCGGTTGGAAGCGACGCTCGGGACGATGGCAAGGATGCAGCGCTTCAGGGGGCATTTTTACAACTGGTACGACACCTCGGATCTTCGCCCGTTGGACCCACGCTATGTCTCATCGGTCGATAGCGGCAATCTGGCCGGGCATCTGATCGCGCTGTCCAATGCAGCTCATGATTGGCGGGTCAGCCCGCCCGCAGCCCCCGATCGGTCCGGCATTACCGATGCTGTTGGCCTCTCCCGCGCGGCCCTCGTGCTGCTGGACGACCGACAGGGCCCGCCCTCGCATTCATTCGAGGCGCTGGATTCAGCCCTGGCCGGGCTGGCGGATGCGGCGGACGGTGACACCGCGACCCTGCTGGCGCAGGCCGAGGCGGCGCACCGCCTGGCACAGACCCTCGCCGAGGGTCGCCCCGGCGACCTGTTGTATTGGACGGGTGCCATCCTGCGATCTCTCGCCTCCCATCGCGATGACGCCCTGCCCCGCCTCGCTGAGCGTCTCGGCTGGATCGAGGACACAGCGGCCGGTATGGCCATGGCGATGGAGTTCGGCTTTCTGCTCGATCCCGCGCGCAAGCTGCTGTCGATCGGCTATCTGGTCCCGGAGGGGACGCTCGACCCGAGCTGCTACGACCTGCTGGCGTCCGAAGCTCGGCTCGCCAGCTTCGTGGCCATCGCCAAGGGTGATGTTCCTGCGCGGCATTGGTTCCGCCTCGGCCGTGCCGCCACGCGGGCAGGGACAGGGGCGGCCCTGATCTCCTGGTCCGGCTCCATGTTCGAATATCTGATGCCGGCCTTGGTGATGCGTGCACCCGCCGGGAGCCTGCTGGAGCACACCAGCCGGTTGATCGTGGAGCGTCAGATTACATACGCCACTGACAAGCGCCGCCCCTGGGGGATTTCGGAATCCGCCTATAACGCCCGCGATCTGGAATTCACATATCAGTATTCGAACTTCGGCTTGCCCGGCCTCGGCCTCAAGCGAGGACTGGGTGAGAATTTTGTCGTCGCGCCCTATGCGACCGCGCTTGCCGCCATGGTCGATCCGCGTGCAGCGGTCGAAAATCTCGACCGCCTGGTGCGGTCCGGCGCCCGGGGTGCCTACGGTTTCTACGAGGCGCTCGACTTCACGCCAACGCGCGTGCCGCTCGGCGCCGAGGCGGCGGTGGTGCGCGCGTTCATGGCGCATCACCAGGGCATGACGATCGTGGCGATTGCCAACGCCGTGCTTGGCGGCGTGATGCGCGCCCGGTTCCACGGTGAGCCGATGGTGCAGGCGACCGAGCTTTTGCTGCAGGAGCGAGTGCCCCGCGACATCGCCACCACCCATTCCTGGGCCGCAGAGGTGAAGTCCACCGCGAGGGAGCGCGACCTGCAGCCCAGCGCCGGCCGCCATTTCAGCACGGCCCAACAAGCAAGCCCGGCGACCCTGCTGCTCTCAAACGGCCGTTTCACAACCATGCTGACCTCCGCCGGCTCCGGCTACAGCCGTTGGGGCGAGCTGGCCATCACGCGCTGGCGCGAGGACGTGACCTGCGACGATTCCGGCAGCTACATCCTGCTGCGCGATGTGCAGTCTGGCACAGTCTGGTCCGCCGGATTCCAGCCCACGGGTGTCGCACCCGGCGCCTGCCAGATCGTGTTCCAGGAGAACCGCGCCGAATTCATCCGCACCGATGCGACCCTTGTTACGGGGATGGAGATCATCGTCTCCGGCGAAGACGATGCCGAGGTCCGCAGGGTCAGCCTGACCAACACTGGCCGCATGTCGCGTATCATCGAGGTCACGTCCTACATCGAACTGGTGCTCGCCCCGCAAAGTGCGGACATCGCGCACCCGGCGTTCTCGAAGCTCTTTGTCGAGACCGAGCACGTGCCGGGCATCGAAGCCCTGCTCGCCACGCGCCGCCGCCGCGCTCCGACCGAGCCCGAGATCTGGGCCGCACATTTTTGCACGCTCGACGAACTTTCCAAGGCTACCGCGGCACCGCCGCAGGTCGAGACCGACCGTGCGCGCTTCCTTGGCCGCGGCAACCAGCTGCGCCAGGCCGCCGCGATGCAGAGCGATACGCCGCTGTCCGGCACGGTGGGCAATGTCCTTGACCCGATCTTCGCCTTGCGCCGTCGCGTCACCGTCGCCCCTGGCGCGACGGTGCGGCTGAATTACTGGACCATGGTGGCGCAGAGCCGGGATGCCGTGTTGGCAAGTGTCGACCGTCACGCTGACCCGATCGCCTTTACCCGTGCTGCGACCCTGGCCTGGACGCAGGCGCAGGTGCAGTTCTACCACCTCGCCACAACCGCCAGCGAAGCCGGCTTGTTCCAGCGCCTTGCCGGCCACGTCATCTATGCGAGCCCGCGACTGAGGCCGCCCTCGGCCCGCATCGCCGCCGGCGCCGGATCACAATCCGGGCTATGGGCCCAGGGAATCTCGGGCGACCTGCCGATCGTGCTGCTGCGGATCGACGACATCGAGCATCTCGGCGTCGTACGGACGGTGCTGAAGGCCCATGAATACTGGGGGATGAAGCGGCTCGCCGTTGATCTGGTCATTCTGAATGACAGGCAGTCCTCCTACGCCCAGGATCTGCAGATCGCACTGGAGACCCTGCTGCGCACCAGCCGGTCCCGCCGGGAGGCAGGGCATGATGGGCGGCCCGGCCGCGTGGTTGTGCTCCGCGCCGACCTCATTCCCGCCGACACCCGCACCTTGCTGGAGGCGGCGGCCCGCGTTGTGCTGCTGGCCCGCCGCGGCAGCCTGGCGGCTCAGCTTGATCGTCTTGCAGATGCGCTCCCCGAGCCTCTGCGTCCGGTCCCGCCCCGCCTCCCACGCGCGGGCGCAGCCACGCCCGCGGCCTTGCCGGCGCTGGAGTTCTTCAACGGGTTGGGTGGCTTCGACCAGGATGGCGCCGAGTATGTCATCCGGCTTGGTCCGGGCCAGGCCACACCGGCGCCCTGGATCCACGTGGTTGCCAATCCCGCCTTTGGCTTTCAGGCCTCGGCCGAGGGCAGCGGCTATACCTGGGCCGTCAACAGCCGCGAGAACCAGCTTATACCAAGACTCTTTGATCAGAACCTGTGTGCCCACTCGCGCATGCCGATGGACATGACGCGCCACGGTTGGGCTTCGAGCTTGTTCCACGTGTCGCAGCAATGATCGACGAGATCGTC
>CAMCJI010000059.1 GCA_945874805.1 Asaia bogorensis | reverse complement strand
CCGGCATCGAGGTGCGCAAGCCCGATTTCGCCCTGGTGCGCAGCAGCTATCAGATGCGGCTGATCCTGGAGCGCGCGGCGGTGCGGGTGTTTGCCGAGATGGCGCCGAAGGAGGCGATCGCGGCGGCGGAGGCCCGCCACCGCATGGTGATCGAGGAGCTGCGCGGCCAGGACCTGACGGTGGAGACCGCACAAGTGCTGGAGCAGGTGGATTTCGGCTTCCACCAGCAGGTGGTGCGCGTGCTCGACAATCCGCTGATCAGCGAGGCCTATCAGCGCGCCCAGGGCTTCGTGCAACTCACCCGGCTGGACCGCGCCTTCCGCCTCGCTGCCCCGCTGGTGGTGCGCACGATGGAGGAGCATCTGACCATCCTGCGCGCCTGCGCCGCCCGCAACGCGGACGCGGCAGAGGCGGCGCTGGAACTGCATTTCTCCCGCGCGATGCAGCGGGCGATCGGTTTTTTCTGAAACCGCCCGTCGGGAGGCGATCCTGCCAAGCTGTGCCGCGGCGGTTGCGCCGGCGGGAACCGCGTTACATATCCTGGGACGAATCCGGAGGATGCAGGCGTGGACGAAATCGACCGCAAGCTGCTGGCGATCCTGCAGGAGGACTGCACACTGTCGATCGCGGCGATGGGTGAGCAGGTCGGGCTGTCGCCCACGCCCTGCTGGAAGCGCATCCAGAAGCTGGAAGCCGCCGGCGTGCTCACCCGCCGGGTGGCGCTGCTGGACCCCGACAGCATCGGCATGGGCCTGTCCGTCTTCGTCGCCATCGAGGCGGGGGATCATACCCCGGCCTGGCTTGCCGCCTTCGCCGAGGGGGTGGCGGCGATCCCCGAAGTGATGGCGGTGTACCGCATGGCCGGCGAGGTGGACTACATGCTGCATGTCGCGGTGGCGGACATGGCGGCCTATGACGCGCTCTACAAACGCCTCATCGCCATCGCCCCGCTGAAGAACGTCACCTCCCGCTTCGCGATGGAGCGGATCAAGCACACCACCGCCTTCCCGCTCTCCGGCTCGGTGTTCCGCGACCGGCGCGAGGCGGAGGAGTAGCCGCCAGCGCGTTCTGGCGGCAGACTGCGGGCATGAGCACAGACCCCGTCCGCATCCTGCCCTTGGCCGACCGGCCGGACCTCGTCGACCTCGTCGCCGCCTGGGGCTACGCCGAATGGGGCCGGCATGAGCCGGGGCACACGATGGCCGCCCGCCTCGCCTATGTGCGTGAAGGGCTGGGGCGCGGCAGCGTGCCGATGATCTTCGTCGCCATCGCGCCCGACGGCGACTGCATCGGCACCGCCAGCCTGACCTTCGACGACCTGCCCGGCGATCCGCGCAACCCCTGGCTCGCCAGCGTCTATGTGCCGCCCGCCGCGCGCCGCCGCGGCATCGCCAGCCGCCTGATCGCCGCCGTGGAAGCCGAGGCCGCGCGCCAGGGCATCGCGGCGCTGTTCCTCTATACCTGGGACGCCGAGGCGCTTTACGCCGGCGCCGGCTGGACCGTGGCGAACCGGCAGACCCTGCACGGGGACGAGATCACGGTCATGACCAAAAACCTGCAACCCGCCAAGGAGAAGACGATGA
This sequence comes from Asaia bogorensis, assembly GCA_945874805.1. Taxonomy (GTDB): domain Bacteria; phylum Pseudomonadota; class Alphaproteobacteria; order Acetobacterales; family Acetobacteraceae; genus CAIRTN01. The sequence continues at coordinate 18,189 of CAMCJI010000059.1, read as the reverse complement.
ACGATCGCCCCTTTGCCGAGCCCGTGATCCTCGAAGCCGGCGGCATCCGCTACCGCTATGAGCGGCACTGGGCGAAGCTGCCGCGCGGCTGGTCCTTCGGGGCGCGCGACCCCAACGCGCATCCGCCGCGCACGGCGGTGAAGGGGGCGGTGGCGGCGAATGGCGACGTGTTCGTGCTCTCCCGCAGCGATCACCCGGTGTGTGTGTTCGACGCCGACGGGCGGTTCGTCACCTCCTGGGGGGAGGGCGTGTTCTCCCCCTTCGTGCACGGCCTGGCGATCGCGCCGGACCAGCGCGTGTGGATCACCGATACCGGCACACATCTGGTCACCGTCCACACGCCGGATGGCCAGGAGGTCGCCAGCCTGGGCATCCGCGACATGCCCTCGCCGACGCTGTACGGCCGGCCGTTCAACATGCCGACCCATGTCGCCTTCGCGCCGGATGGGGACATCTACGCCTCCGACGGCTACGGCAACCGCCGGGTGCACCGCTTCGGGCCGGACCTGGCGCTCAAGGCCTCCTGGGGCGAGCCGGGGACGGGGCCGGGCGAATTCGCCATCGTGCATTTCATCGCCATCAGCCCGGACCAGCGCATCTGGATCACCGACCGGGAGAACCACCGGGTGCAGATCTTCGATGCCGAGGGTGCCTATCTCACCGAATGGACGGGCTTCGATATGCCGAGCGATATCGCCATCGGGCGCGAGCGCGTGTTCATCGGCGGGCGGGACGGGCTGAGCATCCGCGGCTTCGATGGCGCCACGATCGCGCATTTCCCGGCGGAGATGGGGGCGTTCAACATCCACGGCCTGTGGCTCGACGACGCCGAGAACATCTACCTCGCGCATTTCGACAAGGCGGTGAGCAAGCTGACCCGGCTGGACTGACCCGCGGCCCGCATGTTTCGCCATTGGCAAGACTCCCACCGTGGCCAATATTGGCCCCTCGGCCTTCGCCGAAACAAAGAAAGGGGGAAACGTGGCGGGAGTTGACCTGCGCGGCGTGCGCAAGGCCTACGGCAATCTGACAGTGCTGGACGGCATTGACCTGACGATCCAGCACGGGGAACTTGTGTGCCTGCTCGGCCCTTCCGGCTGCGGCAAGACGACGACTTTGCGCGCCATCGCCGGCTTCATCACGCCCGATGCCGGCACCATCCATGTGGGCGATCGCCAGCTCTCCGGCCCCGGCACCGCCTTGCCGCCGGAAAAGCGCGACATGTCGATGATCTTCCAGTCCTACGCGCTGTGGCCGCACATGACGGTGGCGGAGAACGTCGCCTACGGCCTGACCCTGCGGAAGATGGCGAAGGCGGAGGTGGCCAGGAAGGTCGAGGTGATGCTGGCCGTCACCAAGTTGCAGGCGCTGGCCGGGCGCTATCCCGGCGAGCTCTCCGGCGGGCAGCAGCAGCGGGTGGCACTCGCCCGGGCGCTGGCCGTCGAGCCGCAGACGCTGCTGCTCGATGAGCCGCTCTCCAACCTCGACACCAATCTGCGCGAGGAGATGCGCTTCGAGATCCGCCGCCTGCACGATGCGTTCCGCTACACCACCGTCTATGTCACCCATGACCAGCTGGAAGCGATGACGACGTCCGACCGGATCGTGGTGATGAACATCGGCCATATCGAGCAGATCGGCTCGCCGGAGGACGTGTATCAGCGGCCGGAGAGCGAATTCGTCGCCCGCTTCATCGGCGGCACCAACATCCTGCGCGGCCCGCGCCAGGGCAGCGTGATCCAGGCCGGGCCGGTGGCCCTCGCCTGGGCCGCCGGCGATGCCGGCACGCGGGCGGAGGGGGTGATCTCGATCCGCCCGCACGAGATCGCGATGACGGCCGAGCCGGGCAGCGACGTGAACTGCTTCGCCGCCACGGTGCTGCGCCACACCTATGTCGGCGCGCAGCGCGACTATCTGCTCGATCTCGGCGGCGATGTGCAGGTGCGCGTGCTGGCACCTTTGCATGTGCGCGCCGCCGTGGGCGACCGCGTCGGCGTGCGCCTGCCGCCCGAGGCCTGCCGGGCCCTGCCGCGATGAGTGGAGCGGCCGTCAGGCGCACGCTCGACCCGTCGCTCATCCTGTTCGCCGCCGTGGCGGTGGTGCTTACCACGCTGGTGGTGCTGCCAATCGCCTGGCTCGCCTGGTACAGCGTCACCACTCCGGCGGGGGACCTCACGGGCGCGAACTTCCTGCGGCTGTTCACCGACACGACGATGCGCAAGCCGCTGATCGTGACCTTGCAGATAGCACTCGGCTCCGCCCTCGCCGCCTGCGTGGTGGCAACGCCGCTGGCCTGGCTGGTCGCACGCACCGACCTGCCCGCCCGCAGCGCGATCCGCGCGCTGGTGACAGCGAGCTTCGTCACCCCGCCCTTTCTCGGCGCGGTGGCGTGGGAGCTGCTGGCGGCCCCGAATTCCGGCATCCTCAACCGCTGGGGCCGCGAATTGTTCGGGATGGACGAGTACGACTACCTGTTCGACATCTACACCGTCGAAGGCGTGATCTTCTGCATCGCCTGCTACACCTTCCCCTACGTGTTCACCCTGCTGGCCAATGCGCTGGAGACGATCCCGGCCGATCTGGAGGACGCCTCGCACATCCTCGGCGGCACCGCCTGGGCGACGCTGCGGCGGATCACCCTGCCGCTGATCCTGCCGGCGATCCTGGCCGGCACGCTGGTGGCCTTCCTGCAGGCGCTGACTCTGTTCGGCACGCCGGCGATCCTGGCCCTGCCGTCGGGCTTCCATACGCTGACGACGAAGATCTGGTCGCTGTTCCAGGTGCCGCCGCAGCCGAATCTGGCCGCCGCCGCCGCCCTGCCGCTGCTGATGGTCACCCTCGCGGTGCTGCAATTGCAGCGCTGGCTGCTCGGCCGGCGCAGCTATGTCGTGGTCGGCGGCAAGAACTCGCCGCCCCGGCTGATCCGCCTGGGCGGCTGGAAGCTGCCGGCGCTCGGCCTGTGCATCCTGATCATGCTCAACCCGGTGATCCTGCCCTACGCCGCCCTGCTGAAGACGGCGATGGTGGACAAGCTGTCCGACAGCCTGTCCTGGTCCACCCTGTCGTGGCGGCACTTCCACTTCATCATGTGGGAATTCTCCGGCACGCGGCTGGCGATGGTGAACACCCTGCTGCTGGGGGCCGGCACGGCAACCGCGGTGACCTTCATCGCGCTCGTCGTCGGCTACCTCTCCAGCCGCCAACTGGTGCCCGGCCACCAGGTGCTGCCGGCGCTGGCCATGGCGCCGATCGCCGTGCCCGGCATCGTCATGGGCGTGGGGCTGTTCCTCGTCTATTCCCGCCCGCCGTTCCTGCTCTACGGCACGCTGTGGATCATGCTGCTGGGCTTCGTGACGCTGGAGATGCCAGCCGGCTTCCAGCAGGTGCAGGCGGCCCTGCGCGGCCTGCACGTCGAACTGGAAGAAGCAGCCCGCATCTTCGGCGCCTCCCGCCTGCAGGCCCTGCGCCAGATCACCGCCCCGCTGCTGCGCACCTCGATCATCGCGACGTGGTCGATCGTGTTCATCGGCGTGATCCGGGAACTCTCGGCCACCATCCTGCTGACCACCTCCAACACCAAGGTGATCTCGGTGGTGATCTACGACCTCAACGAAAGCGGCGATCTCGGCGCGATCTCCGTGCTGGGGCTGTTCCTCCTGGTGGTGACCTTCGCCATCGTCCTGATGATCAACAGCCTGCCGATCCTCGGCGGGCGCGTGCGCACCCTGCGCTGAAAACGAGGCCCAACATGGATTTCGAAACCCGCGAATTCGCCGAAGGCAAGATGCTCGCCTCCGCCAAGGGCGGCGTCGGCACCATCACCTTCAACCAGCCCGAGAAGCGCAACGCCATGTCGATGGGCATGTGGGCGGGACTCGGCGAAATCCTGGCGATCTTCGAGGCCGATCCGGCGCTGCGCGTGGTCATCCTCACCGGCGCGGGCGACAAGGCCTTCGTCTCCGGCGCCGACATCAGCCAGTTCGACAAGGCACGCGGGGACTCCGCCGCCCAGGCCGAATACGACCGGCTGACGCGCGAAGGCCGGGCCGCCTATGCCGCCTTCTCCAAGCCGATGATCGCCAAGATCCGCGGCTTCTGCCTCGGCGGCGGCCTGGCCATCGCCATGCAGGCCGACCTGCGCATCGCCGCCGACAGCGCCCAGTTCGGCATCCCCGCCGCCAAACTCGGCATCTCCTACAGCTATCCCTCGCTGCGGATGCTGGTCGGGCTGGTCGGCCCCGCCGAGGCGCGCATGCTGCTCTACACGGCGGACCGCATTCCCGCCGCCGAAGCCCGCAGCATCGGCCTGATCAACCGCAGCGTCCCCGAAGCCGAGCTCGACGCCACGGTGGACCGCCTCGCCGCCACCATCGCCACCAACGCCCCACTCTCGGTCATCAGCATGAAGCGCACCATCACCGAGGCCACCCGCGACGAAGCCGCCTGCGACATGGAAGCCGTAACCGCCAACATCGCCATGTGCTTCAACAGCGAAGACTACAAGGAAGGCCGCGCCGCCTTCAAAGAAAAGCGCAAGCCGGTTTTCCAAGGCAGATAAGCGCGAAGTTCTTTTTATCCACCCTCTTGTGAATGCAGAAAGGCCGGCGATCGAAAGCAATTTAATGTAAACAATCACGAAGCCGCCTCCCCCGCGCCTTGTCTTTTGGATTTCCACGCACTCGTGGTCTAAAAGGCAACAGCATGATCAACTTCTGCAAAACCGGTCTCTCCCCAGGCAGCGTCGGATGACGCCGGGCCACGCGATCTTGCGCGCGGCCACGCAGGCCCCGCATGAACGTCTCCACCTTCATGCCGGGTTTGCCCTGGTGAAGAACGGGACGATCAGCGCTGCGGCGTACCAGGCGCTGCTGATCCGTCTTTACGGATTCTACCATCCGTTCGAGCGTGCCATTGGCCAGGACCGCATCCGCACGCACTGGCTGGAGAGCGATCTCGCATGGTCGGGCCTCGACGCCGCGTCGTTCCCCCGCCTGCGCCTCTGCGCGGATATCCCCAGCTACGGCTGTGCGGCCCGCCGCCTCGGCGCGCTCTACGTCGCTGAAGGATCGGCATTGGGCGGCCGCCAGCTTTGCCGCGGCCTCGATCGGCTGCTCGGCCTGGAATCGCGCGATGGCCGGCGCTTCTTCGCCGGCCGCGGGGCCGATACCGGCCCGGCCTGGGCCGAATTTCTGGACAGGCTGGCCGCGGTAGGCCAGGAACCTGCGGGCCACACCGCCTTGGTCAGCGCGGCCGTCGAGACGTTCGAAGTTTTCGAGATCTGGCTCAACGGTTGGGATGACACAGCATGACGGTCGGCTTTCCAGAACAGACCCCGGCCGACCTCACCAATTGCGACCGTGAGCCGATCCATATTCCAGGCGCCATCCTGCCGCACGGCGCGATGCTCGTGCTGGACAGTACCACGTTCGAAGTCCTCCAGGTCGCTGGCGACCTGGCCGGTCTGCTCGGCGCATCGGCGGAAGACCTGTTGGGCCACTCCATCGCGAACCTGTTCCGCCCTCAGCAGATCGAAGGCCTCCGCGCGCTCAGCGCCAGCCTGTCGCTGCTCAAACCCCGCCACATGCTCGACCCCCAGATGCGCGTGGCCGCCGACCAGCCGCTGGACGCCAGCCTGCACCGCAACAACGACACCCTGATCCTGGAGTTCGAAACGGCGGATATCACCGATCGGTTCGCCGCCGACCCGCTCGCCGCCGTCCAGGAGATGATGGCAGATCTGGATGGCAAGGATTCGCTGGCCGGCTTGTGCCAGATCGCGGCGGAACGCGTGCGCGATGTCGCCGGCTACGATCGGGTGCTGGTGTATCGGTTCATGCCGGACGACTCCGGCTGGGTCATCGCGGAAAGCAAGCAGGACGGCCTGGAGCCGTTTCTCGACCTGCACTACCCCGCCGCGGATATCCCCCAGCAGGCACGCGCACTTTACGTCAAGAACAGCCTGCGCCTGATCACCCAGGTCAACTACGAGCCCGCGCGCCTGATACCGGCGAACAACCCCCGCACCGGCCAACCGCTGGACATGAGCCAGGCGATCCTGCGCGACGTGTCACCAATCCATCGGCAGTATCTGCGCAACATGGGCATCGATGCCTCCATGTCGATCTCCATCATCACCGGAGGTCGGTTGTGGGGGCTGATCGCCTGCCATCACTACACGCCGCGCCGCTTGCCGCAGCATCTGCGCGCGGTGTGCGAGCTGTTCGGCGCCACGTTCTCGTATCAGCTCGAGGCGTTTGTGCAGCGCGATCAGTTGCACGCCCGCATGTCCAGCCGAACGATCCTGCAGCAGCTGATGCTGAACCTCGCCGGCGCAGACGACTACGCCCGTGGCCTCACCGAGCAAACGCCGAATCTGCTGGATTACATCCACGGCGGCGACGCCTCGTTGGCGGGCCGCCGCCTGGGCGGCGTCGCCATCAGCGTCAAGGGTGTGCTGACATTCCTGGGGGTGACGCCGACCAAAAAACAGATCGAACAGATCGTCCGGTGGCTGAACAAGCGGATGCCCAGCACGGATGGCGTCTATGCCACCGATCGCCTCGGCGAAATCTGGGCGCCGGCCAAAGCCTTCGCCCCGGTTGCATCCGGCCTGCTGGCGATTTCGGTGTCACCCGACCCGTCGGATTTCATCATCTGGTTCCGCCCCGAAGTGGTGGGCACCGTCGATTGGGCTGGGCAGAATGGGAAAACCGTCTCGCAAGGCTCCGACGGCGAGGTCCTGACGCCCCGCAAATCATTCGAAGTCTGGAAGGAAACCGTGCTCGGCCGGGGGCATCCCTGGCAGCCCGCAGACCTGGACGCGGCGCGCGACCTGCGCACCTCCCTGCTCGACGTGGTCCTGCGCCGCATCACCGAGGCCAACCGCGAACGCAGGCTCGCTGCCAACCGCGATCAGCTGCTGATGGCGGAACTCGACCATCGCGTGAAGAACACCCTGGCCAACATCGCCTCGCTGGTGATCCACACCAGCGCCAGCGCAGAGTCATTGGCGACCGTCGTCACCGGCCTCGCGGCACGCATCCAATCCATGGCAAAGGCCCACAGCCTGCTGTCCCAAAGCCGTTGGGAGGGGGTGGCGATCAACAGCCTGCTCATGGAGGAGCTCGCCCCCTACAGCCGCGGCAGCGCGGCGTTTGCAATTGCCGGGCCGGATCTTGTCTTGACCTCGAAATCCGCTCTCGCGCTGTCGCTGGCGATCCACGAACTTGCCACCAATGCCGCGAAATACGGCGCCCTCTCCGCGCCCGGCGGTCGCGTGGCGGTGAGATGGAGCCTGACCGAAGCCGGCGGCCTTGATCTCTTCTGGACCGAATCGGGCGGCCCCGCGGTCAGCGAGCCGGCGCGCCGCGGCTTCGGCTCAACCTTGATCGAGCGTGCCCTGGCGATGGAAACGGATGGGCAGGCCGCGCTGCGCTATCTCCCCGGTGGCGTCGTCTGCCACGTGACGCTGCCGGCATCGTCCCTGACAAGCCCTGCCTCCCTGGCCGCTCCGGCGACGATCGCCTTTTCGAGTATCCCGGAGGAACCCCCGCGCCTCGGCGCCGGCATCCGGGTTCTGGTGGTCGAAGACTCGTTCATGATCGTCAGCATGCTCGAATTGGTGTTCGAGAGTTTCGGCTGGACCATGGTCGGCCCTGCGACGCGCCTTCCCAAGGCGCTGGCCCTGATCAACACCGAGAGCTTCGACGCAGCACTGCTGGACATCAACCTCGATGGCGAAATGTCCTGGCCTGCGGCCGCGGCCTTGCTGGCGCGCGGCATCCCGTTTGTCTTGTGCACCGGTTATGAGATCAATCCAATGCTTCCCGATTTTCTGAAGGGAAGTAAAATCCTCCGCAAGCCCTATAGCGCGGACGATCTGGAAGGCGCGATGCTGGACCTGCTCAGGCAACGCGCCTGAGCCGCCCCCCAGCCCTCTATGCGCAGCATGGGCCACGCGAAACCAGAAAAGCAGATTTTTAGGAAAAATACCCCCATAAGAGAAAATTAGCCTTGACGCAGCGCGCCGGCTTGCTATAGTCCAAACCATGAACAAACCGTCCCCCAACCCCTTTTCCGGACTGAAGGCCAGCTTGGCCCTGATCCTGTCCGGGGGCTGGATGGGTCTGGTGCTGCACCTGTTGTTCCGCCGCCGCATCACAGCGGCACTCACCGCACTGGAAAGCCTGTTCGCCCAATGGCAGGCCGGTCTGCTTCCGTCCGCCCGGTCGCCGCTTGCGGTCGCCCCGGCGCTGGCCGCCGGCCCCTCCCCGGCTCCCACGCCGGCCAACCGGCAGGCCCAGGCCGCGCCGCGTCGCCGCGCGCCCACCCCGCGCCGCCAGCGGTCCACCCCGGCCATCCCCCCGCGCGCGCAGCGCGCAATCCCCAGTCCCGCCCGCGCGCCCAGCGCCGATTGGAATCCCAACCCAGGCCCTCTGCCAGAAGCCCAGGCCATCCGATGTACCAGCAGTCCCAATCGCCCGACCCATTGGCACGCCCATTACATTACGTTATCGAAACAATAAAGACAAACCCCTAAAACCAAGGAAAGTTTTTTGCTTCTTTTTTTCCAAAAAAAGAAGAACGCTTCCTCCCTACCCGCCAGTCACACTCATATGCCGCGCCACCGCCGGCCGCGCCGCCCGGTCGATGACAAAATCATGCCCCTTGGGCTTGCGCGCAATCGCCGCCTGGATCGCCTCGGCCAAGGCCGCATCATCGGCCCCGCTGCGCAAAACCCGCCGCAGATCGGCCGCATCGTCCTGGCCCAGGCACATGAAGAGCGTGCCGGTGCAGGTCAGCCGCACCCGGTTGCAGCTTTCGCAGAAATTGTGGGTCATCGGCGTGATGAAACCGATGCGCTGCCCGGTCTCGCCGACGTCGTAGTAGCGGGCCGGGCCGCCGGTGGCGTAGTCCGTCGGCGTCAGCGTCCAGTGCGCGCGCAGGCGGGTGCGAACAAGGGAGAGCGGCAGGTACTGGTCGGTACGATCGGCGTCGATCTCGCCCATCGGCATGGTTTCGATCAGACACAGGTCGAAACCATGTTCGCCGGTCCAGGCCAGCAGCGCGTCGAACTCGTCCTCGTTGAAGCCCTTCAGCGCCACTGCGTTGATCTTAATCTTCAACCCCGCCGCCTTGGCGGCAAAGATGCCGTCCAGCGTCTTCTCGATCTTGCCCCAGCGGGTCGCCGCGGTGAATTTCGCCGGGTCCAACGTATCCAGGCTGACATTGATCCGCCTCACCCCGGCGGCGGCCAGCGCCTCGGCGTGCTTGGCCAGTTGGGTGCCGTTGCTGGTCAAGGTGAGCTCATCCAACCCGCTACCAAGCCGCTTGCCCACAGACTCGAACAGCGACATCACCCCCCGCCGCACCAGCGGTTCGCCGCCGGTGATGCGGATCTTGCGGGTGCCCAGCGCGATGAAGGCCCCACAGAGCCGGTCGAGTTCCTCAAGCGAGAGGATATCGGCCTTCGGCAGGAACGTCATATCCTCCGCCATGCAATAGGTGCAGCGGAGGTCGCAGCGGTCGGTGACCGATACGCGCAGGTAGGTGATGGGCCGGCCGAAGGGATCGATCATGGGGGTTGTTTTCATCCGGATACAGCGCAATGTCGTGCGTTCCGCCCCGGCTTGCAAGGCCCCCGACTCAGCGCGGGCCTCAGCGCGTCGGCTCGATTCGCTCGAGCTGGATCACACTGGCGTTTACCAGGACTTTACCCGCATGTTCGAAGTTGACGGTGACCCGGTCACCGACGACGGATTGAACCTGGCCATCGCCCCAGCCCGGCTGCCCGGGATGGCGAACGCGGTCGCCCGGTTCCAGATATGTCGCCATCCCTCGCCTCTCCTCGCCTCAGCGCAAAGGCCGCACATGACACCGAACCGCCCCGGCCGCCCCCGCATGACACCGCTGCGGGCAGGAGGCTGAGCATGGACCATGCGCTGATCCTCGCCGAACTGCTGGCAACCCGCTTGTGCCACGACATCAGCGGCCCGCTCAACACTGTCTGGGGCGCGCTGGAGGAGGCGGGCGATCCGGCAGCCGGAAGTGCCGAGTCGCTGGCCCTGGCGCAGGAGGCGGCGGAGGCGCTCGTCCGCCGGCTGCAACTGCTGCGCGCGGCCTGGGGCGGGCCCGGCGAGATGCTGACGCCGGAGGGCCTGGCGCAGCTCGCGGCGGGGGTGCCGGGGCCAGGCATCGCGCTGGACTGCACGGGTCTGGCCCCGGAGACCATCTTCGCGCCGGAGCTGGGGCAGTTGCTGCTCAACCTGCTGATCCTCGCCGGCGAGGCCATGCCGCGCGGCGGGCGGGTGGCGATTGCCGAGGCCGGGGCGGATGTCCTGGTGCTCATCGCCGACGGGCCGCGCGCCGCCTGGCCGCAGGGGCTCGCCGCCGCCATCGCCGATCTCGACGCGCTGGGCGAGGTTGCGCCGCACCAGGTGCAAAGCGTGCTGTGCGTGCTGATCGCCCGGCGGGCGGGGTTCGCCCTGTCATTTCTGATGGCGGCCGGCACGCAGGCGGTGCCGCCTTTGTTGATCCGCCGAATCGGTTAGATCCGGCGATCTTTACGGTTTCTTCGCAGCCTTGCCTCACCTTGCCCTCCGGCGCGCCCGCAACGGCGCCATCTGCAGCCACCGGAGAGATGCATGGACGATCTGCTCGCGGACTTCCTGACCGAGACCAATGAAAGCCTGGCGGAGCTTGACGTCGCACTCGTCAAGCTGGAGCGCAGCCCGGGGGACGAGGCGACGCTGGCGCTCATCTTCCGCCTTGTGCACACCATCAAGGGCACCTGCGGCTTCCTCGGCCTGCCGCGGCTGGAGCGGGTGGCCCATGCGGCGGAGAACGTGCTGGGTCGGGTGCGCGACAAGGTCGTGCCGGTCACGCCGGATGTCATTTCCATCGTGCTGGCAGCACTCGACCGGATCAAGGCGATCGTCGGCGGCCTGGCCGCGACCGGCGGCGAGCCGGCCGGGGACGACCTACCGCTGATCGCAGCACTCGACGCCGCCGCCGAGGGCGCGCCGCCGCCTGCCGCCGCTGTTGCGGTGGCAACGCCGGCGGTCGCCGAAGCGACGGCCGCCCCTGCCCTTGCCGCGCCCCCGCCATCCGCCGCCGCGCCCGAGCCGGCCGTGGCCGATACCGGGGGGGAGGCACCGGTCGCTGGCCAGACCATCCGCGTCGGAGTGGATGTGCTGGAGGGGCTGATGACCCTGGTCAGCGAGCTGGTGCTCACGCGCAACCAGCTCCTGCAGCTCGCCCGCACCCAGGAAAGTGCGGGCTTCACCGTGCCGCTGCAACGCCTGTCGCACATCACGTCCGACCTGCAGGAGGGGGTGATGAAAACCCGCATGCAGCCGATCGGCAATGCCTGGAACAAGCTGCCGCGCCTCGTCCGCGATCTCAGCCGCGACCTCGGCAAGAAGATCGAGCTGGTGATGCACGGGGCGGAAACCGAGCTGGATCGGCAGGTGCTGGAACTCATCAAGGACCCGCTGACCCACATGGTCCGCAATTCCGGCGATCACGGGCTGGAGTCGCCCGAGGCGCGGCGCGCGGCCGGCAAGCCTGAGGTCGGGCGGATCAGCCTGACGGCCTTCCACGAGGGCGGGCACATCATCATCGAGATCGCCGATGATGGCGCCGGCCTGCCGGTGGACAAGATCAAGGCCAAGGTGCTGGCCAAGGGCATGGCCAGCGAGGCGGAGCTGGCGGCGATGCCTGATTCGCAGGTGCTGCGCTACATCTTCCGCGCCGGCTTCTCCACCGCCGCCGCCGTCACCGCCGTCTCCGGCCGCGGCGTGGGGATGGATGTGGTGAAGACCAACATCGAAAAGATCGGCGGCACCGTCGATCTCAAGAGCACCCAGGGCCAGGGCACGACCTTCATCATCAAGATCCCGCTGACGCTGGCCATCGTCTCCGCCCTGATCGTGGCGGCCGGCAGCGAGCGCTTCGCCATCCCGCAGATCAGCGTCGTCGAGCTGGTGCGCGCCGGGCGGGCCGAGGCCGGCGGCGAGGAGCCGGGGGCCACCGCGATCGAACGGATCGACGGCACGCCGGTGCTGCGCCTGCGCGACCGGCTGCTGCCGCTGGTCTCGCTGACGGAGATGCTGGACCTCGGCGGGGAGGTCGCCCCGCCGGCCGATGCCGGGGCCTATATCGTCGTCACCCAGGTCGGCAGCGCCTCGCTGGGGATCATGGTGGACCGGGTGTTCGACACGGAGGAGATCGTGGTCAAGCCCGTGGCCCCCATCCTGCGCCATGTCTCGATGTTCAGCGGCAACACCATCCTCGGCGACGGCTCGGTCATCATGATCCTCGACCCCAACGGCATCGCCCGGGCAACCGGTGTTGGTGGCAGCGGGGGGGGCGGCAGCGAGGGGCGCGGCGGCGATCGGCGGGAGGCCGCGGTGGCGGCGCGGGCGGCCAGCGACGAAAAATCCGCGGTGCTGCTGTTCCGCGGCGGCGGGGCCGGCGTGCGCGCCGTGCCGCTGAGTCTCGTCGCGCGGCTGGAGAACATCGAGCGTACGGCGGTCGAAACCTCGTCGGGCAAGCCGGTCACCCAGTATCGCGGCAAGCTGATGCCGCTGGTGCCGATGGCGGGCGCGATCGATCCGGAGCGCAGCCAGTATCCGGTACTGGTCTTCGCCGACGCCGACCGCTGCATGGGCCTCGTCGTCGATGAGATCATCGATGTGGTCGAGGACCATCTGCGCATCGAGCTGGCCGGCGCGCGCGACGGGCTGCTGGGCACCGCCGTGGTGGCCGGCAAGGCGACCGACGTGATCGACATCGGCTTCTACCTCACCCAGGCCTTCCAGGACTGGTTCGAGGGTGCCGCCCGCAGCGCCGGGCCGGCCGCCCGCGCCTCGGTGCTGATCGTCGACGACAGCGACTTCTTCCGCCAGATGCTGGTGGCAACCCTGGCAGCCGCCGGGTTGCAGGTCACTGCCGCCGCCTCGGCCGCCCAGGCGCTGAAGCTGCGCGACGCCGGGCGGATGTTCGATGCCATCGTCTCGGACATCGACATGCCGGACATGGATGGGCTGGGCTTCGTGCGCACCCTGCGCGGCGGCGGCGCCTGGGCGCATCTGCCGGTCATCGCGCTGACCGGCCATGCCGGGCCGGAGGCGGTGGCGCGCGGGCGCGAGGCCGGCTTCACCGACTACGTCGCCAAGTTCGAACGCGACGCCGTAATGGTCAGCCTGCAGCAATGCCTGGCCCAGCGCGACGCCGTCTCCCCCGCCCTCAGCCTCGCCGCATAGGAGCCCGCCGATGAGCACCCTGCTGATGGACCGCGCCGATACCGGCACCGCCGAGGACGAACGCGTCTTCGTCACCCTCACCGTCGCCGACCAGCTCTGCGGCGTGCCGGTGATGGGCGTGCGTGATGTGCTGGGCGAGCAGGTGATCACCCGCATCCCGCTCGCCCCGCCGGAGATCGCCGGCAGCCTGAACCTGCGCGGGCGGATCGTCACCGCGATCGACCTGCGCCGCCGTCTGCGCCTGCCGCCGGCCCCGCCGGGCACGGCCCGGATGTCGGTCGTCGCCGAGCAGGGGGGGGAGCTGTACGCCCTGCTGGTCGATCAGGTCAGCGAGGTTATGGCCCTGCCGGCCAGCGCCTTCGAACGCAATCCGCCCACCCTGCCGGCGGTATGGGCCGCGCATAGTGCGGGCATCTATCGCCTGCAGGGCCGGCTGCTGGTGGTGCTCGATGTCGCGCGGGTGCTGGCGCTGGAGAGCCGGGCATGAGCGCGCGCACCTGCCTCGTCGTCGATGACAGCCGGGTTGTGCGCAAGATTGCGCGCCGCATCCTCGAAGGCCGCGGCTTCGCGGTGGAGGAGGCGGCGGACGGCGCCCTCGCGCTGGAAGCCTGCCGCCGCTCCATGCCCGATGCGGTGCTGCTCGACTGGAACATGCCGGTGATGAACGGCATCGAATTCCTCAAGGAGCTGCGGCATGAGTTCGGCCCGGGCAACCCGCCAGTGCTGTTCTGCACGACGGAGACGGAGATCAGCTTCATCGAACAGGCGATCGAGCACGGTGCCCAGGAATTCATCATGAAGCCGTTCGACGACGAGATCCTGACCAGCAAGTTCGAACAGGTCGGCCTGCTGTGAGTGCCGCACTTCCCCTCGCACGCGCAGCACCGGGGGCAGCCCCCGCCGCGGACCCGCCGGCGCGGGTGATGATCTGCGACGATTCGGTGGTGATCCGCGGGGCGATGGCGCGGATGCTGGAATCCGACCATGGCATCCGCGTCGTTGCCCGCGCGGCGCATGGCCAGGCCGCACTGGACGCGCTGGCGCGCCAGCCGATCGACGTGCTGGTGCTCGATATCGAAATGCCGCAGATGGACGGTCTGACCGCCCTGCCGCTGCTGCTGCGCGCCGATCCCGGCCTGCGCGTCATCATGGCCAGCACGCTGACCACGCGCGGGGCTGAGATCGCCATGCAGGCGCTGCGCCTGGGGGCGGCGGACTACGTGCCCAAGCCCTCGGTGGCGGCCATCGGCGATGACAGTTTCCGCACCGAGCTGCTGGCCAAGGTCAAGGGCCTCGCCCGCCAGCGCCGCCGCCCTGCCCGCCCGGCGGTGCAGGTGCCGCCGCGGCCGCTGCGGGCCCCGCCGATCCAGGCGCCGCTGCTGCTCGCGATCGGCAGTTCCACCGGCGGGCCGCAGGCGCTGTTCACCCTCATCCAGGGCCTCGGCGGGCCGGTGCCGGTGCCGGTGGTGATCACCCAGCACATGCCGGCGACCTTCACGGCGATCCTCGCCGAGCACATCGCCCGCCTGGGCATCATGCCCTGCGCCGAGCACCGCGACGGCCAGCCGCTGCGGCCGGGCCACATCCACCTCGCACCGGGAGACCGGCATCTGCTGGTGGAAGGGCGGGCCGGCGCGCTGATCGGCCGCCTGTCCGACGGCGCGGCGGAGAACTTCTGTCGCCCGGCCGTCGATCCGATGCTGCGCAGCGCGGCCGCGGCGTGCGGCGGGCGGGTGCTGGTGGTGATGCTCACCGGCATGGGGCAGGACGGGCTGATCGGCACCCGTGCTGTGATCGAAGCCGGCGGGGCGGCGATCGCGCAGGACGAGGCGACGAGCGTGGTCTGGGGCATGCCCGGCGCGGTCGCCCAGGCCGGGCTATGCCACCACGTGCTCGCCCTGCCCGCCATCGCCCCGCGCTTGCGCGACACGTTCAGGATGGCCCCCCTTCGGACACAACCCGCATGAAACCCCAGACCTTCGACCAGCTCGCGGCCCTGCTGCGGGCGACCTCCGGCCTCGTACTGGGTCCGGACAAGCATTACCTGCTGGAGACCCGCCTCGCGCCGGTGCTGAAGAAGCACAGCATCCGCGACCTCGACGCCCTCGCGGTGGCGCTCGGCCCAGACGGCCGCGGCCATCGCGCCGCCGCCGACGACGTGATCGACGCGATGACCACCAACGAGAGCTTCTTCTTCCGCGACGACAAGCCCTTCACCCATTTTCGCAGCCAGGCCCTGCCGCGCCTGCTGGCCGCCCGCCCCGCCGGCGCGCGGCTGCGGGTATGGTCCGCTGCCTCCAGTTCGGGGCAGGAGGCGTATTCGCTGGCGATGATCCTGTCCGAAGCCAAGGCACAGCTGGCGGGCCGGACGTTCGAAATACTCGGCACCGACATCTCCCGCGAGCAGCTCACCCGCGCGCGGGAGGGGCTCTACACGCAGTTCGAGGTGCAGCGCGGCCTGCCGATGACGATGCTGGTCAAGTATTTCCGCAAGGAAGGCCCGCAATGGCGCGTCGCCGACACGTTGCGCGCCATGGCCAGCTTCCGTGAATGGAACCTGCTGGCCGACCCCGCCCCCCTCGGCCGGTTCGACGTGGTGTTCTGCCGCAACGTACTGATCTACTTCGACCAGGCGACCAAGGCGCGCGTGCTGGATGCGATCGCCCGGCAGATGGCGCCGGACGGGCTGCTGTATCTCGGCGGGGCAGAGACTGTGCTGGGCCTGACCAGCCGGTTCGGCGCCGTACCCGGAGAGCGCGGCGTCTATGAACTGACCGGCAGCCGCGCCACCTCGGCGCTGGCCCCGGCCCTGTGACTGTCACCCGCTTGAACAGGCTCAGGCGGAGGGTTGCCAGACCTGGGGGATGAAGCTGTAGGCGCGGCCGTCGGCGACGACATGGCCGAAGGGCGCGAAGTCCAGATGCATGCCGGCGACCATCAGCCGGTCGGCGGAGGCCCAGGCGAGCACCCGGCTGCGGCTGGTGCGGGCCATATCCGCGTCGGTATCGAAGGTCATGCCGGCTTCGGGGTAGGCGAACTGGATGCCCGGCAGATGCACCACGTCGCCCCAGACCAGCAGGCTGTCGGCGCCCGAGGAGATCAGCCAGCCGGAATGGCCGGGGGTATGGCCCGGCAGCGGATGGCAGGTGACGCCGGGCAGCACCTCCTGGCCCATGCCGACCTTGCGGGTGCGCGCGGCATAGGGGGAGAGGCAGCGCTTGGCCAGGGCGAAGCTGTCCTTGGCGGACTCCGGGGCGGCGTTGGCGGTGGCTTCGTCGAGCCAGAAGCCGGTCTCGGCCGCGTTGATCACCAGCTCTGCATTCGCGAAACGCGGGGCGCCTTCGGGGGTGAGCAGGCCGCTCACATGGTCGATATGGGCGTGGGTGATCAGGATGGTCTCGATATCCGCATCCGCCACGCCCAGGCTGTTCATCCGCGCCATCGACCCACCCATGTTCGGGCCGAAGGCGGTGCCGCAGCCGGTGTCGATCAGGGCCTTTTTGCCGCCGATCTCCAGCAGGAACGCGTTGATGGTGATGCGCGGCGGCAGCGGGCGGAACATCGCCGCCTCCTGCTCGGCGGCGACGGCGCGGTCGAGGCCGACGATGTAGTCCACCGAGGCCTCGAACTGCCCGTCGTTCAGGGCGGTCACCGTGATGTCACCGACGCGGATGGCGTGGATACCGGCATGCTGCATGGCTGGGGTCCCCCTGGTTGTTACGGGGATATTGCCTGTCAGCGCGGATCGGGCAAGGCATCCTTTGCGGGCGCCTGGGCGAGCAGCCGGCCGGACCAGGCGGGCGGCAGCAGGCCGGCGAAGCGGGCGAGGGCGCCCATCCACCAGGGGAAGACGATCCGCCGGCGGCCGGCGGCGATGCCGCGCAGGATAATCCCGGCGGCGCGGTCGGCGTCCATTAGGCCGGGCATGGGAAAGCGGTTGGCGGCGGTCATGCCGGTGCGGACATAGCCGGGGCAGATGCTGGTGAGGCGGATGCCGCGATCGCGCGCGAAGGTGGCGGTGCCGACCGTCCAGGCATCCGCCGCCGCCTTCGATGCGCAGTAGGACGGCGCACCGGGGGCGGGCACGAAACCTGCGACCGAGGCGACCACGGCGATGCGCCCGCGCACCCCGTCCGCACCGGGGGTCTGGCCTTCCATCGCCGCCATCGCCGGCAGGACGGTGTTCAGCATGCCGTCGAGGTTGACCGCGAAAATCGCACGCGTCTGCGCCGGCGTCTCCGACGCCCCGCGCCCGGTGCCGCCGGATATGCCGGCATTGGCGATCACCAGGTCGAGCCGGCCAGCGCGGGAGATCCAGCTTTCCATCGCCGCCCGGTTCTCCACCGCGATCACCTCGGCGTCCACCTCCGCCCCGGCGGCGCGGCAGAGAGCGGCGACCTCGGCGAGGCGGGCGTGGTCGCGCCCGCAGAGGTGCAGGCGCACGCCGGATGCCGCGAGTTCGAGGGCGAGCGCGCGGCCGAGGCCGGAGGAGGCGCCTGTGATCAGGGCTGCATGATACATGGCGCGGTTCTAAGCTTTGCGGCAGGCTGCTACAATGATTGCGGTATCGTGGGATCCGACGTGATGGCGCTTGCTTCGATGACCGGCTTTGCCCGCAGCGACGGGGCGGCGGACGGCCTGTCCTGGGTGTGGGAGCTGCGCAGCGTCAACGGCCGGGGGCTGGACCTGCGGCTGCGCCTGCCGGGCGGGTTCGACAGCCTGGAGCCCGGCCTGCGCGAGGCGGCCGGGCGCGTGCTGCGCCGGGGCAACATCACCGCCAACCTCAACACCAAGCGCGAGGACGCCGCGCGCAGCAGCATCGATGCCGCGGTGCTGGACCAGATGCTCGCCCTCGCGCTCGACCTTGCCGCCCGCATTCCCGGCGCGCCGCCACCGCGGGCCGAGGCACTGCTCACCCTGCCCG
>CAMCJI010000058.1 GCA_945874805.1 Asaia bogorensis | reverse complement strand
GGCGGCGGCGCCGGGGTGGGCGGCGGCGGCACGGGCTGCGGCGGCGTGGGGATTGGCGGCGGCGGCGGCACCGGGGTAGGCGGCGGCGGCGGCGCGCAGGGCGCGGGCGGCTGGCCGGGCAGGGTGGGCGGGCGGATGGTGCCGGGCGGGCAGGCCTCGCCCTCGGCCGGCGGGGGCGGCGGGGCGGGGGGTGGCGGGGGCGGCGGGGCGGGGGGTGGCGGCTCGACCGGCGCGTTCTCCTTCGGCGGTTCCGGCGCGGGCGGGGCTTCGACGACCTGCGGGGCCACCACCGTGGCGGGGACCGGGCCGGGGGTGGGGGCGAGCATCGCCGCCTCGGCGGAGGTGCCGGGGTCGGCGACGAGTTCGACCTGCGTTTCCTTCGGCGGTTCGATCTGCCGGGGGAACACGAGCCCCGCGACAACGACCGCCAGGGCGACCGCCAGATGCAGCGCCAGCGACCAGACCGCGCCCCGTTTGAGCTCCGGCGGCATCTAACCCCGGGTTCAGCGGGCCGGAGGGGCGGACTTGCCGCCGGGGGCTGTCAGCAGCGAGACCTTGGTGAAGCCGCCCTGGATGATGGTGCCCATCACTTCCAGCATGCGGCCGTAGCTGTTGGTCTGGTCGCCGCGCACGAAGATGCGGCGCTCCTTGTTGTCCTTGGCGATGGCGATGAGCTTGGCGGACAGGTCTGGCAGGTCGATCGCCTCGTCCTGCAGGAAGACCTGGCCTTTGGCATCGACCGAGACGGCGAGCGGATCGCTCTCCTGGTTCACCGCCGAGGCGGCGGCCTTCGGCAGGTCGACGTTGACCGCCTGGGTGAGCATGGGGGCGGTGACCATGAAGATGATCAGCAGCACCAGCATCACGTCCACCAGCGGTGTGACGTTGATCTCCGCCAGCGGCTTGTAGCGCTGCCGGCCGCCGCCCCTGCCACCCATGAGTCCGCCGGCCATGCTACGCGCGCTCCTCGGACTGGCGGGAGAGGATGCCACCGAATTCGATGGCGAAGCCCTCCAGCTTGGCGGCGAAGCGGGCGAGGTCGGTGCTGATCTTGTTGTAGGCGAGCACCGCGGGGATGGCGGCGACGAGGCCGATGGCGGTGGCCATCAGCGCCTCGGCGATGCCGGGGGCGACGACGGCGAGGTTGGTGCTCTGCATCGCCGCGATCGCCGAGAAGCTGCGCATGATGCCCCAGACCGTGCCGAACAGGCCGACGAAGGGGGCTACCGCGCCGACCGAGGCGAGGAAGATCATCCATTTCTCCATCGCCTCCATCTCGCGCTGGATGGTGACGTTCATCGCCCGCTCGATCCGGTCGCGCACGAAGCCGCGGGCGAGGTCGGCCCCGGTGGCGCGCGCGCTGCGGCGCCATTCCTGCATGGCCGCGCCGAACACGGCGGCCATCGGGTGGGTGGGCTTGGCGCCCTCCTCCTCGAACAGGTCTTCGAGGCTGCCGCCGGACCAGAAGCGGTCCTCGAAGGCGTCAGCCGCGCGGCGGGCACGGCGCAGGCTCATGGTTTTCTCGAAGACGATCGCCCAGACCCAGACGCTGGCGGCGAGCAGCATGATCATCACCGACTTCACGACGAGGTCGGCCTGCAGGAACAGGCCCCACAGCGACATGTCGGCGGCGGGGGTCGCCAGGTTCACCGCATCAACAGGATTCAACGGCTTCGTCCTCTATCCTAAGCCGGAGTTTCAAGGCCGGCGGTGGCTTCATCATGCCCGGAGTGGGGCGGAATCATGGCCTTGAAACCGTCCCGCCAGCGGGGCGGAATCCGGGCCGGCCGCTGATCGGCGACCCGTACGCAAACGAGCTGGATCTCCGCCACCACCAGCACCGCATCGTCTGCGGGCCGCGTGACGACCTGGCGAAGCTGCATTGACGCCCCTGCCAATGCCAGGGTCTGCGTGACCACGACAAGAGCGTCATCCAGCCGCGCGGGTGCCAGATAGTCCAATTTGACGCGGTGCACCATGAACATCACGCCATGCTGCTCCACCAGGTCGGCATGTGCGATGCCGGCTTCGCGCAGGGCCTCGGTGCGGGCGCGCTCGGCCATGCGCAGATAATTGGCGTGGTAGACGACGCCGCCGGCATCGGTGTCCTCATAATAGACGCGCAGCGCGTAGTGGTGGCTCACGGCTCCTCCGCCCCGAGTTCGAGCTGCTTCTGCACGCCGGCGGGGGGGACGAGGCCGAGATGCTTCCAGCCGCGCTCGGCCAGCATGCGGCCGCGGCTGGTGCGCAGCAGGAAGCCCTCCTGGATCAGGTAGGGCTCGATCACATCTTCGAGCGTGTCCCGCGCCTCGGCCAGGGCGGCGGAGAGGGTCTCGACGCCCACCGGGCCGCCGCCGTGGTGTTCGGCCATGCGGCGGAGGTAGCGGCGGTCCATCGCGTCCAGCCCCAGCGCGTCCACATCAAGGCGGCGCAGGGCGGCGTCCGCGGTGGCGCGATCGACGGGGCTGTCGCCGGCGACGAGCGCGAAATCCCGCACCCGGCGCAGCAGGCGGCCGGCGATGCGGGGGGTGCCGCGGGAGCGGCGGGCGATCTCGCGGGCGCCCTCCGTCGTCAGCGCGAAATCTAGCTTCTGGGCGCCGCGGATGACGATGCGTTCGAGTTCCTCGGGGGTGTAGAAGACGAGACGCAGGGGGATGCCGAAGCGGTCGCGCAGGGGGGTGGCGAGCAGGCCGGCGCGGGTGGTGGCACCGACGAGGGTGAAGGGCGCGAGGTCGATGCGCACGGTGCGGGCGGCCGGGCCCTCGCCGATGATGAGGTCGAGCTGGAAGTCCTCCATCGCGGGGTAGAGGATTTCCTCGATGGCGGGTTGCAGGCGATGGATTTCGTCGATGAACAGCACGTCGCGCGGTTGCAGGTTGGTCAGGATGGCTGCGAGGTCCCCGGCGCGCTGGATGACGGGGCCGGAGGTGGCGCGAAAGCCGACGCCGAGCTCGCGCGCGACGATCTGCGCCAGCGTGGTTTTGCCCAGGCCGGGCGGGCCGTGCAGCAGCACGTGATCGAGCGCCTCGGCGCGGGCGCGGGCGGCCTGGATGAACACGGCGAGGTTTTCGCGGCTGGCGCGCTGGCCGGTGAAGTCGGCGAGGGTTTGCGGGCGCAGCGAGGCCTCGCCGGCGTCCTCCTCGGTGCGGCTGGCGGTGATCGGACGTTCGTCACTCATCGCGCCAGTTCCTTGAGGCTCTCACGGATGGCGTGGTCGAGGCTGGCATTCTCGCCGAGGCGTTCGAGAGCGCGGGCGACGGCGGCGACGGCCTCGGCGCGTCGGTAGCCGAGGTTGACGAGGGCGGAGAGCGTGTCCGCCTCCACCCCGCCACTGGGGGGCGGGATGACGGGGGCGTAGCCCGGGCCGGTGGGCATGGCGCCGGCCTTGTCGCGCAGTTCGGTCAGCAGGCGCACCGCCAGCTTGGCGCCGACGCCGGCCGCACGGGTGAGGCTGCCGCGGTCGCCGGCCTGGATGGCGGCGATCAGCTCGCGCGGGGACAAAGCCGAGAGGATCGCCAGCGCCACCTTGGCGCCGACGCCCTGGACGGTGGTGAGCAGGCGGAACCAGTCGCGCTCGGCCGATTCCGCGAAGCCGTAGAGCAGGAACGCGTCCTCGCGCACCTGGGTTTCGATCAGCAGGGTCGCGGTCGCGCCGGGGGTGATGGCGCCCAAAGTGCGGGTGGAGGCCTGCACGAGATAGCCGACGCCGCCGACATCGACGATGCAGCGGTCGCCGTCCAGCAGGTCCACACGCCCGGTGAGCCTGGCGATCATTGGCGGGCGGCCGCCAGCGCATAGGTGCGGCGGGTGGCGCGATGATGGGCGTGGCAGATCGCCACCGCCAGCGCGTCCGACGCATCGGCCCGGCGCAGCGTGGCGCCGGGGAGCAGGCGGCGCACCATCATCGCCACCTGCGCCTTGTCTGCGCCGCCGGTGCCGACGACCGAGAGCTTTACCGATTTCGCTGCGTATTCAGCAACCAGGATGCCCGCCAGAGCCGGGGCCAGCAGCGCCACGCCGCGGGCGTAGCCGAGCTTCAGCGTCGCCGTGCCGTTGCGGTTGACGTAGGTCTCCTCGACCGCCGCCTCCTCGGGCCGATGCTCGGCGATCAGGGCGGCGAGGCCTTCGTAGAGCACGCGGAGCCGGTCCGGCACGCTGGCGGCGCTGTCGGTGGCGATGACGCCGTCCGCCAGGTGGCGCAGGCGGTTGCCGTCGGCCTCCAGCAGGCCCCAGCCGGTGAAGCGCAGCCCGGGATCGATGCCCAGCAGGCGGGTCATCAGGCGCTCAGCTTCGCCATCACGGCATCGGGGATGTCGAAGTTGGCGAAGACGTTCTGCACGTCGTCGCTCTCCTCCAACTGGTCGAGCAGCTTGAGCAGGGAGCGGGCGCGATCCTCGTCGAGCGTGATCTCGGTGCTCGGCCGCCAGTCGAACTTTGCGGCTTCCGGCGCGCCGAATTTCTCCTCCAGCGCGTCACGCACCGTGAAGAAGGTCTCGATCCCGCACAGCACCTCATGCCCCTCCGGGGTGGAGGCCGCGTCGTCCGCCCCGGCCTCAATCGCTGCTTCCAGCATCGCATCCTCGCTCGCCACGCTGGCGGGATAGCGCACCACGCCGAGCCGTGAGAACAGAAAAGAAACGCTGTTCGTCTCGCCCAGCGCGCCGCCATGCTTGGCGAAGGCCGCCCGCACGTCCGACGCGGTGCGGTTGCGGTTGTCCGTCAGCGTCTCGACGATCACCGCGACCCCGGCGGGGCCGTAGCCCTCGTAGCGGACCTCCGTATAGTCCTCCCCCTGGCCGGCGCCGGCGGCCTTCTTGATGGCGCGCTCCACCGTGTCCCGCGTCATGTTCGCCTTCAGCGCAGCCGAGACGGCCGAGCGTAGGCGGGGGTTCATTGCGGGGTCCGGCAGGCCGGACTTGGCGGAGACGGTGATCTCGCGGATCAGCTTGGCGAATATCTTGGCGCGCTTGGCATCCTGCGCGCCCTTGCGGTGCATGATGTTCTTGAATTGGGAATGACCGGCCATGGGGTGCTCCGAAGGGCGACAGAGTCTTGATTTTTAGCCTGTCCGCGTGGGGGGCGGAAGAAGGGCAGGCAAGGGGGAGGCAAGAATCTTCTTTTTTGAAAAAAAGAAGCAAAAAACTTTTCTTCGTTGGGGTGGGGCTTTGGGGGGCGGGATCGGGCTTGGCGGCAGGAGGTTTGAGGGCTTCGCCGTCTCGGGGCGCGGGAGGTGGGGCTGGCGGCGAAGCCAAAAACCCGCTCGCGCCAATAACCAACTCATCTCCCAAAGCCGCCCCCCAACGGACAAAGTTTTTTTGCTTCTTTTTGTTCACAAAAAGAAGACTTCCTTCCCCTTGCCTTCACCCACTCGGAAACGCCGCCGATAGCCGGCCGCCGACGCGCAGGGGCTCGACCGACACGGCCAGACCCGAAGCGTCGTCGGTCACCACGAATAACCCGCACAGGGTCGCTTCGCCATCGGCGGGGGCGAGGCGTTCGCCCGGCATTTTGCGCCAGAAGCGGGCGGCCGCGCCTTCTTTGCTCATGCCGATCACGCTGTCGTAGTCGCCGCACATGCCGGCGTCGGATTGGAAGGCGGTGCCGCCGGGGAGGATCTGGTGATCGGCGCTGGGGCAGTGGGTGTGGGTGCCGACGACGAGGCTGACTTGCCCGTCGAAGCTGTGGGCGAAGGCCATTTTTTCGCTGGTGGCCTCGGCGTGGAAATCGACGACGATGGCTTGGACGGAGTGGCCGAGCTTGTAGCGGGACAGTTCGACCGCCGCGCCGCGGAAGGGGCAGTCCAGCGCGTCCATGAACAGCCGGCCCATCGCCTGGACGACGAGGGCGCGGCGGCCGTCCGCCAGTTCGATGGTGACGCTGCCGGCGCCGGGGGTGCCGGGGGGGAAGTTGAGGGGGCGGATCACTTTCGGGTGTTCGGCGATGTAGCCGATCATCTCCTTGCGGTCCCAGGCGTGGTTGCCCAGGGTGATGACGTCGGCGCCGGCAGCGAAGAAGTCGCGCGCCATCTCGGGGGCCAGGCCGAAGCCGTGGCTGGCGTTTTCGCCGTTGACGATCACCAGATCGGCGGCGAGGCGCGCGCGCAGGCCGGGGAGGGCGGCGATGAGCGCGTCGCGGCCGGTGCGGCCGACCACGTCGCCGAGAAACAGGATGCGCATCGGAGGGCCTTCAGAAACGGAGGACGCCGCGTTCGGTGGCGATCGCGGCGAGGCGGGCGTCGTACTCGCCCACCGGCACCGCGTCCAGTTCCTGTGCCGCGAAAGCACAGCCGACGGCGATGGCGTCGGGCAGGCCCGCGAGGGTGCGGTCGTAGTAGCCGCCGCCGTAGCCCAGGCGGTGGCCGCCGCGGTCGAAGGCGAGGAGGGGGACGAACAGCCAGTCCGGCACGGCCACCGCACCATCCGGGCGGGAGGTGCCGAAGCGCTCGGCGATCATCGGGCAGCCGGGGTGCCAATGCCGGAAGATCAGGGGGTTGCCGCGCGGCGGCGTCTCCGGCAGCAGCACCGCGTGGCCGCGCGCGTGCAGGGCGGTGAGGAGGGGGCGGATGTCGATCTCGCCGGGCATCGGCCAGAAGCCGGCGACGGCCGCGCCGGCCGGGGGCGGCAGCTCGCGCAGCACATGGGCGGCAAGATCGGCGCCGAGCGCCGGGTCCTGCCCTCCGCGGGCGGCTAGAGCCGCCTCGCGTGCCGACCGCTTTTGCGCATCGAGGGATATGTGTGGAGCCACCATGGCCGTTGGCGTTATCATCCTCCCAGAGCCCGCTTGCGCAGGTGGGCACCAGGTATCAGGACCACGATCCCGACAGAGCCAGTTCCCTGGGAGTTGCTTATAGGCCCTGGGGATGTGTTACCTGACGCACCCAGTAGCCCCACCCGAGTACCCTAGGCCCGTTCCAGCCCGTCTGCAATCGCTTCCGCGCGGGCGGCGAGTTTCTGCATCTTCTTCGCCACGTCCGGCTTGGCGGCCTTGGCCGGCTTCGGGGTGCTGCGAGCGGCGTCCAGCTCGGTTTTCATGTCGTGCAGCTCGTCGGCCATCAGCAGGGCGGCGAGTGCGAGCAGCCGCGCCTCGCCGGACTGGCCGCCGAGCGCCTTGATGCTGTTGATCCGGCTTTCCACCTGGCCGGCCATCGAGAGCAGATGCTGCTCCTGCCCGTCCTCGCAGCCCACCGTATAGGTGTAGCCGTTCATCTTCAGCGTGACCTGGGCCAATTCAGTCTCTCCGCTCGCTCAGGAATGCAGGGCGCCGCGCAACTGCGCGATCAACTGGTCGAGCCGGGCGGCCACCGGCGCGGTGTCGGTGCCCGCGGCGGATGCCGGGCGGGCGGCCGTGCGGGCGATGCGCTCCAGCGCGCGTTCCAGCCGTTCGGCCGTGTCTTCGGCACTCTCGGTCTCGTCGCTCACGTGCCATCCTCCCGGTAAGCCTTGTGTTGAAGCCCGCAAGCGGCTTGAACGTCAAGCATGTTCTCATCGGAACCTGCGGTGGTGCTGGGGCTGGCGGACGTTCGGGCGGCGCTTGCGGACGGCCGGCGGCGGGTGCTGGTCTCGGCCGAGGGGGCCGGGGTATGGGCTGGCTGCCTGTGGTGGCGGGCGCTGATCGGCCTGGCCGAGGCCGAGTTCCCGGGGCTGGTGGAGGCCGACGTGCTGGATTGCGCGGACTCCCCCGGCCAGGCGATGGCAGCCCTGCGCAGCGGCTGCCGCTGGATCGTGCTGGACCCCGCCTGCCCCGCAGCCCTCGCCGTGCGCGGGGCGGCTATCGGCCTCGGTGCCGT
Source organism: Asaia bogorensis (assembly GCA_945874805.1). Classification (GTDB taxonomy): domain Bacteria; phylum Pseudomonadota; class Alphaproteobacteria; order Acetobacterales; family Acetobacteraceae; genus CAIRTN01. The sequence goes on along the minus strand of CAMCJI010000058.1, from coordinate 12,000 downwards.
GGTGCTGGACGCCAGACCGTCGTGACAACGGCGGGCGCTTGCGCTATTCGGCGCCGATAGCCGTATTTGTACAAGGAAACCGGACATGCGGGTCACGCAGCGCGTCAAGAAGATCCTGGACCACTACGAGAGCGACAACCCCGGCACCAAGGCCAACCTCGCCCGCATCCTGATGGAGGGCAAGCTCGGCGGCACCGGCAAGCTGATCATCCTGCCGGTCGATCAGGGCTTCGAGCATGGCCCGGCCCGCAGCTTCGCGCCCAACCCCGCCGCCTATGACCCGCACTACCATTTCGCGCTGGCCATCGAGGCCGGGCTTTCCGCCTATGCCGCGCCGCTCGGCATGATCGAAGCTGGCGCGGATTCGTTCGCCGGCGCCATCCCGACGATCCTGAAGGTGAACTCGTCGAACTCGGTCGCCACATCGAAGGACCAGGCCGTCACCGGTTCGGTGAACGATGCGCTGCGGCTGGGCTGCTCGGCCATCGGCTTCACCATCTATCCCGGCAGCGAATACGCCTTCGACCAGATGGAGGAGCTGCGCGAGCTCGCTGACGAGGCGAAGTCCGCCGGCCTCGCGGTCGTTACGTGGTCCTATCCGCGCGGCCCGAACCTGGACAAGGCGGCAGAAACCGCCGTGGACATGTGCGCCTACGCCGCCCACATGGCAGCCCTTCTCGGCGCGCACATCATCAAGGTGAAGCCGCCGACCGGCGTTGTCAGCCTCGATGCCGCGAAGAAGAGCTACGCCGGCATCGACGTATCGACGATGGCCAAGCGCGTCGAGCATGTGGTGCAGGCCTGCTTCGCCGGCAAGCGCATCGTGGTGTTCTCGGGCGGCGAGGCCAAGGACCTCGACGGGCTGTATGAGGAGATCCGCGGCCTGCGCGATGGCGGGGCGAACGGTTCGATCATCGGCCGCAACACCTTCCAGCGCCCGAAGGCCGACGCGCTGGCGATGCTCGGCAAGATCATCGAAATCTACCAGGGCAAGGCATAACCCGCATGGCCGACGGGGAGGCGTGCCGCCTTTACTTGATCACGCCCCCCGCCTTCGACCCGCTGGCCTGGCGGGACACGCTTGCCGAGGCGCTGGATGCCGGTGATGTCGCCGCCGTCCAGCTTCGGCTCAAGGGCGTCGAGGACGGCACTTTGCGCCGCACCATCGACCTGCTGCGCCCCGTCGTGCAGTCGCGCGGCGTCTCGTTTTTGATGAACGACCGGCCCGATCTTGCCGTGGCGCATGGCTGCGACGGCGCGCATGTGGGCCAGACCGACACGCCCGCCGCCGTCGCCCGCAAGATCCTCGGCGACCTGACGATGGGCGTGACCTGCCACGACAGCCGCGACCTCGCCATGACCGCCGGCGAGGAGGGGGCGGACTACGTCGCCTTCGGCGCCTTCTTCCCCACCACCACCAAGGACGCCTCGACCCGCGCCGAGATCGAGACGCTGGCCTGGTGGGCGGAGCTGATGGAACTGCCGGTGGTCGCCATCGGCGGCATCAACGCTGCCAACTGCGCGCCGCTGGTTCAGGCCGGCGCCAATTTCCTCGCCGTCGTCGGCGCCGTCTGGAACCATCCGGACGGCCCGGCCGCCGGCGTGCGGGCGATGAACGCGGCGATCGCCGCGGCCTGACGCCGCAGGCCACACTACAACCCCAGGTAGTTTTTGGCAGTAGGCAGCCGGGCTGGCCTGCGTGCGTTGCCGCGGCTGGCAACGCGATGCAGAAGCCTATATTTTAGGCAAAAACTCGATTCAATGGCAAACTTTGCCGACACAAACCTGTCATCATTCTGAAACCGACAAAAATGAACAAATCTCCACCTAGGCAAATGTAACTGATCGTTTATGCAGGTGGCTGACCTGTAAGGAAACGTGGACAGTGAATGTGAAACAAATTCTGCTGGCAGCGGCGATCATCGCCACGCCGGCGCTCGCCCAGGCTGCGACGATGACGATCGCGGTCGGGCCGGGCAACGCGAACATCGGGACTGTCGGCGGCAACAACAGCTTGAGTGTCATTGTGGGCACCTACACCACGGCCGGCCCCGGCATCTATACGGTCGACACCTTCTCGGCGGGGTTTGCGGCGGTCAACGGCTCTGGCACTTCGACGTTTACGCCGCTCGTGCTGAGCGTCGGTCAGCACGGCTTCACGGTTCTGGCCGAGGGCGCGGCACAGACGGTATCCGCCGCCGCAGCCTACCTGAGCTACAGCTTCGGCGGTCTTGATTCCTTCACCCTGTCCGCATCGCAAGCACTGACGGTCGGCTTCCACATGACAGGCGGCGGCTTCGGAATCCTGGGAAGCACCCCTGCCGGCTACGGGACGAGCATATCGAACAGCTTCCCGAGCGGTGTCGCAGTAGGTGATTTCCTCGGTAACGGTAATTTTGCCAACCGCAGCGAAACCTTCGCACTGGCCGTCGGCGTGACCGTGGACACGCCGGAACCCGCCAGCCTGTCCCTGCTCGGCGCCGGTCTGCTCGGCCTCGCCGGCGCCCGCCGTCGTCGCGCCTGATCGCGCACGGCTGACCACCAGCCGGCCGCCTTGCCGCGGCCGGCGGTGCATGGAAATCTCCGCCCCAGCGAAACAGGGGCTGAGCGCATGACACCGACCGAGGCACGCGAACCCCCGCTGCCGGTGCTTCTCCTCGCCGCCGCCTGCCTGTCGATGTTCGTCACCTCGCTCTCCGGCAATTCCCGCGCGCCCTTCCTGCTCGACATGTCGCGCGACCTGTCCGCCAGCCTGCCGATGGTGGCCAACCTGATGGCGCTGACCTCGGTCTCCTGGGGGGTCGCCTCGCTTGTGGCCGGCGCCGCATCCGACCGCTGGGGGCGGCAGCCCTTTTTGATCGGCGGGCCGATCGCGCTGGCGGGCGTGCTCGTCTGCGTTGCCACCGCGCCGAGCTACCTGGCGGTGGCGATCTGGGCGACGTTGGGCGGCTGCTGCGGCGGCACGATCACCTCCGTGCTGTTTGCAGAAGTCTCCGCCTGCGTCGAGAACCGCCAGCGCGGCCGGGCGCTCGGCTGGGTGATGGCCGGGCAGTCGCTCACCCTGCTCGTCGGCGTGCCGCTTTCGGCCTTCCTCGGCGCCTATGTCGGCTGGCGCGGGGTGAACCTCGTGGTGGCCGGCTGTGCGGTGGTCGCCTCGCTCTCGATGCTCGGCGTCACCTGGGGGCGGGCGAGTTCCGCCCGGGCCGCCGGCACCAAGGCGCCGACCTGGGCGGCAGCCCTCACGCCGGTTGTGCTGCGGCTGCTGGCGATCGGGGTGGCCGAGCGCATTTGCTACGGCCTGACGGCGGTGTATTTCGCGACCTTCCTGCAATCCACCTACGGCCTGTCGCTGGCGGGCATCGCCTTGCCGCTGGCGATCATCGCGCTCGGCTCGATCGGTGGCACTGTGCTGGGCGGCCAACTCGCGGACAAGCTGCCCAACCGCATGCACGTCTTTGCCGCCGCCATGCTCGCTTCCGGCGTGGCCGCACTCGCCCTGTTCGGCTGGACGACGAGCCTGGAACTGTCGATCGGCCTGGGCTTTGCCTATGCGCTGCTGAACGCCATCGCCAGGCCGTCGCTGCTGGCAGCGCTCGCCAACGTGCCGGACCATATCCGCGGCACGGTGATGGGGCTGAACGTCACGTCGGCCAGCTTCGGCTGGCTTGGGGCGGCGACCTTGGGAGGCTGGATGATCGCCACCACCGGCTTCCCCGCCTTCGGCCCGCTCACCGCGGCAATCGCCCTGCTCGGCGCCGTGCTGGCACTGATGGGGCGCAAGCCGCAGGCGGGTTGAGAAGGCAGGCTAGGGGCAGGAAGAGTCTTCTTTTTTGAAAAAAAGAAGCAAAAAACTTTTCTCCGTGGCTTCGCCGACAAGCCGGATCGGGGAGTGAAAACCGGCGAAGCCATAAAATCCGCTCGCCTCAAAACCCAATTCCGCCGCCAAGGCCCCCACCAACGACCAAAGTTTTTTTGCTTCTTTTGGTTCACAAAAAGAAGACTTCCTTGCCTTCCTGCCACGGGCCTTTTCGCCCCCGGCGTTAGAACTCCAGCGAGGTCGCCTGCACCACCAGCGGCAGCGTGCGGACCATCGCCAGCACGTCTTCCGGCACCGGCTCATCGACCGAGACGAGGCAGATCGCGTCGCCCCCGGCTTCGGCCCGGCCGAGGTGGAAGGTGGCGATGTTGATGCCCGCGCCGGCCAGGGTTGCGCCGAAGCGGCCGATGAAGCCGGGCTTGTCCTGGTTCGTAACGTAGAGCATGTGCCGGCCGAAATCGGCTTCGATCTTGATGTCCTTGATTTCGACGATGCGCGGGCGGGAGCCGGCGAACAGCGTGCCGGCCACGGCGCGGGTGTTCTGATCGGTGGTGATCGTGATCCGCACCAGTGTTTGGTAGGCGCTGGGGCGATCGTGCACCGTCTCGGCCACGTCGATGCCGCGCTCGCGCGCGAGCACCGGGGCGTTGACCATGTTGGCGCCGGCCATCATCGGCGAGAGCAGGCCGGCGAGGGCTGCGGCGGTGAGCGGGCGGTGGTTCAGGGCGGCGGCGGCGCCTTCGTATTCGATCGACACCCGCTTGATGACGCCGTCGCGCGCATGCGTCATCTGCCCGGCGAAGCCGCCGAGCAGGCGGCAGAGTTCCATGTAGGGCTTCAGGCGTGGCGCGTCCTCGGCGGAGACGCTCGGCATGTTGATGGCGTTGGACACTGCTCCGGTGAGCAGGAAATCGCTCATCTGGTCGGCGACCTGCAGGGCCACGTTCTCCTGCGCCTCGGCCGTCGCGGCGCCGAGATGCGGGGTGCAGACGACGTTTTCCAGACCGAACAGCGGCGAGTCCTTCGCGGGCTCAACCTCGAATACGTCCAGCGCCGCGCCGGCGACGTGGCCGGATTTGATCGCCTCGGCCAGGGCCGCCTCATCGACGAGCCCGCCGCGGGCGCAGTTGATGATGCGCACGCCGGGCTTGAGGGAGGCGATGGCCTCGGCGGAGAGGATGTTGCGGGTGGATTCCGTCAGCGGCGTGTGCAGGGTGATGATGTCCGCGCGGGCGAACAGTTCCGCGAGTTCCACCTTCTCGACACCGATATCCCGCGCGCGCTTTTCGGTGAGGTAGGGATCGAAGGCGATGACCTTCATCCGCAGCCCCTGCGCCCGGTCCGCCACGATCGAGCCGATATTGCCGCAGCCGATCAGGCCGAGGGTTTTGGCGGTGAGTTCCACGCCCATGAAGCGGTTTTTCTCCCACTTGCCGGCCTTGGTGGAGGCGGAGGCTTCGGGGATCTGCCGGGCGAGGGCGAACATCATCGCAATCGCGTGTTCGGCGGTGGTGATGGCGTTGCCGTAGGGGGTGTTCATCACCACCACGCCGCGCGCGGTGGCGGACTTGATGTCCACGTTGTCCACGCCGATGCCGGCGCGGCCGACCACTTTCAGCTTCGGCGCGGCATCCAGCAGCTCGCGGGTGACTTTGGTGGCGGAGCGGATGGCCAGGCCGTCGTACTCGCCGATGATGGCGCGTAGGTCGGCAGGCGAGAGGCCGGGCTTCACGTCCACCTCGATGCCACGGTCGCGGAAGATCGCGACGGCGGCGGGGGAGAGGGCGTCGGAGATGAGAACTTTTGCCATGTCGATTACTCCGCAGCCTGCTTGGAATACTCAGATTTCACTTGTGCTGCCGCCCAGTCGAGCCAGGGGAGCAGGGCCGCGATGTCGGATGTCTCCACCGTCGCCCCGCCCCAGATGCGCAGGCCGGGCGGTGCGTCGCGGTAGGCGGCGATGTCGAACGCCACGCCCTGCGATTCCAGCATCGCCGCGATCTTGCCGGCGGCCGCCGCTTGCCCCGCCGCATCCAGCGCGGTGAACCAGGGGGCCACCACCTTCAGGCAGATCGAGGTGCAGGAGCGGGTCGCCGCGTCCTCGGCCAGGAAATCCGCCCAGTCGCTGCCCGCGACCCAGGCGGCGACGGCGGCGAGATTGGCCTCGCTGCGGGCGATCAGGCCCTTCAGGCCGCCGACCGATTCGGCCCAGCGCAGCCCATCCAGCGCATCTTCCACGCAGAGCATCGAGGGGGTGTTGATCGTCTCGCCCTTGAAGATGCCCTCGGTGAGCTTGCCGCCGGAGGTCAGGCGGAAGATCTTCGGCAACGGCCAGGGGGGCGTGTAGCTGGTCAGCCGGGCGACGGCGCGCGGGGAGAGGGCGAGCATGCCGTGGGCTGCTTCGCCGCCGAGAACCTTCTGCCAGGACCAGGTGACGACATCGAGCTTGTCCCACGGCAGGTCCATGGCAAACGCGGCGGAGGTGGCGTCGCAGATCACCAGCCCTTCGCGGTCGGTGGCGATGAAGTCGGCGTCGGTGTGGCGAACGCCTGAGGTGGTGCCGTTCCAGGTCATCACGAGATCATGCGCGGGGTTGACCGCGGAGAGGTCCGGCAGGCGGCCGTAGGGGGCGGCGAGCACCCGGGCGTCCTTGAGTTTCAACTGCTTGGCGACATCGTTCGCCCAGGTCTCGGAGAAGCTCTCGAAGGCGAGGATATCCACCGGCCGCGCGCCGAGGAGGGACCACAGCGCCATCTCCACCGCGCCCGTGTCGGACGCGGGGACGATGCCCAGGCGCCAGTCCGCCGGCATGCCGAGCAGGGACTGGCTGCGGGTGATCACCTCAGCCAGCTTCGCCTTCGGCCCCTTGGCGCGGTGGCTGCGAGCCAGCGCGGCACCGGCCAGCGCGTCGAGCGAAAAGCCCGGCCGCTTGGCGCAGGGGCCCGATGAGAAATGGGGGTTTTGCGGACGCACCTGTGGCGCGGAATCGGCGAGTGCCATGATCGGCTCTCCCTTACAGAAGAATTGCGCCCCGGTGGGGGGGCGTGGCCCGCCGCAAGCACTAGGCGAGGTGGCGTTTCGTTGCAAGCCCTCGCCGCGGCGCCTAATCTGCCGGCAAGAGTGAACGGGGACGGGAATGCCGAAGGTCACCTACATCGAACATGACGGCACGGCGCATGTGGTCGAGGCCGAGGCGGGGCTTTCGGCCATGCGCGGCGCGGTGGACAACAACATCCCCGGCATCGATGCCGATTGCGGCGGCGAATGCGCCTGCGCCACCTGCCATGTCTATGTCGATCCGGAATGGCTCGACCGCTGCGGCAGCCAGTCGCCGATGGAGCAGAGCATGCTCAGCTTCGCCAATGCGGTGGCGGCGAATTCCCGGCTGGCCTGCCAGATCACGGTGACGGATGCGCTGGACGGGCTGGTCCTGCGCATGCCCGACGGGCAGCACTGAAACAAGGAGAAAGCTGCGATGAACGACGTCCCCTGGGCCGTGCCGCTGGATCAGATGAACGTGGCCGATCCCGCTTTGTTCCAGGCCGACGCCTTCTGGCCGTATTTCGAGCGGCTGCGGCGCGAAGACCCCGTGCATTACTGTGCCGATAGTGAATTCGGGCCGTACTGGTCGGTGACCAAATACCGCGACATCATGGCGGTGGATACCAATCATCAGGTCTATTCTTCGCTCTCCACCCTCGGCGGCATCTCCATCCGCGACCAGCGGGCCGATTTCCCGCTGCCGATGTTTATCGCCATGGACCCCCCGCGCCACGACGAGCAGCGCCGCGCCGTCAGCCCGATCGTCGCTCCCACCAACCTCGCCACCCTGGAAGGCACGATCCGCGCGCGGATGCAGGCGATCCTGGACGACCTGCCGCGCGGCGTGCCGTTCGACTGGGTGGACCGCGTTTCGATCGAACTGACCACGCAGATGCTGGCGACGCTGTTCGATTTCCCGTTCGAGGACCGCCGCAAGCTCACCCGCTGGTCGGATGTCGCCACCGCCATCCCCGGCGGCGGCATCGTGGAGACCGAGGAGCAGCGTCAGGCCGAACTGCGCGAATGTGCGGCCTACTTCCTCAATTTGTGGAACCAGCGGGTGAACGCCCCGCCGGGCAACGACCTGATTTCGATGATGTGCCACGCCGAGGCGACGCGGAACATGGGGCCGCAGGAATTTCTCGGCAACCTGATCCTGCTCATCGTCGGCGGCAACGACACCACCCGCAACTCGATCACCGGCGGCCTCTACGCCTTCAGCAAGTTCCCTGACGAATACAGGAAACTCCGCGCCAACCCGAAGCTGCTGGACAGCGCGGTGCCGGAGATCATCCGCTGGCAGACCCCGCTCGCGCATATGCGCCGCACCGCGGTGGCCGATGCCGAACTCGGCGGCAAGCAGATCAGGAAGGGCGACAAGGTCATCATGTGGTACGTCTCGGGCAACCGCGACGAGGAGATGATCGACAACCCGAACGCCCTGGTGATCGACCGCGCCCGGCCGCGCCAGCACCTCTCCTTCGGCTTCGGCATCCACCGCTGCGTCGGCAATCGGCTGGCGGAGATGCAGTTGAAGATCGTCTGGGAAGAGATCATGAAACGCAACCTGGAGATCGAAGTATTGGAGGAGCCGACCCGAGTATTCTCCACCTTCGTCAAGGGCTATTCGCGGCTGAATGTCATCATCCGCAACTGATGCGCCTGCTCGTCGTCGGCGCCGGCCACGCCGCCCTGCAACTCGCTGCCTCCCTGCGCCAGGGCGGGTTCGCCGGCGCGATCACCCTGCTGTCCGATGAAGCCGGCCTGCCCTACCAGCGCCCGCCGCTCTCCAAGGCCTGGATGGCAGGCGATATGAGCGACGCCGCCCTCGCCCAGCGGCCGGCGGCCTTCTACGCCAGCCAGCGCATCGGGCTTGAGACGGCCGCCGTCACCGCGATCGATCGTGCCGGTCGCGCAGTGCACACGGCTGACGGGCGGCGCTTCGCCTACGACCATCTCGTGCTCGCCACCGGCGCGCGCAACCGGGTGCTGCCCATCCCGGGCCTGGAGCTCGACGGCGTCTGTGCCCTGCGCACGCTGGCTGATGCGCGCGGCCTGCGCGAGCGGCTGGCGGCGGCACCGCGCATCGCCATCATCGGCGCCGGCTTCATCGGTCTGGAGTTCGCCGCCGTCGCCGCCGCGCGCGGCCTGTCGGTGACGGTGATCGAGCGGGAGGGGCGCGCGCTGCGGCGCGGCGTCTCGGCGGCGATGGCCGCGCATATCGCCGCGGTGCATCAGGGTTGGGGTGTGCGGCTGCTGACCGGCACCGGTGTGCGCCGTCTGCTGGGTGAGGGGCATGTCTCGGCGGTGGAAACCGAGGCGGGCGCAATCGTGCCGGCCGACCTCGTGCTCGTCGCCGCGGGCGTTGTTCCCAACAGCGAACTTGCCGCCGAGGCCCGGCTGGCGGTGGCTGACGGCATCACCGTCGATGCCCAGCTTGGCACCGCCGATCCGGCGATCTCCGCCATCGGCGACTGCGCCAGCTTTCCCGGTGCGGACGGGCCGGTTCGACTGGAGTCGATCCAGAACGCGGTGGACCAGGCGCGCTGCCTCGCCGACCGGCTTTGCGGCAAGCCTGCGCCCTATGCCCGCGTGCCGTGGTTCTGGAGCGATCAGGGGCCGCTGAAACTGCAGATCGCCGGCCTGTCAGCCGGGCATGACGCGACGGTGCTGCGCGGCGATCCCGCCTCGGGCGCCTTCTCGGTCGAGTGCCTGCGCGGGGGGCGGGTGATCGCGGTGGAGTCGCTCAACCGGCCGGGCGATCACATGGCGGCCCGGCGGATGCTGGCGGGTTGAGCAGTGCCCAGCGCTCATGGTCCCGCCAGGCGCCTTCGATGAACAGGTAGCCGGGCGAGTAGCCCTCGCGCCGGAAGCCCAGCCGGCGCACTAGCGCGAGGGAGCGGGCATTCTCCGGCTGGATGTTCGCCTCGACACGATGCAGGCCGAGTGGGCCGAAGGCGTGGGCGATGGCCAGCCGCACCGCTGCGGTCATCCGCCCCTGCCCCGTCCCCTCGGGGTAGCCGTAGTAGCCGAGATAGGCGGAAAGGAAGCTGCCGCGGACGATCTCGCTGAGGTTGATCACGCCGACCAGCATGCCGCCGTCCTCGGCGAGCAGCGACACCCGGCGGGGATCGGCCAGCCCGGCGGCGAACCGCTCCTCGGTTATGGCCGGTGCGACCCAGGGCGCATGGAAGGCGCGCGCCGCAAGGTTGGCGGCAATCAGCCGCGCGCTGTCCCCCGGCTGCACCGGCCGGATCGTGACCATCAGGACCGCAGGGCAGCGACCCGCGCGGGATCGACCGTCACCGCATGGTTGAGCGGCCCATGCCCGCGGCCGTAGCCGGGGGCGGAGAACAGGGCCGCCTGCACATAGGCCCGCGCGCGGGAGACGGCATCGCCCAGTTCCATCCCCTGCGCCAGCCCAGCGGCGATGGTGCTGGCCAGCGTGCAGCCGGTGCCGTGGGTATGGCGGGTGGCGATGCGGGCGGAGCGGAATTCGCGGGTGCCCTCGGCCGTCACCAGCAGGTCCACCACCTCGGCGCCGGGCAGATGCCCGCCCTTCAGCAGCACCGCCGGCACGCCGAAGCTGAGCAGCAGCTCGGCCGCACGCTGCATGGCCGACACATCCGCGATCGCCATGCCAGCGAGCAGCTCGGCTTCCGGCAGGTTCGGCGTGAGCAGGGCTGCCATCGGCAGCAGCACCCGCTTCATCGTCGCCACCGCCTCGGCGGCCAGCAGCGAGGCGCCGCCCTTGGCGACCATCACCGGATCCAGCACCAGCGGCACGCCGGGCGCGCGGGCGGCGAGCACCTCGGCCACCAGTTCGACGGTGGCGCTGTCGGCGAGCATCCCGGTCTTGATCGCGTCCGCGCCGATGTCGTCCAGCACGCATTCCATTTGCAGGCGCAGGAATTCCGGCGGGGCGGCGTGCACGCCGTGCACTCCCAGCGTGTTTTGCGCCGTCAGCGCGGTGACGGCGGTCATGGCGAAGGCGTCCATCGCGGTGATCGCCTTGATGTCTGCCTGGATGCCGGCGCCGCCGCCGGAGTCCGAACCCGCAATGACGAGAACGCGCCCGCGCATCAGTCGGCCCCCTTCACCGCCGCGCCGTCTTCGCCCTGGGTGCGGGCGACTTCGGCGATCAGGCTGCACAGCCGGTCCACGGTGCCGTCGACCATCGCCTCATCCTCGCCTTCCGCCATCACCCGGATCACCGGCTCGGTGCCGGATTTGCGGATCAGCAGCCGGCCGGTGGCGGCAAGCCGGCTTTCGGCTTCGGCGATGGCCGCCTGCACCGAGGGGGCGTCGAGCGGTGATGCGCCGGAGAAGCGGACGCTCTTCAGGGTTTGCGGCAGCTTGGTGAACACCTGGCAGGCGCGGCTGGCTGGCCCGCCCTGTTCCACCAGCACCGCCAGCACCTGCAAGGCGGCGACGAGGCCGTCGCCGGTGGTGGCGTAGTCGGAGAGGATCATGTGGCCGGATTGTTCGCCGCCGATGTTGAAGCCCTCGGCGCGCATCCGTTCCATCACGTAGCGGTCGCCCACCGCGGTGCGCTGGAGGGTGAGGCCGCGGGTGTGCAGGAAGCGCTCCAGGCCCAGGTTGGACATCACAGTCGCGACGACGCCGCCGCCGGTCAGCCGGCCGGCATCTGCCCAGGCGCGGGCGATCAGGCCGAGGATCTGGTCGCCATCGACGATGTTGCCGCGCTCATCGGCGACGATCAGCCTGTCGGCGTCGCCGTCCAGCGCCAGGCCGATATCGGCGCCGTGGCGGCGCACCTCGCCGGAGAGGAAGGAGGGTTCGGTGGAGCCGCAGCCGCGGTTGATGTTGAAGCCGTCCGGCGCCACGCCGACGCGGATCACCTCGGCGCCGAGTTCCCACAGCACCGCGGGGGCGACCTTGTAGCTGGCGCCATGCGCGCAATCGATGACGATCTTCAGCCCGTCCAGGCGCATGCCGCGCGGGAAGGTGGCCTTTGCCGCCTCGATGTAGCGCCCGCCGGCATCCTCCAGGCGGGAGACGCGGCCGAGGCGGGAGGGGGCGGCGAGGCCCGCGCTGAGGTCCGCGCCCATCAGCGCCTCGATCTCCATCTCCTGCGCGTCGGACAGTTTGTAGCCGTCCGGGCCGAAGAGCTTGATGCC
>CAMCJI010000057.1 GCA_945874805.1 Asaia bogorensis | reverse complement strand
GCAGGGGGGCGTGGCCGCGGGCCTGGGCGAGGAGGGCGGCGTGGGCGAGGATGGTGCCGATCAGCAGGGCTTTTTGCTGGCCGGTGCTGGCGAGGGCGGCGGGGCGGCCGGTGGCGGCGTCGGCGAGGCCCATGTCGGCGCGGTGGGCGCCGATTCTGGCGCTGCCGGCGGCGGCGTCGGACTGGCGGGCGGCGGCGAGTGCGTCGCGCAGCCAGTCTTCAACGGCCAGGGCCGGCTCTTCCAGCAGGCGGGCGGCGATGGGGCAGAGGAGGTCCATGCGGGCGGCGGGGAAGTCGGCGGCCGGCGGGGCGGCGTTCAGGCGCTGCACCAGGGTGAGGCGGGCGGCGGTGGCGGCGACGGCGTGGCGGGCCATCGAATCCTCGATGCCGGCGAGCCAGGCGCGGTCGGCGCGGCCCTCGGAGAGCAGGCGGTTGCGGCTGGCCATTGCGGTGTCGAAGGCGCCGACTTCGCGGGCGTGGGCGGGTTCCAGCGCGTAGGCGAGGCGGTCGAGGAAGCGGCGGCGGCCGGACGCGCCCTCCTGGAACAGGCGGTCCATCTGCGGGGTGAGCCAGACGGCGGCGATGCGGGCGCCGAGTTCGGCCTGGCTGCGGGGCGCTGTGCCGTCGAGGCGGAAAACACGGCGGTCCGGCGCATCCGGGGCGGCGCCGGTGGCGATCTCCAGCGGGCCGGCCGCGGTGGTGAAGCGGCCGTGGACGCCCCAGTCGGGCGCGCGGTCCTGGGCGAGGTCGGAAATCCGGGCGGCGCGCAGGCCGCGGCCGGGGACGAGCAGGGAGATGGCTTCGAGGAGGTTGGTCTTACCGCTGCCGTTCGGGCCGGTGATCACGGCAATGCGGCCGCCGGGCTGCCACGTCAGCGCGGCGTAGTTGCGGAAGCGGGTGAGGGTCAGGCGGTCTAGGTGGAGCAAGGGAAAGTCGGGCAAGGAAGCATCTTCTTTTTTGAAAAAAAGAAGCAAAAAATTTTTATCCATTCAGGCCGTGCTGTCGGGGGACCCGGCATTAAACGAATAAAGTTTTTTTGCTTCTTTCCTGCGCGGCCCCTTGGCCGTCGCAAGTTCACAAAAAGAAGATTCTTACTGCCACTTGCCTAGACCCGCATCGGCATCAGCACGTACAGCGCCGAGGCGTCCGCCGCGTCCCGCACCACAGTCGGCGCGGTGCCGTCGCTGAAGCGGAATTCGACTTTTTCGCTGATCTGGTCGGTGATGTCGTTGAGGTAGCGGGCCTGGAAACCGATCTCCAGCGGGCCGGCGTCGTAGGTGACGCGGTCGCCGTCGAGCTCCTCGGTCGCGGTGCCCTGCTCAGGGCTGGCGGCGCTGAGGACGAGGAGGTCGCGGGCCAGGGACATCTTCACGGGGCGGCTGCGCTCGGACGAAATCGCCGAGACGCGGGCGACGGCGTTGGCGAAGTCCTTGCTGCCGACACGCAGGATCTTGTCGTTGTCGCGGGGGATGACGCGCTCATACTCGGGGAAAGTGCCGTCGATCAGCTTGCTGGTGAGCTGGATGGCGCCGACCTTGAACTGGATGCGGGTGTCCGACAGGGCGATCTCCACATCCTCCGTCACCTCGTCGAGCAGCTTGCGCAACTCGGCGACGGTCTTGCGGGGGACGATGACGCCAGGCATGGCGCCGGCACCGGTGGGCAGCGGCTCCTCGACCCGGGCGAGGCGATGCCCGTCCGTGGCCACCGCACGCAGCACCTTCACGCCGTCGGACTCGGTGGCGTGGATGTAGATGCCGTTCAGGTAATAGCGCGTCTCCTCCGTCGAAATCGCGAAGCGGGTGCGATCGATCAACGCCCGCAGGGTATGGGCGGGGAGCGCGAACTTGTGCGGCAAGGTGCCGGCGGTCATCGAGGGGAAGTCGTCTGTCGGCAGCACCACCAGGCTGGTGGCATAGCGGCCGGCGCGCAGGCCAAGCTGGGCATCGCCGCCGGGGCAATCCAGCTCGACCTCAGCGCCCTCGGGCAGCTTGCGCACGATCTCGTAGAGCGTGGCAGCCGGGGCGGTGCAGGCGCCGTTGCGGCTGGCGGTGGCCGTCACGTCCTCGACAATGGCAATCTCCATGTCCGTCGCCGTCAGCGTCAGCTTGCTGTCGCGCACGGCAATCATGACATTGGCCAGAATGGGAATGGTCGTGCGCTTCTCGACCACGCTTTGCACATGAGCCAAAGCCCTGAGCAGGGTCGCACGATCGGCCTTGAACTTCATCTAAACATCCTCTGGACGAGCGGCGATGCGCCTGCGAATCGGGCGCAGTCTAGCAACGCACGCCACCCGCGGAAAGGCGGGGTTTTTTGGGGGAGCGAAGCGGTCGGAAGCGTCTTATTTTTGTGAACAAAAAGAAGCAAAAAAACTTTGTTCGTTGGGGGGGGGCTTTGGGCGCGGGGTGGGGTTCAGGCTTCTGGGGGGTTGATGGCTTCGCCGTCTTATGAACCGTCTATCCGGGTGAGCGGCGAAGCCAAAAATACCCTGCCAGTCGCACGGAAAAGCGTGGATCCTTCGCAAGTGCTCAGGATGACGGGGGGGTTGTAGGGAGGCCGGGCTTAAACGAATGAAGTTTTTTGCTTCTTTTTGTTCACAAAAAGAAGATTCTTCCTGCCCCTTGCCTCCCCTCAATACCCCCGCGCGACATCCACGAGGTTCGGCATCACCTTCCCGCCGTCACGCGCGGCGAGGTTGCGCATGAAGATGGCGAGGCTGTCGTCGTTGTAGGTCAGGGGGTTATCGGACGAGACGTGGGGGACGATTGTCAGGTTTTTGGTGGTCCACAGGCGGTGGCCTGGGGGGAGCGGTTCGGGGACGGTGACGTCGATGATGGCGCCGCTGAGGTGGCCTGCGTCCAGCAGGTCGGCGAGCGCGTCCTGGTCGAGCAGGGCGCCGCGGCCGACGTTGAGGAGGCCGGCGCCTTTCGGCAACAGCGACAGCCGCGCGCGGCTCATCAGGCCTTGGGTTTGCGGGGTGAGCGGGGCGGCGAGGATCAGGAATTCGCTGGTGGGCAGGAGGCTGTCGAGGTCGGCGACCGCGATCACGCGGTCGAAATCCGGGTGGGGTTCGGCGCGGGTGCGCACGCCGGTGGCGATCATGCCCATGCGGCGGGCCTGGCTGGCGGCGGCGGCGCCGAGGTCTCCGGTGCCGATGACGGTGACGTGCCGGCCGTCCAGCGTGGGGGTGAAGATGGAGTTCCAGACCTGCTCGCGCTGTTGGGTGGCGAAGGTGGGCAGGCGGAAGGCGAGCATCAGCAGGGCCATCAGGGCGAACTGGCCGGTTTTCGGGCCGTGCGTGCCGCTGTTGTTCACCAGCGCGATGCCGGGGGGCAGCCAGTCGAACGGGGCGAGTTTTTCCACGCCGGCGGCGGGGGTGAGGATCAGCTTGAGGTGCGGCGCGTTGAGCGGCAGCAGTTTGCGCAGCACGCCGGGGATGACGACCAGCGCCTCGGCCTCGGCCATCGCGGCGGCGAACTCGGCGGGCGTGCTGCCCATGCTCACGCTGTCGCCGGAGCGGCCGGCGCGGGCGGCGGCGGCGTGCCACATGGCGGGGGAGATGTCGAAGGCGTCGCCGCCTTCTGGGTTCTGGATATGGATGCGCATGGGCGGAGTGTGCCGGATCGGCTTCACTTGCACAATTCGTGGATGAGCACTGCGGCGGCCTGGGCGACGTTGAGGCTTTGCACGCGCTTGGTGCCGACGATGCGGACCTGACGGCGGCAGGCGGCCGCGACTTCCTCGGAGACGCCGCGTTCCTCGTTGCCCAGCACCAGGGCGACGGGGCGGTCGCGGGGGAGGTCCGGCAGGGGCATGGCGTCGCGGCTGAGGGATGTGCAGACGGTGCGGTAGTAGGGTTCGAGGGCGGCGATGGCTTTCGGCAGGTCGCGGGTGCGGGTCAGCGCGAGGTGTTCCAGGCCGCCTTCGGCGGTGCGGTAGGCGGCGTCTGACAGCATGGCGTGGCCGTGGCCCTCGCCGATCAGCATGGCCGGGGCGCCGAAGAAGGCGGCCGAGCGGGCGATGGCGCCGAGGTTGTGCGGGTTGCCGATGCCGTCGAGGATCAGCAGGAACTTGCCGCGCGGTGGGGCGGCGGCGTCGAAGATCGGGATTTTCCGGGCCTCGGCCACCGCGGCGATGCCACCGTGATGGGTGGTGGCGGCGATGGTGCGCATCTCCTCCTCCGCCTCGATCATGCGGTAGGGGCGGTGGGCCTTGGCCATCAGGGCGCAGAACGGGCCGGCCAGTTCCTTGCGGGCGGGGAGGTAGAACAGGCGCTGCACCGCCTCGGGCCGGCGGTCGAACAGGGCGGCGACGGCGGGGAAGCCGCAGATGATGTCGGTTTTCATGGGGGTGGCTTCCGCCGATAGGGCCGGGCTGTCAACGTGGGATCATGGATATTCCTGTTCTGTTTCGGGATCAGCGGTTTGTGGTGCTGGACAAGCCGGCGGGGCTGGCGGTGCATGCCGGCCCGCGCGGTGGGGCGAGTGTGGAGGATGTGTTCCCGCGCCTGTCGCGCCGGAAGGACGGGCCGTGGCTGGCGCATCGGTTGGATGCGGACACGGCGGGGTGCCTGGTGGTGGCGCTGCGCAAGGCGGCGCTGATCGCGGCACAGGCGGAATTCGCGGCCGGGCGGGCGGAGAAGACGTATTGGGCGGTGTGCCACGGCCATCCCGCCACGCCGAGCGGTACCATCGCCGCCCCGCTGCTGCGGCACAGCGATGCGACGGGCTGGCGGATGCGGGCCGATCCGGCGGGGCAGGCCGCGGTGACGGAGTGGCAGGTGCTCGGGCGGACCGGCACGACGAGCTGGATCGCGTTCCGGCCGAAGACCGGGCGGACGCATCAGATACGGGTACATGCGGCTCTGCTCGGCTGCCCGTTGCTGGGGGACCCGGTTTATGGCGACGGGGTCGGGCCGCTGCATCTGCTGGCGCGCACGATCCGGCTGGCGCTCACCCCTCCCCTGCACGCCGAGGCCCCGGTGCCTGCGCATATGCGCGCGGCGCTGGCGGCGTGCGGCGCAGGCTAGAAGGCGCAGCACCCCTGGCCTTGCTTGCCTTACGCCCGGCCCGGCGCTAGGCCGTTGCGGATGGTTGAGCCGGCTGCATCCCCTGTGTTGGATCCTGATCGATTCGAGGCTTTGGCCACGGATCGGCTGCGTTTGCGCCCCTATCGGGCGGGGGATGCGGCGGAGATGCACCGGTTGATCAATGTTTGGGAGGTGTGCCGCAGCCTGGCGCATGTCGCCTATCCCTATGCGCGCGATCTGGCGGATGAGTGGGTGGCGTCCAGCCATGCCTCGCTGCGGGATGGCTCGGCGGTGCATCTGGCGATCACCGGCCAGGAGGGGGAGGCGGAGGTTCTGGTCGGCGGGATCGGGTTGCGGATCGATCGGGCGGCGCGGATCGGCAAGCTCGGCTACTGGGTGGGCGTGCAGTTCTGGGGGCATGGGGTCGCGAGCGAGGCGGCCGGGCGGCTGGCGCGCTGGGCGTTGGCGAACATGGATCTGGAGCGGCTGGAGGCGACGTGCCTGGCGGACAACGCGGCGTCTCAGGCGGTGCTGCGCCGGGTGGGCTTCCGGCATGTGGGCGAGGCGACGGAGGTTTTTCTCGCACTCGGCGGCGAGCAGCGGGTTCTGCGGTTCGAGGCGACGCGGGGGGATCTGTTCGGGTCGGGCTTGCCTGCGAAGGTGGTGGCGCCGGTGGCGGGGGGGCTGCCGATCCTGCTGGTGGCGGCCTGTGCGCTGGTGGACCGGGACGGGCGGATTTTGCTGGCGCGGCGGCCCGAGGGCAAGGCGATGGCGGGGTTGTGGGAGTTTCCGGGGGGAAAAATGGACCCGGGGGAGACGCCCGAGGCGGCGCTCATCCGGGAGTTGCGCGAGGAGTTGGGGATCGATGTCGCCAAGTCGTGCCTGGCGCCGTTTGCGTTTGCCTCGCATGGGTATGCGAAGTTCCATCTGCTGATGCCGCTGTATCTGTGCCGGCGGTGGAAGGGATTGGTGCAGGCCAAGGAGGGGCAGACGCTGGCCTGGGTGCGGCCGGAGAAGCTGGCCTCCTATCCGATGCCGGAGGCGGATCGGCCGCTGGTGCCGTTGCTGCGGGATTTTTTGACCGGGAGTTGAGCATGGCCAATCCGACCGCGTGCCTGCTGGTGATCGGCAACGAGGTGCTCTCGGGGCGGACGCAGGATCTCAACATCAAGTTTCTGGCGACACGGCTGGGGGAGATCGGGATTCCCCTGCGCGAGGTGCGGGTGATCCCGGATGTGCCGGAGACCATCATCGGCACGGTGAACGCGGTGCGGCCGGCCTTCGATCATGTGTTCACCACCGGCGGCATCGGGCCGACGCATGACGATATCACCAGCGAATGCGTGGCGGCCGCGTTCGGCGTGCCGTGGGAGAAGCATCCCGAGGCGTGGGCGCGGCTGGAGCGGCATTACAAGCCGGGCGAGTTCAACGCGCCAAGGCAGCGGATGGCGACGATGCCGCGCGGGGCGGTGCTGATCGACAATGCGATCTCGATCGCGCCGGGGTTCACCATCGGCAATGTGCATGTGATGGCCGGCGTGCCGCGGATCATGCAGGCGATGTTCGAGGCGCTGGCGCCCTCCTTGGCCGGCGGGCCGCCGATCATGGCGCGGGCGGTGCATGGGTTGGGCGTGGCGGAGGGGCGGATCGCCGAGGGGTTGTCGGCGATTCAGGCGCGGTATCCAGAGCTCGATCTCGGCAGTTATCCGTTCTATCGCGCCTCGGGCAACGGGGTGGCGATTGTGGCGAAGGGGCCGGATGCGGCCGAGGCCGAGGCAGCGATCGCGGAGGTGACGGCGCTGATGGCGGAGATCGGCGCGGTGCCGGTGCAGGGCGAACCTCCGGTTTGAGCGGTTGCGGCGGGATGGTGCATATCGCATGGTGCAGCGCACCATGCCGGAGAGAGTCATGCCCCTGAGCCCCCCCGCCGAACGCGATTTCATGCATAAGCGGGCGATCAAACTGAACGGCTATGCGCGGGCGGACGGGCAGTTCGACGTGGAGGCGCATCTCGTCGATACCAAGGCCTTCGCGTTCAGCAACACCGACCGCGGCACGGTGGAGCCGGGGACGCCGCTGCATGAGATGTGGGTTCGGATGACGGTCAGCGAGGTGATGGTGATCACCGGCTGCGAGGCGGTGACGGTACATGGGCCGTTCAGCATCTGCGGTGGCGGGGCGGCGAGCATGTCGCGGCTGGTGGGCCTGACCATCAGGCCGGGGTTCCTCAAGGCGGCGAATGAGCGGCTGGGGGGCATTCAGGGTTGCACCCATCTGCGGGAGATGCTCCAGCAGATCGCAACCGTGGCGATGCAGACGCTGTGGCCGGTGCGCTCGCGCCGGGAGGCCGAGGCGCTGGAAGCGGCACGGGCGCGGGGGGAATTGACGGACGGGCCCTCGAACCAGGACGGATCGGCGCGGCTGGTCAATTCCTGCCATGCCTATGATGCTGCCGGGCCGGTGGTGGCGCGCCGCTGGCCGCATCTGGCGACCGCGCCTGTGGATGCAGCGTCACCGAACTGACTCTGAACCGTCAGTCCGGCTGCAACGCGGCGCTGCTATCTCCCGCCGATCAACGGGAGACTCCGACATGCCGCATCTGCCTCGTCGTTCGCTGCTGGCCGGCGCCGCCGCTGCCGCCTGCCTGCCGCGCTTTGCCATCGCGCAGGCCGACCAGCGCCCGGTCGTCACCGTGGCGGTTCAGCGCATCGCGACGTCCAACACGCTGGATATCATCAACGAAGCGTCCAACGTCGGCACGCGGCACTATACCTCCTACAAGGAGCCGCTGATCGATACCGACTGGACCGGCGATCTCTCGCTGCGGCCTGGGCTGGCGGAATCCTGGCGGATGGTCGATCCGCGCACGATCGAGTTGACGCTGCGCGAGGGCGTGCGGTTCCACAACGGCGACAAGCTGACCGCCGAGGACGTGGTGTTCACCCTCACCGAGCGCATGTTCGGCACCGCCGAGGAGCGTGCGGCCCCGGCCGGCGCGCCGCGTGACCCGCGCTGGGCGACGCCGAAGGTGCGCGCCGGCGGCCGCGCCGCCTTCCCGGCCATCGAGAAGATCGAGGCGATCGACGCGCGCACGGTGCGCATCACCAATGCCCGGCCGGACGTGACGCTGCTCGGCCGGCTGTCGATGCGGACGGGCTGCATCATCAACGCGCGCGCGCATCGCGAGGCGGCGACGTGGTTCGACTGGGCGCGCAGGCCGATCGGCACCGGCCCCTATCAGGTCAGCGAATACCGGGCGGAGAACCGGCTGATCCTCGATGCGTTCGACGACTACTGGGGCGGGCGGCCGCCGATCCGCCAGCTGCGCTTCGTCGAGGTGCCGGAACTGGCGAGCCGGATCAACGGGCTGCTGGCCGGCGAGTTCGACTTCGCATGCGACATCACGCCCGACCAGATCCCCGCCATCGAACGCAACCCGCGCTTCGACGTGCAGGGCGGGCTGATCACCAACATGCGCTGCCTGAACTTCGACAAGAACTTCCCCGCCCTGCGCGACCCGCGCGTGCGCCGCGCCATGTCCCTGGCACTTGACCGGCAGGCGATCATCGACTCGCTGTGGGGCGGGCGCACCCGCGTGCCGCGCGGGGTGCAGTATCCGTTCTATGGCGACATGTATCTCGCCGACCGCGCGCCGCCCGCCTATGACCCGGCGCTGGCCCGCAAGCTGCTCGCCGAAGCCGGCTACAAGGGCGAAGTGATCCCCTACAAGCTGATGGCGAACTACTACACCAACCAGATGGCGACGGCGCAGGTGGCCGTGGAGATGTGGCGCGCGGTGGGCATCAACGTCGATCTGCAGATCAAGGAGAACTGGGGGCAGATCCAGACCGACAAGGAGCCGCGGGCGCTGAACGACAACTCGATGACCGCGTTCTTCAACGATCCGATCAGCTTCTTCCCCACCAGCTTCGGCCCGCTCAGCGAACTGAAGCGCACCGGCTACTGGTCCAACGCCGAAGCCGAGCGGCTGGTGGAGGAAATGGACCGCAGCACCGACATCCCCACTCGCCGCCGCGCCTTCGGCCGCATCCTCGACATCATCGAAATCGAGGATCCGGCGATGATCATCCTGCACGAAACCGCCAACTTCACCGCCAAACGCCGCGATATCGCGTGGAAGCCGGCGAAGTCCTTCGTGATGGACTTCCAGGCGCGCAACTTCGGGCGCACGTCGTAGGGGGTGTCGGGTAGGCAAGGAAGGCGGGGGCAGAGCCCTGGCCCTACTTCCCTATTCCCGCGGCGCCAGCACGCTGCGGCCGCGCAGCATGATCTCGTGGCCTATGAACAGGCTGCCGGCGAGGAAGAGCGGGATGATGTAGTAGTAGAGACGAAAGACGACGATGGCGCCGACGATCTGCGGCGGTTCGAGCCAGGGTGCGAGACCGAGGAGCATCGCGGTGTCGAACACGCCGATGCCACCGGGGATGTTGGCGGCGAGGCCCGCGGTGTAGCTGGCGACATAGACGCCGAGGAAGCGCAGGAAGGTCAGGCCTGGCGCTGGCGGCAGCAGGGCGTAGAAGATCGCGGCGGTGACCGCGACATCGACGGTTGCCAGCACAACCTGGAGGAGGGCCATGCGCCAGCCCGGCAACTCGATGGCGTGGCCGAACAGGCGGATGGTGCCCAGCATCTTGGCTAGCACGACGTAGAGCAGCACGATCGCCCAGAGGCCGAGGCCGATGGCATACATCACCGCGGCGGGCACGCGCGGGCCGAGCACCGGGATCGATTCAGGCTCGACCAGCAGGATGACCCCGCCCAGCACCATGCCGCCGAGCGCGAAGGTCAGCGAGCAGAAGGCGACGACCTTGCCGATCTGCAGGGCGCTCAGGCCCCAATGCGCATAGAGCCGGTAGCGGACGGCGGCGCCGGAGACCGCGGCGAAGCCGAGATTATGGGCCAGCGTGTAGGCGCAGAAGCTGGCGAAGCAGACGCGCAGATAGCTCACCGGCTTGCCGGCATAGTAAGTCGCCAGCCGGTCGTAGAAGGTGAGGATGAAGTAGGCGAGGAAGGTCCAGGCCGCCGAGATCAGCAGGTCGTGCTGGGGAATCGCTTCCAGCGCTGCGCGGACGTCGGCGAGTTTGAGGGTGCGGAACTCCTTCTGCACGACGTAGATCGCGCCGGCGAGCAGCAGCAGGCCGAGCACAGTCGGCAGGTGGCGCAGGGCACGCTTCAGCAGGTCCGACATGCGGAGCTGTCAGCCGGCCACTGGGGCGAGCGCGTGGTCGATGAGGCCGATGGTCTCGGGAATGCCAAAAATCTCCACGAAGTGGCCGAAGCGCGGCCCTTCGTTCTGGCCCAACAGAACTTGATATAGGCAGCCGAACCACGCGCGCAACTCCGGGAAGGCGTGGCGCTTGCCGACGGCGAAGATGGCGTTCTGGATCGTATCGGCGGTGGAGTCCGCCGGCAGCGCCTCCAGCTCCGCGCGCAGGTCGATCAGGGCGGCGCGTTCGATGTCCGTCGGCGGGCGGTAGGTTTTCGCCGGGCGGACGAAATCGCGGTAGTAGGCCAGCGCGTATTCGACGAGGCGGGCGAGCAGGGGCATCGCCTCGGGTGTCGCGTCCGGGCTGTAGCGGCGGATGAAGGCCCAGAGCAGGTCCGGCGTGTCCGCATTCACCACGCTGGCGAGGTTGAGCAGCATGGCGAAGCTCAGCGGGGAATGGGCGGACTGCGGTACCAGGCCGGCATGGATGTGCCAGGCGGGGTTGACCGGCACTTCGTCGCGCGGCTGGGTGTGGGCCTTGAGCGCGTTGGCGAGGTATTCGTCCACCGCGCGCGGCACCGCATCGAAATACAGCCGCTTGGCGCGCTGGGGCTGGTTGTACATGAACTGGCTGAGGCTTTCGGGCGGAGCGTATTTCAGCCAGTCCTCGACCGAGAGGCCGTTGCCCTTGCTTTTACTGATCTTCTGCGCCTGCTCGTCGAGGAACAGCTCGTAGGTGAAGCCCTCCGGCGGGGTGCTGCCGAGGATGCGGCAGATGCGGCCGGAGAGGCGGACGCTGTCGATCAGGTCCTTGCCGGACATTTCGTAATCGACGCCCAGCGCATGCCAGCGCATCGCCCAGTCGGCCTTCCACTGACATTTCACCGCGCCGCCGGTGACGGGGGTTTCGTAAGCCTCGCCGGTTTCGGGATCGCGCCAGACGATGGTGCCGGCATCGGGGTTCAGCTGCTCGATCTTCACCTGCATGACCACGCCGGTTTTCGGGTGGACGGGCAGGAAGGGGGAGTAGGTGGCGCGCCGGTCCGGCCCGAGGGTGGGCAGGATGACGGCGACGATCTCGTCATGCTTGCGGAGGATTTCGAGCAGGGCGGCATCGAACCGGCCGGAGGCGTAATAGACGGTGGAGGAGGCGAATTCGTATTCGAAGCCGAAGCTGTCGAGGAAGGATTGCAGGCGGGCGTTGTTGTGCGCGCCAAAGCTGTCATGCGTGCCGAAGGGGTCGGGGATGCGCGTCAGCGGGCGGCCGATGTAGCCGGCGAGCATCTCCTTGTTCGGCACGTTGTCCGGCACCTTGCGCAGCCCGTCCATGTCGTCGCTGAAGGCGATGAGCTTGGTGGGGATGTCCGACAGCTCGGCAAAGGCGCGCCGCACCCAGGAGGTGCGGGCAACCTCCCCGAAAGTGCCGATATGCGGCAGGCCGGAAGGGCCGTAGCCGGTTTCGAACAACGCCTCGCGTTTGCCCGTCGCCGCGAGGCGATCGACAACCTTGCGCGCCTCCTCGAACGGCCAGGCGCGGGGGATGGCGGGGGTTTGGGCTGCTTCTGACATGCGGCGCAAGCTAGGTTCGGGGGGAAGTCAGGTCAATCAGCCCTTCCGTGCGGGCTGCCCATCGCTATACCTCCCCCATGTCCACCCCCGCCCCGCGTCTGTTGCTGCCCGAGTCGCCCTGTGTGGTGGCGGGATCGGTGCGCACGGCGGTGCTGAGCGAGGACGGGGAGTTGCAGGAGATGGCAACCGCCGCCGCCGCCGCCATGCTGCGCCAGGGCCCGGCGCCGGTGCTGGTGCACGCCCCGGCGACGCTGGGGCGGCTGGGGTTGCGGGGGATGCCCTGCCTCGACCTGCTGGAGCTGTTCGCCTTCGTGCTGCCGGCCACCGCGGCGGCACCCACGCCGCTGGGCTTGGCGATGGCGCTCGATCTGGAGCCGCCGAGGCCGGGCATGGAGGGGGCGGCAGCCTGCCTGCCGGATATCGCCCAGGCGTTGCTGGCGCGGCTGGCGGCGGGCCGCGATCTGCCGGCGCAGCGCGGGGCGGCGGGGTTGGCCGCACGGATGGGCGTGGCGGGCTGGGGCTGGGCGCCGTTCGTGCTCGCAGCCCTCGGCGCGCCGAACGGCAAGCCCGACGACAAGGCGCTGAAAGTGTGGGAGCGCCTGCCGGAATGGGAGGAGGCCGCCCCCCTGCCCCCGCCCGGCAGCCTGCCGGTGGCCGAGAGCGAGGCGCGGCGGCGGCTGGCGGAGATGCTCGGCGGCACCTCCGAACAGCGGCCGGGGCAGGCAGATTATGCGGCCGCGGCAACGCACGCCTTCCTGCCGCGGGAAAACCGGGGCGATCCGCACATGGTGCTGGCCGAGGCGGGAACGGGGACCGGCAAGACGCTGGGCTATATCGCGCCGGCCAGTCTGTGGGCGGAGCGCAACCGCGGGGCGGTGTGGATCAGCACCTTCACCCGCCATCTGCAACGCCAGGTGGAGTCCGAGGTGGCGCGGCTGATCCCCGATCCGGTGGAGCGCCGCCGCCGGGCGGTGGTGCGCAAGGGGCGGGAGAACTATCTGTGCCTGCTGAACCTGCAGGACGCGGCAGCCCCGCTGGGGCCGGCCGCCCCCACGCATATCCCGCTCGGGCTGGTGGCGCGCTGGGCGATGGCGACCGCCGACGGGGATATCCAGGGCGGCGATCTACCGGGCTGGTTCGCCGAGTTGTTCGGGCACGGGCTGACGCTGAGCCTCGCCGACCGGCGGGGCGAGTGCATCCATGCCGGCTGCGCGCACTGGAAGAAGTGCTTCATCGAACACGGCATCCGTCGCGCCCGCACCGCCGAGCTGGTGGTGGCCAACCATGCGCTGGTGATGGCGCAGGCGGCCTGGGGCGGGCTGGATGATGACCAAGTGCCCAGCCATTACGTGTTCGACGAAGGGCATCACCTGTTCGATGCGGCGGATGGGGCGTTCTCCGTCGAGCTCTCGGGCGCCGAGACGGCGGAGCTGCGCCGCTGGATGCTGGGGGCGGAGGGCGGGCGGTCGCGCGCGCGAGGGCTGTTCCGCCGGTTGGAGGACCTCGTCGCCGGGCATCCCAACCTGGAAACCCCGCTGGAGGCGGCCTTGCAGGCCGCCCGCGCCCTGCCGGCCGGAGGCTGGGCGGACCGGCTCGGCGGTGGCGGGACGAACCCGACCGAAGTGTTTTTGCAGGCGGTCCGCGCCCAGACGCTCGCCCGCGTCGCCGGCGACGGGGAAGGGCCGGCGATGGATTTGCAGGCGGACCTCTATCCCGTCGGGCCGGACATGCCGCAGGCGGCGGCGCTGCTGTCGCGCGCGCTGGACCGGCTGGCGGAGCCGCTGAAGACGCTCTCCACCCGGCTGCTGGCGCGGCTGGAGGACGAGGCGGAGGAGCTGGACGAGTCCGTGCGCACCCGCATCGAGGCGGTGTGCCGCAGCCTGCGCCGCCGGGCGATCGACCCGGTGGGCGCCTGGCGGGCGATGCTGGCCGCGGTGGAAGCCGACCCGCCGGAGCCGGGGCAGCGGCCGGAGCATGTGCATTTCCTGCGCATCGCCCGGCGTGACGGGCAGGACCGCGACGCGGCGATGCACCGGCATTGGCTGGACCCGACGATCCCCTTCGCCACCGTGCTCGCCCGCCCGGCGCAGGGGCTGCTGGTCACCTCCGCCACGCTGCGCGACGGCGGCATCGACGATGCGGAGGACGCCTGGACGCAGGCGGAGGCGCGGACCGGGGCGGTGCACCTGCCCAGCCCGGCCTTGCGCGTGGCCGTCGCCAGCCCCTTCGACTATGCCAGCCAGACCCGCGCCTTCATCGCCACGGACGTGAACAGCCGCGACATCGCCAGCCTCGCGGGCGCCTACCGCACACTGTTCCTCGCCTCCGGCGGCGGCGGGCTCGGCCTGTTCACCGCGATCTCGCGCCTGCGCGCGGTGCAGGCGCGGCTGGCGGCCCCGCTGGAGGCGGCGGGGATTCCGCTGTTCGCCCAGCATGTGGACGCGATGGACAACGCGACGCTGGTCGATGTGTTCCGCACCGAGATGGACTCCTGCCTGCTCGGCACCGATGCGATGCGCGACGGGGTGGACGTGCCCGGCCGCGCCCTGCGGCTGGTGGTGTTCGAACGGGTGCCCTGGCCACGGCCGGACATCCTGCACCGCGAGCGGCGGGTGCATCTGGGCGAGGGCAACCCGGCAGGGTTCGACGACCGGATCGCCCGGCTGCGGCTGCGCCAGGCCTTCGGCCGGCTGATCCGCACCGCGACCGATCGCGGCGTGTTCGTGCTGCTGGACCGGCAGACGCCGTCCCGCCTGCTCGGCGCGTTTCCGCCGGGGGTGGCGGTGCAGCGGCTGGGCCTGGCGGAGATCGCGCGGCAGACCTCGGCGTTCCTGGAGGTCTAGGCATGCGGACGGACTCCTTCGCCTTCATCGTGCTGCTGGGCGCGCTGGCCGCCCTGCCGCCGCTGTCGATCGACATCGGGCTGCCCGCCTTCGGCTATCTGAAAGCGGGGCTCGGCGTGTCCGCGGCGCAGGCGGCCTGGACGCTGTCGATCTTCATGGCGGGGTTCGGCCTGGCGCAGATCGTCGTCGGCCCGCTGTCGGACCGGTTCGGCCGGCGGCCGGTGATGCTGACGGGGCTCGCTTTGTTCACCGCCAGCGGGCTGGGCTGCGCGCTCGCGCCTTCGATCGAGGTGCTGCTGGGCTTCCGGCTGCTGGCGGGGATCGGCGCGGCGGGGAGTTCCACCCTCGCCTTGGCCGTGGCGCGCGACCTGTTCGAGGGGCATGACGCGCGGGTGAAGCTCTCGACCATCGCCACGGTCACCACCATCGCGCCGATGATCGGGCCGACCTTGGGCGGGCTGCTGCTGATCTTCGGGGAATGGCGGTTCATCTATGCCTTCCTCGCCGCCGCCGGGGTGGTGCAGTTCGCGCTCGCCTATGTGCTGCTGGCGGAGACGCGGCCGCCGCAGGTGGGGGCGAAGATCGCCATCCTCGGGCGCTATGCGGCGGTGCTGCGGGTACGGCGGACGGTGGGCTATGCGCTGGTCAACGGCTTCGGCTCGGCGGGGATGTTCGCCTATATCGCCGTGTCCTCGGTGCTGCTGATGGGCGACATGGGCGCCTCGGTCTGGCTGTTCTCGGTGCTGTTCGCCACCACCTCGGGCGGGATCATGCTGGGCGCGCAGATCAATGCGGCGCTGGCACGGCGGCGGGTGCGGGCGCAGATTCCGCTGGCGATCGCGCAATATGCCGCACCGGTGGCCTCGCTGGCCGGGCTGGTGGTGCTGGCGACGGGGCCGACGCTGGCGACCTTCGTGCCGACCGTGGTGGCGTTCTGCGTCTGCCGGGGGCTGGCCAATCCGAACGGCACCCATGCGGCGATGGAGCGGGTGCCGAACCATGCCGGCACCGCGGCCTCCCTGCTCGGCTGCGTCCAGATGACCTCGGCGGCGATCGCCGGGGGGGTTGTGGCGGCGCTGCATCCCCTCGTCGGGTCCACCGCGACGGGGATCGGGATGCTCGGCTGTTCGCTGGCGTCGCTCGCGGTGTGGCTCTGGGTGGAGCGGACGGCGCCCTGATCGGGGCTAGACCAGGAAATACGCCATCAGGACCAGCAGCACGACCAGGGCGACGCAGGACCAGGTGGTAGCGCTGGTGAAGCCTTCCCAGAAGCGGGTACGGTCGGCGAGGAAGGCTTCGTTGGTGACGGGGGCGGGGGTGTTGTTGGCCATGGGTGCCTCTGCGGATGCGTGCGGGTTTCTAGAAGGCGACGGGCGCGGCAGGCAAGGGGTTGCGCAGCGCGGCTGTGGGTGCGGGGAGAGCGCCGGCGTGCCCGGCGGCGAAGGCGGCCAGGGCGGCGGGGTAGATCAGGTGTTCCTGGGCGAGCACGCGCGCCGCCAGAGTGGCTTCGGTGTCGTCCGGCAGGACAGGCACGGCGGCCTGGGCGAGGATCGGGCCTTCGTCCATCACCTCGGTGACGAGATGGACGGTGCAGCCGTGCAGCTTCACGCCGGTGGCCAGCGCCCGGCCGTGGGTATCCAGGCCGGGGAAGGCCGGGAGCAGGCTGGGATGGACGTTGAGCATCCGCCCGGCATAGCGGGCGACGAAGAACGGGGTCAGCAGGCGCATATAGCCGGCGAGGCAGACGATTTCGACGCCGTGCATATCGAGCACTTCGACCATTCTGGCCTCGTGCGCGGCGCGGTCGCGGCCGAAGTCGCGGTGCGGGACGGCGACGGCGGGGATGCCGGCAGCCTGGGCGTAGGCGAGGCCCTGAGCATCCGCGCGGTTGGACAGGACGACGGCGATTTCGGCAGGATAGTCCAGCGCTTCGGCGGCGGCCACCAGGGCCGCCATGTTGGAGCCGCGGCCGCTGAGCAGGATGCCGACGCGCTTCAAGCGGGCCAGCCCGCGGGGATGTCGATGCGCAGATCGGGCTCGGCGCCCTCCGTGCCGGCTTCGATGCGGCCGATGTCGAACACGGTCTCGCCTTCGGCTTCCAGGATGGCGCGGGCGGCGGCGGGGTCGGCGGTGACGACGACCATGCCGATGCCGCAGTTGAACACCCGCAGCATCTCCCCGGCCTCGACGCCGCCGGTGCGGGCGAGCCACGCGAAGACGGGGGGGAGCTGCCAGCGCGCCGCGTCAATCACCGCGCTGGTGCCGTCCGGCATCACGCGGGGGAGGTTGCCGGGCAGGCCGCCGCCGGTGATGTGGGCTGCGGCCTTCATCAGGCCGGCGCGGTGCAAGGCGAGCAGGGACTTCACGTAGATGCGGGTGGGCGCCATCAGCGCCTCGCCGAGCGTGCTGGCCGCGAAGGGGGCGGGGGCCGCCCAGCCGGCATTGCCGGCCTCGACGATGCGACGGACGAGGGAGAAGCCGTTGGAGTGCACGCCGGAACTGGCCAGGCCCAGCAGGCTGTCGCCGGGCTGGACATCCTTCGGCAGGAGGTCGGCGCGTTCGGCGGCCCCCACGGAGAAGCCGGCGAGGTCGTAGTCGCCCTTGTGGTACATGCCGGGCATCTCGGCGGTCTCGCCGCCGACCAGCGCGCAGCCGGCGCGGGTGCAGCCCTCGGCGATGCCGGCGATGACGCTGGCGGCCTGCTCCACATCCAGCTTGCCGGTGGCGAAATAGTCGAGGAAGAACAGCGGGGTGGCGCCCTGGACCACGAGATCGTTGACGCACATGGCGACGAGGTCGATGCCGACCGTGGCGTGGCGGCCGGTGTCGATGGCGATGCGCAGCTTGGTGCCCACACCGTCGGTGGAGGAGACCAGAACGGGGTCGATGAAGCCGGCGGCTTTCAGGTCGAACAGCGCGCCGAAACCGCCGAGGCCGCCGAGCACGCCAGGGCGCGTGGTGGCGCGGGCCAAGGGCTTGATGCGATCGACAAGCGCGTCACCGGCGTCGATATCGACGCCTGCCGCGCGGTAGGTCATGCTGGCCATGCGGATTCCGTGCTAGGGTGCGCCGGAAAGAACCATAGGCGCCTTGGAGGTGCAAGCAGGTGCCGCGACGTGCCTGCTTGACTGCGATGCGAACGGAGGATCAGGGCCAGCCCATGCCGGATGGCAGCCATCTCGCCTCTCGCCCCGACGCGGGCGTGCTCACGCTGCCGAACGTGATCACATTCGCGCGGCTATGTGCGGTGCCGATGGCCGTTTGGCTGGTGCTGCACAACAGCTTCCTCGCCGGGTTCTGGCTGTTCGCCGCCGCTGGCGCGTCCGACGCGCTGGACGGGTACCTGGCCCGGCGGATGGGCGGTTCGGCCCTGGGCGCCCTGCTCGACCCGGTGGCGGACAAGGCGCTGCTGGTGAGCATGTACATTACCCTCGCGGCGATGCATGCCCTGCCGGACTGGCTGGCCATCCTGGTGGTTTTCCGCGATCTGGTGATCGTCGGCGGGTTGATCGTTTTGTGGGTGGTCGGGCAGAACGTGCCGATCCGCCCCCTGTGGATATCGAAGGTGAACACGACGGTGCAGATATTGCTGGTGGGAATAGCCCTGCTTGCCGCTGGCACCGCTCTGGTTCCGGCGTGGCTTCCGCCGATCATGATCTGGCTGACTGCCGCCACAACGCTGGTGTCCGGCGCCGCGTATGTCTGGAAGGCCGCGCGCGCATGACGACGAACCCTGTCCGCGGGTCCACCCGCACCCAGCGCATCGCCCTGCTGGGCGGGCTGGCGGTGGCGTCGTGGCTGGCGCTGTCGCTGTTCGCTTCGGTGCTGCTGCCCTTCGTGGTGGCGGCGATCCTGGCCTATTTCCTCGACCCTATCGCCCGCCGGCTGGGGCATCTGGGGGTCCGGCGGTCGATCGCGGCGTTTGTGCTGATCGTGGCGCTGTTCACCCTGACGCTGCTGTTCGTGCTGCTGCTGTATCCGTTGCTGCTCGGCCAGATCGGGCTGCTGCTGGGCCGGTTGCCGACCTATGTCACGCTTGTGCGCAGTTTCGCCGGCGAGACCATCGCCCGCCTGCAGGAAGCCCTGGGGCCGGAGGTGGTGGACGAGAAGCTGCGCGATGCGATCTCGGGCCAGGTGGGCGCCATCATGGGCTTCGTGGGAGCGGCGCTACGCGGGCTGGTCGGCGGCGGCTATGCGCTATTCAACGTGCTGACGCTGGTGCTGGTGACGCCGATCGTCACCTTCTACCTGCTGCGCGACTGGGCCGGCATCGTCGGGCGCGTCGATTCCTGGCTGCCGCTGCGGTATGCGGGCGTATTGCGGGCGCAGGCGCGCGAGGTGGATCGCATCCTCTCGGCCTGGCTGCGCGGGCAGATGATGGTGTGTCTCGTGCTCGCTCTATACTACGCCACCGCCCTGTCCTCCGTCGGGCTGGAACTGGGACTGATTGTGGGGATCACGGCGGGGGTACTGTCGTTCATTCCCTATGTTGGCAGCATCACCGGCATGCTGCTGGCCATCGGCTTGGCCGCGGCGCAGTTTCCCACCTGGGGGGGGGTGGCGATGGTCGTCGGCGTGTTCGCGGTCGGCAACGTGCTTGAGGGCTACGTGATCTACCCGCGCTTCCTCGGCGACCGGGTGGAACTGCCTGATGTGTGGGTGATTTTCGCCCTGTTCGCCGGGGGCGCGGCCTTCGGCTTCCTCGGCGTGCTGCTGGCCGTGCCGGTGGCGGCGGTGATCGGCGTGCTCTGCCGGTTCTGGCTGCGGCGCTATCTCGACAGCCCGCTCTATCTCGACCCGCCGCACCCGGAAGACCGGTTGTGAGCCGGCAACTGCCGCTGCCGTTTGCGCATGAGCCGATCTTCACGGCGCAGGGCTTCCTCCCCGCCCCGTGCAACGAGGCGGCTCTGGCCTGGATGCGCCGCACCGCCGAGTGGCCGCTGGGCCGGCTGGCGCTGTGGGGGCCGGCGGGCAGCGGCAAGTCGCACCTGCTGCATCTCTGGGCTGGGAGCGAGGTCGTCGACGGGCCTGGCTTGCGCTTCAGCGGGCCGCCTGCCGGCCCGGTGGCCGTCGATCGGGCCGATCTCGCCCCGGCGCATGACCTGCTGCATCTGCTCAACGCTGCGGCTGAGGCCGGGCAGCCGGTGCTGCTGGCCGCCCGCGCCGCACCGGCGCGCTGGGACGTGGACCTGCCGGACCTGAGCAGCCGGCTGCGGGCGATCACGGCGGTGGAGATCCGCGCCGCCGATGAGACCCTGCTGCGGTCCCTGCTCGCCCGGCTGCTGGCCGAGCGGCAGATCCCGGTGGCGGAGGAGGTGCAGGACTGGCTGCTGCTGCGCCTGCCGCGCACCCAGGCCGCCATCCGCGAGGCTGCCGACCGGCTGGACAGCGCCGCCCTGGCCCGCGGCGGGCCGGTCAGCC
>CAMCJI010000056.1 GCA_945874805.1 Asaia bogorensis | reverse complement strand
GCGCCGGCACCCCCGCCGGCTACTTTGCCGGCCGGGCTTGCATGGCAACGGTGCGCTCGTCCTGGCGCGGCTCGTAGACCACCGTCTTCTTCGATGCCCAGAAGTTGATGAGCTGGTGCAGCGGAATCGTCGCCACCTCGGCGCTGGCCAGCTCTACCGCCTGGATGAGCAGCTTCTCGCGGGCGGCATCGTCGATCGTCGCCAGCGCCCGGTCGGTCAGGGCGTCCAGCGCGGGAATGCTGCGCCGGGCAGAGTTCGAGGCGCCCCGGTTGGTCGCGGGGTCATAGGTCCCGAGCACGTTGACCAGCATGTAGCTGGCCTCGCCGGTGTTGCTGCCCCAGCCCGCCAGGCTGATGGCGAATTCCTGCCGGGCCGCGCGGGGCGAGAACGTGCTCCAGGGCAGCGCTTCCACCTGGGTGGCCACGCCCACACGCGCCCAGTACTGCGCCACCGCCTGCGCGGTGGAGGCATCATAGGGATAGCGGTCGTTCGGGCTGTGCAGGGTCAGCTTGAAGCCCTGGGGGAAGCCCGCTTCGGCCAGCAGCTTCTTCGCCCCCTCGGGGTCAAAGCTCGGCACCCCCACGCTGGGGGCGTGCGAGTAGGTGCCCGGCGGCAGCCACTGGCCGGTGGGGGCGGCAGTGCCAGACATCACCCGGTCGGCGATCGCCTGCCGGTTGATCGCCATCGACAGGGCACGACGCACCCGCACATCCTTGAACGGGTTCTTCTCCAGCGGCTTGCCCGCGTTGTCGGTCACCCACGGCGTGCTCTCCTTGGCGACCGACGGCGAGATATGCACCAGCCGCAGTCCCTGGATCGATACCACCGACAGTTTGGGGTCGGTCTGCAGGCGCGGAATATCCGCCGCCGGCGGCACGTCGATGATGTCCACATCACCGGCCAGCAGGGCGGCAACGCGGGCGCCGGGATTGGTGATGAAGCGGAAGTTCACGCGCTCCCAGGCCGGCTTCTCGCCGTCCCATGCCTCGTTGCGGACCAGTTCCACCCGGTCGCCATTGAGGTAGCGCCCCAACTTGTACGGCCCGGAACCGACGGTCGCCTTGCCGGAATTATACTCCTCCGTCGTCGCTCCCTCCCCCACATGGCGGGAGACGATGGCGAAGCCGGCGATGTCGCCCGGCACATTCGGCGAGGGCGTGCCCGTGTGAAAACGCAAAGTCATCGGATCGACGACCTCAACGCGCTGGATCGCCCGCACCAGCCCGCCATAGCCGCCCGGGCTGTTCGGCACGTTGGCCCCGCGCTTGAGCGAGAACACCACGTCATCGGCCGTCACCGCCACGCCGTCGTGCCACCTGGCGCCCGGCCGCAGCTTGAACTCCCACACCGCCTCGCCCACTGGCTTCCAGGAGGACGCCAGCCCCGCGGTCACGCGCGCGGTCGAATTGCGCTCCACCAGGCGTTCGAAAACATGCATCGCCAGTCCGTTGTTCGGGGCCGCATTGTAGAAATGCGGGTCGAGCGAGGTGACCGGTGCCGCCATCCCCGCCGTCAGCGTCTGTGCCTGACTTTGTGCCGTCAGGCTCGCCGCCAGTGCCGCAGCGGTCAAAATAATATGGCGCATGGCCTGCTCCCCGGTATCGTTGGACCTCTGGCACCCTAGCGCCTGCGCACCCTGCCTTGCTATACCTGCATGAGAGCTTTGTAATTCGAGGGGGGACGATGTTCGCAGCCATACGCGCCGCGGCCGCGGTGGCGGCCTTCGCCATCGCCGGGCCGGCCACCGCGCAAACCCTGTCGATGGCCATGTCCGCGGCCCCCACCAGCATCGACCCGCACTACCACACCTTCTCGCCCAACCAGACCGTCAACGCCCACATGTTCGACACGCTGGTGGGCCAGGATGAGTTCTCCCGCCTCGAGCCAGGCCTCGCGCTGAGCTGGAAACTGCTCGACGACACCACTTGGGAATTCAAACTCCGCCCCGGCGTGCGCTTCCACAACGGCGAGGCCCTCACCGCGGAGGACGTCGTCTCCAGCTTCGCCCGCGTGCCGAAGGTCGCCAACTCTCCCGGCAGCTACACCATCTACACCAAGCCGGTCGTCGGCACCGAGATCGTCGATTCCCACACCATCCGCCTGAAAACCGCCGGCATCTATCCCCTGCTGCCGGTAGACATGAGCCAGGTCTTCATCATCCCCCGCAGCCTGGGCACCGATCTGGCCAGCGAGGATTTCAACAGCGGCAAGCTCGCCATCGGCACCGGCGCCTACCGCATGACCGCCTACCGCCCTGGGGACCGCGTGGAACTGGAGCGCAACGACCAGTTCTGGGGCGAAAAGCCACACTGGCAGCGCGTGATCATCCGCCTCATCCCCAACGACGGCGCCCGCACCGCCGCCCTGCTCTCGGGCGACGTACAGTTCATGGAATTCGTCCCCACGGCCGACGCCGCCCGCCTGCGGTCGGACAAGCGGGTGGCGCTGGCCGAGACCAACTCGCTCCGCTTCGTCTATCTCTGGCTCGACCGCTCGCGCGAGGGCCCCACCCCCTTCATCACCGGCCCAAACGGCGAGACCCTGGCCAAAAACCCGCTGAACGACCTGCGGGTGCGCCAGGCCCTGAGCATCGGCATCAACCGCCCCGCCATCGTCGAACGCGTGATGGAAAACGCCGCCCTGGCCACCGGCCAGTTCCTCGCCCCCGGCAGCTTCACCTACGTCCCCGACCTGCCCCCGCCCACCTACGACGTCGCGCGCGCTAAAGCCCTGCTCGCCGAAGCCGGCTTCCCCAACGGCTTTCGCATGACCCTGCACGGCCCGAACGACCGCTACGTCAACGACGGCAAGATCATCCAGGCCATCGGCCAGATGTGGACGCGCATCGGCGTGCAAACCCAGGTGGACGCGATCACCTGGCCCAACTTCATCGCCCGCGCCAACCGCCAGGAATTCTCGGCCTTCCTCCTGGCCTGGGGCATCTCCTCCGGCGAGGGCTCGAATCCGCTGCGCGCCCTGGTCCACACCTATTCGCCGGCGAAGGGCTGGGGCGCGGTCAACCGCGGCCGCTACTCCAACCCCACGCTTGACGGGCTGGTCGATCAGGCCATGAAAATCGGCGACGACACCGCGCGCGAGCGCGTCCTCATCCAGGCCCAGCGCCTCGCGCTGGACGACGTGGCGGTGATCCCCCTGCACATCCAGCGCAACATCTGGGCGATGAAGGCCGGCCTGACTTACAAGGCGCGTGCCGATGAGGGCAGTTTGGCGATGGACGTGCGGCCCACGCCATGATCCTCTGGGCCATGATCACAACATCCACGAGAAAACGAGTCTGACCCCGGCATGACAACCTGGATTCTCCGCCGCCTGTTCCAGGCGATCTTCGTCATGCTGGCGATGACGGTGATCGTCTTCATCGGCG
Source organism: Asaia bogorensis (assembly GCA_945874805.1). Taxonomy (GTDB): domain Bacteria; phylum Pseudomonadota; class Alphaproteobacteria; order Acetobacterales; family Acetobacteraceae; genus CAIRTN01. The sequence continues at coordinate 16,914 of CAMCJI010000056.1, read as the reverse complement.
TGAACGTCATCGGCGACCCCGTCGAGATCCTCATCTCGCCCGACGCCGACCAGGCTGAGCGTCTGCGCGCCATCGCCGCCCTCGGCCTCGACAAGCCGCTGTGGGAGCAATACCTGCGCTTCCTCTGGGGTGCCGTCCGCGGCGACCTAGGCCGCAGCTTCGTCTTCAACGAACCTGCCCTGCGCCTGATTGTCAGCCGCATGCCCGCCACGATGGAACTCGCCGTCACCGCGGTGCTGATGAGCGTGCTGATCGGCATTCCGCTCGGCCTGTTCGCCGGCCTGAAGCCCCACTCCTTCCTCGGCCGCTCGATCATGGCCGGCTCCATCCTCGGCTTCTCGCTGCCCGGCTTCTGGGTCGGGCTGATGCTGATCATGCTCTTCGCCGTCCAGCTCGGCTGGCTGCCCAGCACCGGCCGCGGCCAGACCGCCGAGCTCTTCGGCGTCCAATGGTCCTTCCTCACCCGCGACGGCCTGGCCCACATGATCATGCCCGCGACCAACCTCGCTTTGGGCAACATCGCCCTCGTCCTGCGCCTCACCCGCGCCGGCGTGCGTGAGAACATGCAGCTCGAATACGTGAAGTTCGCCCGCGCCAAGGGCCTCTCGCCCACCCGCGTGGTGTTCGTCCACGTGATGAAGAACATCCTCATCCCGATCGTCACCGTCGTCGGCCTGGAATTCGGCTCCGTCGTCGCCTTCGCCGTCGTCACCGAGAGCGTCTTCGCCTGGCCCGGCATGGGCAAGCTGATCATCGACAGCATCAACGTCCTCGACCGCCCGGTGATCGTCGCCTACCTGATGATGATCGTGCTGATGTTCATCGTCATCAACCTCGTGGTGGACATGCTCTACACCGTCCTCGACCCCCGCGTACGCCTGGAGAGCAAGGAATGAGTGCTACCGTAGCGCCCCCCGCCGAAGGCGGCCCGGCCAAGGAAGAAACCCCCTTCCGCCGCTTTGCCCGCGAGTTCGGCCAAAGCCCGCTGGCCGTCGTCGGCTTCGTCGTCATCACCCTGATCACGCTGGCGGCGCTGACGGCCCCCTTCATCGCGCCGCAAAACCCCTACGACCTCGCCCAGCTCGACATCATGGACGGCCGCCTGCCCCCCGGCTCCAAATCGATGGACGGCCTGACCTTCTGGCTCGGCACCGACGACCAGGGCCGGGACATGCTCTCCGGCATCATGTACGGCCTGCGTATCTCGCTCGGCGTCGGCGTCGGCTCGGCCTTCATCGCCGGCGTCATCGGCTCCTCCCTTGGCCTGATCGCGGCCTATGTCGGCGGGCGCGTCGAAATGGCGATCATGCGCATCGTCGATCTCCAGCTCTCCTTCCCCTCCATCCTCGTCGCCCTGATGATCCTCGCCTTCCTCGGCAAGGGCGTGATGAACGTCATGCTCGCCTTGATCATCGTCGAATGGGCCCGCTACGCCCGTACCGCCCGCGGCGCCGCCCTCGTCGAGCGCCGGCGCGAATACATCGAAGCCGCCGAGTGCCTCGCCCTCCCGCAATGGCGCGTGCTGTTCCGCCATCTGCTGCCCAACTGCATGCCGCCGCTCATCGTCATCGGCACCATCCAGGTCGCCCGCGCCATCACCCTGGAGGCAACCCTCTCCTTCCTCGGCCTCGGCGTGCCGATCACCGAGCCCTCGCTCGGCCTGCTGATCGCCAACGGCTACCAGTACATGCTCTCCGGCAAATACTGGATCAGCTTCTACCCCGGCATCGCTTTGCTGGTGACCATCGTCGCCATCAACCTGATGGGCGACCAACTCCGCGACGTGCTGAACCCCAGGCTGCAGAAATGAGCGACATCACCCTGGAGGTCCGCAACCTCTCCACCCATTTTGACACCCGCGCCGGCACCGTCCGCGCCGTCGATGGCGTCTCCTTCACCGTCCCGCGCGGCAAGGTGCTCGGCCTCGTCGGCGAATCCGGCTCCGGCAAATCGGTCACCGGCTTCTCCATCCTCGGCCTCGTCGATGCTCCCGGCCGCATCGCTGGCGGCCAGGTGCTGTTCAAGGGCACGGACCTCACCAAACTTTCGGAAGAAGCCCTGCGCGACCTGCGCGGCAACCGCATCGCGATGATCTTCCAGGACCCGATGATGACGCTGAACCCCGTCCTGCGGATCGACACGCAGATGATGGAAACGGTGCATGCCCACGTCAAAGTCAGCCGCGCCGAAGCCTGGGCCCGCTCGCGCGACGCACTCGGCATGGTCGGCATCCCCAGCCCGGAAGAACGTCTGCGCTCCTACCCCCACCAGTTCTCCGGCGGCATGCGCCAGCGCGTCGCCATCGCCATCGCCCTGCTGCACCGCCCCGACCTGATCCTGGCCGACGAGCCCACCACCGCGCTCGACGTCACCATCCAGGCGCAGATCCTCTCCGAAGTACAGAAACTCGCCCGCGAACACGGCACCTCACTCATCTGGATCACCCACGACCTCTCCGTCGTCGCGGGCCTGGCCGATGAGATCGCGGTGATGTACGCCGGCCGCATCGTCGAACAGGGCAGCGTGACGGAAGTGCTCGACCGCCCCTTCCACCCCTACACCCACGGCCTGATCGGCTCCGTGCCCAGCCGCAACAAGCGCGGCAGCAAGCTGGCGCAGATCCCCGGCATGACCCCCTCGCTGGTCAACCTGCCCGTCGGCTGCGCCTTCCGCAGCCGCTGCCCCCGCGCGGACGCCGCCTGCGCGGCCGACCCGCCGACCACCGAACCCACCGCCGGCCGCGCCTTGCGCTGCTTCCATCCCCAGCTGGAGATGTCGGCATGAGCACGCCGGTTATTGAGTTGAAGGGCGTCTCCAAGCGCTTCGGCAAGCAGTTCGACTTCGCCGCCCGCGCCGTCCACTCCCTGCGCCGCGCCATGGGCGGCACCGTGCCCGAAACCGTCGTCCGCGCCGTCGATCGCGTCGATCTCACCATCAACCGCGGCGAGGTCGTCGGCCTTGTGGGCGAATCCGGCTGCGGCAAATCCACCCTCGGCCGCATGGTCGCCGGCATCCTCCCCCCGTCGGACGGCCAGGTGCTCTGGCACGGCGACGACGTTGCAAAACTCAAACCCGCCGATGCCCGCAAGGCCATGCTGCAAGTGCAGATGATCTTCCAGGACCCCTACGCCAGCCTCAACCCCCGCCTGCGCGTCGACGAAATCGTCGGCGAGGCGCCGCGCGTCCACGGCATGATCCCCCCAGGCGGCTTCGAAGCCTACGTCGATACCCAGTTCCGCCGCGCCGGCCTCGACCCCGCCTACAAGCGCCGCTACCCGCACCAGTTCTCCGGCGGCCAGCGCCAGCGCATCGGCATCGCCCGCGCGCTCGCCGTCCAGCCCGAATTCCTGGTCTGCGACGAAGCCGTCGCCGCACTGGACGTCTCGATCCAGGCGCAGATCCTCAACCTGTTCATGGACCTCAAGTCCGAGCTGAATCTCACCTACCTCTTCATCAGCCACGACCTCGGCGTCGTCGAACATCTCTCCGACCGCGTCGTCATCATGTATCTCGGCCGCATCGTCGAGGAAGCGCCCACGGACGAGATCTTCGCCCGCGCCAACCACCCCTACACCCAGGCGCTGCTCTCCGAAGTCCCGCGGATCGACACGCGCAAACGCGAATTCACCGCCATCAAGGGCGAAATCCCCAGCCCCCTCACGCCGCCGCCGGGCTGCCACTTCCACCCCCGCTGCCCGCACGCCATGCCGATCTGCCGCGAACAGGCCCCGGCCCTGCAGCAGATCGCCCCCGGCCACCGCAGCGCCTGCCACCTCAACACGATGGCCTGAAGGGAGGGGCCGGGCTGGCCCCCGCCCGCTCAGTCCGCCGCCTGCGCCCGGTCCCGCATGGCCAGCCGGTTCGCCGGGCGTGACAGCCCGAGGTTCTCCCGCAGCGTCGCCCCTTCGTATGCCGTGCGGAACAGCCCGCGCCGCTGCAATTCCGGCACCACGCCCTCCACGAAGTCCTCCATCGGCACGGGGAAGTAGGGGGACAGCATGGTGAACCCGTCGGCCACCCCCGCGGTGAACCATTCCTCCATCAGGTCCGCCAGCCCCACCGGCGTGCCGATATAGACGAGGTGGCCCAGGCTGAAGGTGAACCGCCGCGCGAGTTCACGGATCGACAGGTTCTCCCGCCGCGCGAGGTCGATCATCATCTTCTGCCGCGCCTTCGCCGCGTTGGAGGGCGGCAGTTCCGGCAACGGCCCGTCCATCGGAAAGTCCCGCAGGTCCAGCCCGCCGGCCAGGCGCTGAATCGCCATCAGCGCCCCCGCCTCACTCGCCTCGCCGGCCATCGCGTCATACCGCGCCTGCGCCTCGGCCTTCGTCGCGCCGAGCACGAAGCGGATGCCCGGCATGATCTTCAGATCATCCGGATGGCGCCCAAACCCCGCCATACGCCCCTTCACGTCGTCATAGAACGCGCGGGCCTCACCAAGATCGACCTGTGCCGTGAACACCACATCCGCCGTCCGCGCCGCCAGCGACTTCCCCGGCTCGGAGGAGCCGGCCTGCGCCACGATCGGATGCCCCTGCGGCGGCCGCGCCACATTGAGCGGCCCGCGCACCGAGAAATGCGCGCCCTTATGCCCCAGCACATGCATCTTCGACGGATCGGTATACCGCCCGCTCGCCCGGTCGCGGATCACCGCGTCGTCTTCCCAGCTGTCCCACAGCCCCTTGACCACATCGCAGAACTCCTCCGCCCGCGCATAACGCTCGGAGTGCTCGACATGCGATTCCCGCCCGAAGTTCTGCGACTCGTCCTCATTCTGCGAGGTCACGAGGTTCCACCCCGCCCGCCCCTTGCTGATATGGTCGATCGTGGCGAACTTGCGGGCGATGTTGAACGGATCGTTGTATGTCGTCGTCGCGGTCGAGACGAGGCCAAGCCGCGTCGTCACCATGGCCAATGCCGCCAGCATCGTCAGTGGCTCCAGCCGCACGCAGCGCGCCGCGCGGGCCATCACCTCCGGCGTGCTGCCAGGCAGATAGAAGGCCGGCGCCACCGCCGCGCTGTCCTGGAAGAACAGCATGTCGAACAGCCCGCGCTCCGCCACCCGGGCGAGATGCGCCACCTCCTCGAAATCCATGTCGGTCGGCCGGGCATCCGGCATCGTCCAGTGCCCAGGCGGATGGCAGAAGGCGGTCAGCTTCATCTGGCGCTTGGCTTGCGGCATGGCGGGTTCCCTTGGCAACGCCCGGCCAATACTGATCCGCTGCGCAGCCCGGTCAACCGCCGGGCCTGCGATGCAGCCCTACATCCAGCCGCGCTTCACCCGCTCCACCCCGCCCGTCGGCGCCAGCCCGTTGTCGCGCAGGCATTTCGTGTAGGCGTCGTCCTTGGCCTCGCGCACGATGCTGCTGGCGCCGAGCTGCGTATTCGTCTGCCCCAGCCCGCGCATGGCGGCCTTCACCGCCGCATCGTCATACACCGCCTGGCGGCACGCCGCGTTCGAATACTCCGCGTCGGAATCGACCCTGCCGCACGCACTCAGCGCAACGGCAGCAAGAAACAGCAGGGCAGCACTACGATGGGTCATCCGATGGCGATCCAGTCTTCGATCAGGCGACGGGCGATGCTGTCCGGCCGCGGCAGGCTGAAACCCAGTTCCGCACACCGGCGCATCTCGTCGCGGGTGAACCAGCGCGCGTCGGCGATCTCGCTGGGGTCGATGGTGATGGTCTCGGTCAGCCCCTCGGCATAGAAGCCGAGCATGATGCTCGCCGGAAACGGCCAGGGCTGGCTGGAGTGATACTGCACCAGCCCGCAGGCCACGCCCGCCTCCTCGAACACCTCGCGCCGCACCGCCTCCTCCAGGCTCTCCCCCGGCTCCACGAAGCCCGCCAGCGTCGAATACATCGTGCTGTTGGGAAACCGCGTGGAATGGCCGAGCAGCGCCCGCTCGCCGCGATGCACCAGCATGATCACAGCCGGGTCGGTGCGCGGAAAATGCTGACTGTCGCATTGCGTGCAGCGCACCACATTGCCCGCGCTGCGCGGCACGCAGGCCCCGCCGCACGCCCCGCAGAAGCGATGCCGGCCGCGCCAGTGCATCAGCCCGCGCGCATGCGCCAGGATCGACGCCTCCGGCCCCGGCAACAGCCCCGCCACCGCCCGCAGATCGGTGAACGCCCCCAATTCCCCCGGCAACAGCGGCAACGGGTCCTCGGCGGCGGAAAGATCGATGGTGAACACCGGCGCCCCATCCTGAATCCCCAGGAACGCCCAAGGCCCATCCGCCATATGCAGCGCGTCCGCCGCCGACGAGTCGAGGAACACCGCCTCCGGCCGCCCCTCCGCCACGCCGCGCATCAGGCTGCGCGCCCGCCAAACGGGTGCGATCAAGGTGCCCGGCGCCCGGAAGGCCGCCATCACCCACGCCTCATCGTCGCGCTTCTCGCTCGCGCGGTCGAGCGGGCTGCCGGTATAGACGTTCGGGCGGCTGGCAAGGATCAAGGTCATGCGCGTCGCTTACTCCCCCTTGGTCAAAACTGCCACGCCGAATCCGGACTCGGCAACCTTGCGGCCCGCGCGGCAATGAACGATATGAAGGGTGGGAGGTCGGCGGCGGACGGGTGCCTCGCCAACCTGGTCAGGGCCGGAAGGCAGCAGCCACAACGAGTTCACGCCCGGGTCGTTCGTTCGGCCTCCCACCTCCCACCCAAGTTGGCGGCAACCGATGTCCGGCCTGTTCCAGGACGATCCCCCCGAAGACGACGCGCCCCCGCCCCCCAGCGGCCCCGGCCTGTTCGGCGACGACCTGCCCGCCGCCCCTGCGCCCGCCCCTACCGCCGCCCCCTACCGCGTGCTCGCCCGCAAATACCGCCCCACCACCTTCGCCGACCTGATCGGCCAGGAGGCGATGGTCCGCACCCTGCGCAACGCCTTCGCCATGGGCCGCGTCGCCCACGCCTTCATGCTCACCGGCGTGCGCGGCGTCGGCAAAACCACCACCGCCCGCCTCATCGCCCGCGCGCTCAACTGCATCGGCACGGACGGCCAGGGCGGCCCGACCATCGACCCCTGCGGCACCTGCGACAACTGCCGCGCCATCCTCGCCGACCGCCACCCCGACGTGGTGGAGATGGACGCCGCCTCCACCAACGGCATCGACGACGTGCGCGAAATCATCGAAGCCGTCCGCTTCCGCCCCATGCAGGCCCGCACCAAGGTCTTCGTCCTGGACGAAGTGCACATGCTCAGCAAGCCGGCCTTCAACGCCCTGCTGAAAACCCTCGAAGAACCGCCGCCGCATGTGAAGTTCATCTTCGCCACCACCGAAATCCGCAAGGTCCCGGTCACCGTCCTCTCCCGCTGCCAGCGCTTCGACCTCCGCCGCATCTCGGTCACCGAACTCGCCGGCCTGTTCGGCAGCGTCGCCGCCCGCGAAGCCATCACCATCGCCCCCGAAGCCCTCACCCTCATCGCCCGCGCCGCCGACGGCTCCGCCCGCGACGGCCTCTCCCTGCTCGACCAGGCCATCGCCCAAACCCCCGCCGGCGAGACCATCGAACCCGCCGCCGTCGCCGACATGCTGGGGCTCGCCGACCGCGAAGCCGTCTTCGACCTGTTCGAAGCCGTCATCGCCGGCCGCCCCGCCGACGCCCTGGCGCTCACCGACCGCGCCTACGCCCGCGGCTCAGACCTCCTCGTGGTGCTGCAGGACCTGCTGGACCTCGTCCACACCCTCACCCGCCTCAAATCAATCCCCGCGCTCCGCACCTCGCAAGACCTGCCGGAAGCCGAACGCGTGCGCGGCGGCGCCCTGGCTGACCGCCTCACCATCCCCATCCTCGGCCGCGCCTGGCAGATGCTCCTCAAAGGCACCGCCGAGGTGGAACCCGCACCCGACCGACGGGCCGCGGCCGAAATGGTGCTCATCCGCCTCTGCCACGTCGCCGACCAGCCACCCCCCGGCGACCTCGTCCGCCGCCTCACCGACCTCGCCAACACCAGCACCAACACCCTTGGCCCTGCCCCCCCACCCTCCGGCGGCGGCACCCGCGCAGTCGCCAACGGCGCCCCCATCGCCCAGGCCCAGCCCGGCCCCCGCCTGTCCAGCTTCCGCGACGTCGTCGCCCTCGCCTCGGCCAACCGCGAAGCCCTGCTGCACTCCCACCTGCTCCATTCCGTCCACCTCGTCCGCTTCGCCCCCCCGGTGATCGAACTCCGCCCGGAGCCAGACGCCCCACGCGACCTCGCCGCCCGCCTCGGCACCCTTCTGCTCAACACCACCGGCACCCGCTGGACCATCGCCCTGGCCGCCGCCGGCGGCGAAGCCACGCTGGCCGAACAAGGCAACGCCGCCGACCACGCCCGCCGCCACGCCGCCGCCGCCCACCCCCTCGTGCGCAGCATCCTCGACGCCTTCCCCGGCGCGAAAATCGAAGCCGTGCGCGACTCCCGAACCGACGCCTACGGCCTCACCGCCGAACCCGTCCTCGGCGGCACCCACGCCGACCCGACCATGGACGACGACGGCATGGAATTCGCCCCCATCGACGAAACCGACGCTTACGGAGACCCCGCATGAAAAATCTCGCCGGCCTGATGAAACAAGCCTCGCAAATGCAACAGAAAATGGCCGACCTCACGGCGCGCCTCGAAAGCATGGAAGTCGAAGGCGAAGCCGGCGCCGGCATGGTCCGCATCCGCCTCACCGGCAAAGGCGCCATGCGCAGCGTCACCATCGACCCCAAACTCGCCGACCCCAGCGAAATGGAAACCCTGCAAGACCTCCTCATGGCCGCCCACGCCGACGCCAAACGCAAAGCCGACACCGCCTCCGCCGAAGCCATGAAAGACATCTCCGGCGGCTTGGAACTCCCGGCCGGCTTCAAATTGCCGTTCTGATGCTGGTGCGGGTTTTCTCAGGCAAGGGAAGGCAAGGGTCTTCTTTTTGTGAACAAAAAGAAGCAAAAAAACTTTTTCCGTTGGCCGGGCGCTTTATTCACGCCATCGGTGCGGCTCTACGTTGGCATTTTATGGCTTCGCCCCGCTACGAACCAACTATCCGCCTAAACGGCGAAGCCCAAAAACCCCACGCCGACAGCACCCCACTTCGCGCTACAAACCCCAACCCAACGAACAAAGTTTTTTTGCTTCTTTTTGTTCACAAAAAGAAGACTCTTGCCTTCCCTACACTCCCTGGCCTGACCTAATGGGCGGTCCCGAGATCGAGCGTCTGATCCAGCAGCTCGGCAAGCTCCCCGGCATGGGTCCGCGCAGTGCCAGGCGCGCCGCGCTCAGGCTGCTCCAGCAGCCGGAGGCCAGGATGTTGCCCTTGGCGACGGCGCTGGCCGAGGCGGCGCGTACGGTGAGGCCGTGTTCGGTGTGTTCCAATCTCGACAGTCGCGATCCTTGTGCGGTTTGCACCGATCCAGGGCGGGAGCGTGGGTTGATTTGTGTGGTGGAGACGGTGGGCGATTTGTGGGCCTTGGAGCGGGCGCATGTGCATCGCGGTCTGTATCATGTGCTGGGCGGCACCTTGTCGGCTTTGGCCGGCACCGGGCCGGAGGATCTGACGATCGGCCCGTTGCTGGCGCGCGTGCAGGCGGGCGGGGTGGAGGAAGTCATCCTGGCGCTCGGTGCCACGGTGGATGGCGCGACGACCATGCATTTCCTCACCGACCGGCTGCGTCCTTTGGGTGTGGTTGTCAGCCGTGTTGCCCAGGGCATGCCGATCGGCGGCGCGCTCGACCTGCTGGACGACGGCACGCTCGCCGCCGCCTTGCGTGCGAGAAGGCCGTTCTGATGTCGCTGATGGAACAGGAAACCCGCGAGGCCCCCGCCGCCGTCGCCCGCCTGCTCGACCGCGAATTGCCGGCCTTCCGCGCGCTGGGCAAACGGCTGGCCGGCCTCGCCCCGCCGGTGCTGGTCACCTGCGCGCGCGGCTCGTCCGATCACGCGGCGATGTTCCTGAAATATATGCTGGAGATCACGGCCGGCCTGCCCGTCGCCTCGATGGGCCCGTCCATCGCCTCGGTCTATGGCACCGCGCCGCGGCTGGCGGGGGCCGCGGTGGTGAGCATTTCGCAATCCGGCCGCAGCCCCGATCTCATCGCCTTCCAAGCCGCCGCCCGCCGCGCGGGCGCGCTGACGATCGCCGTGGTCAACACCGAGGACAGCCCCGTCGCCCAGGAGGCGGACGTCACCATCCCGCTGCACGCCGGCCCGGAGCTGAGTGTTGCCGCGACCAAATCCTTCATCGCCTCAGCCGCCGCCGCCGCCGCGCTCGTCGCCTGCTGGACCGCCGACGAAGCCCTGCTCACCGCCGTCCGCAACCTCCCCGAAACGCTGGATCGCGCCTTGTCGTCCGACTGGTCCGCACCCGAGCAGGCCCTCGCCGCCGCCCCCTCCTGCTACATGCTCGGCCGCGGCACCTCGCTGGCGATGGCCTGCGAGGCCGCGCTGAAAGGCAAGGAAGTCGCCGCCCGCCACGCCGAGGCCTTCTCGCTGGCCGAGGTCATGCACGGCCCGCTGCGCCTGGTCGAAAACGGCTTCCCGATCCTCGCCTTCACCGCGAACGACGCCGCGGCCGCCGAAAACCGCATTGCCCTCACCCGCCTCACCGAAGCCGGCGGCCACGTCTTCGCCCCCGACGCCCCCACCACGGGTCACCCCTTGCTCGACCCGCTGGCGATGATGCCGCCCTTCTACCTGATGGCCGAACGCCTGGCCCATCGGCTCGGCTTCGATCCGGACAAGCCAAGTAATCTGAAGAAGGTCACGCAGACGAGGTAGGCAGGAAGCGTCTTCTTTTGTGAAAAAAAGAACCAAACAACTTCTACCCTGGCCTCGCCGATAGCCGCATATCTGGTTCAAAAGCCGGCGAAGCCAAAAAATCTCCCACCGCCAAGAACCTCACTCCGCGACCTAGGCCCCCACCAAACGGAAAAAGTTTTTTTGCTTCTTTTTGTTCACAAAAAGAAGAACCCTTACTCCCCCCTACCCCTGACAAAATCCGCCGCCCGCTCCGCGATCATCATCGTCGTCGCATACGTATTGGCCGACGGCATGGACGGCATGATCGACGCATCGGCGATGCGCAGCCCTTCCAGCCCGTGCACGAGCAGCCGGTCGTTCACCACTGCGGTGGGGTCGGTGCGTGGCCCCATCCGTGCCGTGCCGATCAGGTGATAGCAGGTCCCGCCATTGCCCCGCGCGAAGTCCAGCAGCTCGTCGTCGCCCTGCACGTCCGGCCCCGGCAGCGTCTCGCCCACGAGGAACCGGCTGATCTCCGGCGTCGCCAGCAGCTTGCGGATCAGCTTCAGCCCGCCGAGGATCACCTGCCGGTCCATCGGATTGGAGAGGTAGTTCGGCTGGATTTCCGGGTCCTCCCACACATCGGTGCTGCGCGCCCGCACATGGCCCAGGCTTTCCGGCCGATGCTGCCAGGCCCCCGCCGTCACCCCGGGATAATCGTCGAGGATGTAATTCCGCCCCTGCTTGTAGCTCCCCGGCGTGAACACGCACTGCAAGTCCGGCGCGTCCAACCCCTCGAACGACTTCCAGAACACATGCACCTGCGAGGGCGAGATCGCCAGGATCGAGGGCCGCCCCGTCGCCCACCGCGCGATCTGCCCCACCAGCTTCAACCCGCGCGACAGCTCGTTGAGCGTCTCCACCCCCTCCTTCGCCCGCGCGACCACCCGGATCGCGTAGTGATCCCGAAAATTCTCCCCCACCCCGGCCAGCTCATGGAACACCGGCACCCCGATCGCGCCGAGCACCGCGGCCGGCCCGATCCCCGATATCTGCAACAGCCGCGCGGTGTTGACGGTGCCGCCGCACAGGATCACCTCGCGCCGCGCCCGCACCTCGCGCGCCGGCGCCCCGCGCCCCGGCAGATACCGCACCCCCACCGCCCGCTTGCCCTCGAAGATGATGCCGTTGGCCCGCGCGTTCGTCCGCACCTCCAGATTGGCCCGCTCCATCGCCGGCTTGAGGAACGCCCGCGCCGCACTCACCCGCCGCCCGTTCAGGATCGCCCGCTGATAATACCCCACCCCCGCCTGGTCGCCGGAGTTGTAGTCAGGGTTGCGCGGTATCCCCATGCCCACCGCCCCCTCCACAAACGCCTCGGAGACCGCATTGCGCCACTCCATATCGGTGACGGGAATCCCCCCCTCGCGCCCCCGCTTCGCATCGTCGCCGAACCCGATCCGCCGCTCCGTCCGCCGGTAATAGGGCAGCATGTCGGCATACCCCCACCCCCGGTTCCCCCGCTGCGCCCAGCTGTCCAGATCCGCCGGCTGCCCGCGATTGATGATCATCCCGTTGATCGAGCTCGACCCGCCGAGCGTGCGCCCCTGCGTCGTCGCAATCCGCCGCCCCCCGCTGCCTTCGGACGGCTCGGTCTTGAACTGCCACGTCACCGACGGATCGAACAACGTCTTGATGAACCCCGCCGGCACATGGATCCACGGGTTGCGGTCCGGCGGCCCCGCCTCGAGCACGCACACGCTCACCCCCGCATCCTCGCTCAACCGGTTCGCCAAAACCGACCCGGCCGCGCCCGCGCCGACGATCACATAATCAAAACTATCCACCATCCCACCGCTCCCCAACACACCGCCCCAACGCACTGCAAGGTGAGCGGATCGGCAGAACCTAGCAAGGCGTTGCTTTGTGTTGCACGCAGGGCAGAACCCCCGTAAGTGGCAGGACAACAGCGGCCACGCCGCGCAACGGGATGAGTGCGGGGGGATGCGGCGTGCGAATACTGCTGACTGCCAGCCGTCTGATCGACGGCCTGAACGAGTGGCTGGGCAAGATCTGTGACTGGTTGATCCTGTTCGCCTGCCTCGTCAGCGCCGGCAATGCGATGGTCCGCTACGCCTACGACATCAGCTCCAACGCCTGGCTTGAAATGCAATGGTACATGTTCGCCATCGTCGTCATGCTCGGTGCCGCCTACACGCTCCGCCGCAATGAGCATGTGCGCGTGGACATCTTCTACATGCAGATGAGCGAGCGCCAGCAGATCTGGCTCGACATCCTGGGCACCATCTTCTTCCTGCTGCCCGCCTGCATCCTGCTCTGCTGGCTGAGCTGGCCGTTCTTCATGCAGTCCTTCAACGTGCTTGAGCACTCCTCCAACGCCGGCGGCCTGATCCGCTGGCCGATCAAGCTCGTCGTCCCCCTCGGCTTCGCCCTGCTCGCCGCCCAGGGCATCTCCGAGCTCATCAAGCGAGTCGCCGCCCTGCAGGGCCTGGATGCCGCGATCGAGACGAAATACGAGAGGCCCGTGCAATGACCATCCCGCTCGACTGGATGCCGCCGCTGATGTTCGGCGGCCTCGTGGTGTTCATGCTGTTCGGCTACCCTGTCGCCTTCTCGCTCGCCGCCGTCGGCCTGTTCTTCAGCTTCATCTCCATCGAGCTCGGCTTCTTCACCCTGCCGTTCCTCCAGGCTATCCCCGGCCGCGTCTTTGGCTCCATCCTTGCCAACGAACTCCTGCTCGCCATCCCCTTCTTCACCTTCATGGGCTGCATCCTCGAAAAATGCGGCCTGGCGGAGGACATGCTGGAATCGATGGGCGAGCTGTTCGGCCCCATCCGCGGCGGCCTGGGCTACTCCGTCATCATCGTCGGCTTCATCCTCGGCGCCATCACCGGCACGGTGGCCGCCCAGGTCATCGCCATGGCGCTGATCACCATGCCGGTGATGATGCGCTACAAATACAACATCCGGTACGCCACCGGCGTGCTCGCCGCCTCCGGCACCATCACCCAGCTCGTCCCACCCTCGCTCGTCCTCATCGTCCTGGCCGACCAGCTCGGCCGCTCGGTGGGCGACATGTATCTTGGCGCCTGGGGCCCCTCGCTGATCCAGATCGTGCTCTTCGCCGGCTACACCTTCATGCTGTCGATCCTCAGGCCGGAATACCTCCCGCCGGTCCCGCGCACCCTCTACGGCTGGCCGCTGGTGGTGAAATGCATGTGGGGCATCATCCCCGCCGGCGTGCTGATCTTCCTCGTGCTGGGCACCATCATGCTCGGCCTCGCCACCCCCACCGAAGCCGGCGCCATGGGTGCCGTCGGCGCCATCATTCTCGCGGTCGTCCGCAACGCCCCGATGACACAGTTCGACAAGGCGACCTTCGGCATCGGCGTCGCCGGCAGCTTCGTCGGCGTCCTCGGCAGCGTCATGCATCTCGGCACGCTGGTCTTCCGCGGTTCCTTCACCGTGCTCTTCGCCGCCATGCTCTGGCTGTGCTGGCGCGCCTGGCAAGTCGCCGACCTGCGCGCGCTGATCATCCAGTCCTTCCAATCGACGATGCGCCTCACCTCGATGGTCGCCTTCATCCTCGTCGGCGCCACCTGCTTCTCCATCGTCTTCGCGGGCGTGGACGGCGGCCGCTGGGTCGAACACCTGATGACCGGCCTGCCCGGCGGCGTCTGGGGCTTCCTCATCGTCGTCAACCTGTTCGTCTTCTTCCTCGCCTTCTTCCTCGACTTCTTCGAGATCGCCTTCATCATCGTCCCGCTGCTCGCCCCCGTCGCCCAGAAGATCCTCGCCCCCGTGGTGGGTGCAGACGCCGCCTTGATCTGGTTCGGCGTCATGCTCTGCGTGAACATGCAAACCTCCTTCATGCACCCCCCCTTCGGCTTCGCCCTGTTCTACCTGCGCAGCGTCGTGCCAAAGGAAATCAAAAGTGCGGACATCTACTGGGGCTCGATCCCCTGGGTGCTGCTGCAACTCGTCATGGTCGGCCTCGTCATCGCCTTCCCCATCCTGGTGACCGGCCTGCTGGACAAACCCACCGGCATCGACCCCAACACCGTCAAAATCGAACTCGCCCCCACCACCGAAGACGACCCCCCACCCCCGAGCTTCGGCGCACCACCGCCGAGGCCGTAAGGAAGGTAACGGGCAGGAAGAATCTTCTTTTTGTGAACTTGCGACGGCGAAGGCGCCGCGCAGGAAAGAAGCAAAAAAACTTCATCGATTTGGCATCCGTCTTAGCCACCACGTTCCGTCATCCTGAGGCACTTGCCGAAGGATCCACGCTTTTTGCCTGACTGCTCTCGAATACCATGGGGTCCATTGGCTTCACCGCCCAACCGCACCAACGCAAAAAAAGACGGCGAAGCCAAAAAACCCAACCCGCCCCACCCCCACCCGCCGGTAAACCCACACCCCCGGAACAAAAGTTTTTTTGCTTCTTTTTTTCCAAAAAAAGAAGACTCTGCCTTCGCCTCCCAAAACGTCCCCCAAAAAACAGAACCCCCAAAGGCCCGTGCCACTCCCTCCCACGCCGGCCGAAAGCGCCCTCCCGCGCACCCCTCTCATCCGCTGGCACCTCGCCTACGGCACCTTCGGCGTCCCCCAGGCCGCCGGCCCGATCGCCTTCGCGCTCATCGCCCTCCCGCTCACCGGCGACCCCAACAGCGGCGCCGCCATCGTGCTGGCGATGACGATCGCGCAGGTCATCGGTGCCGTGCCGGTCGCCCGCCTCGGCCGCGACCGCAACGCGGTGGCCTACCTCAGGCTCCTCGTCGGCATCCGCATGCTCGCCTTGGCCGCCATCGCCGGGCTGGCGGCGGCGAAGGCCCCCTTCGCCTGGCTGCTCGTCGCGGCCGCTCTCGGCGGCCTCGTGAATGGCGCGGCCTTCGGCTACCTGCGCGCCGTGCTGAACCACCTCGTCGTCCCCGCGCAATTGCCGCGCGCGCTGGGGATCGCCGCCACGCTCAGCGAGTTCACCTTCGTCGCCGCCCCTGTGCTCGCTTCCGTGCTCGGCACGCTCGATCCGGTCTTCGCCCTGCTCGCCCTCGGCCTGCTTGGCACCGCGCCGATGCTGCTGGTCCCCCACGTCCCCACTGCCCAGGCCCTCCCCCCGCCAGCGGGCCACAGCAGCAGCCTGCTCCGCCCGCAGATCCTGCTCTGGCTGGGCTGCACGATGGCCAACAGCGCCGTGGTCTCCTCGATCGAGATCGGCGCGGTGTCCCTGGCGCTCGACTACGGCTTTCCCCCCGCGATGGGCTTCATCTTCACCGTCGCCCTCTGCGCGGCGTCGGTGGCCGGCGGCGTCTGGGTGAGCGTGCGCAACCGCATGCCGCCGCAATCCCATGTCGTCGTCTATCTCGCGCTGATGACCAGCGGCGCCGGCGTGATCGCCGCCCAGCTCTCGGTGGCCGCCACGCTGGCCGGCGCCGTCGTCGTCGGCTGCGTCATGGCCCCCTTGAGCACCTATTACGCCCTGCGGCTCGATGCCCTCTCCCCGCCGCACCGCAAGCCCGAGTTGTTCGCTCTCTCCCGCACCGCCAATGCCGGCGGCATCATCCTGACCAGTGCCGCGCTGAGCCTGACCTCGCTGGGCGCCACCCAGGCGATCGCCACCGCCCTCATCCTCGCCGCGGCCGTGGCAGTCGCCCTCGCCTCGCGCAGGAACTAATTTTTATTCCTATTTTACCTTGCCATCGACGGACATAATACGTATATCCGCCGTATGTATGTGATTTCCACCCTGGCCCGTCGCCTCTTCACCGCCCTCGGGGTGGCGCGCGATGCCATGGGCCGGCACACCTACGGCAACCACGTCCTCGGCCCGCTGATGGGTCTCGTCTGGACCCGGATGCTCCGCCTGCTCAACCGCTTCGACCGGTTGGTGCTCCTCTGGGAGCGTGATCGCCTCCCCGCCCCCCGGGCCCCCCGCCCTGCCCGCGCCCGCAAGCCGGCGGCCCCCGCCCCCTGCCTGCCCACCGCGAACGGCTGGCTCCTCAAGCTCGTCCCCCCCGCCGTCGCCGGCAGCGCATTCGTCACGGCCCTGCTCGCCGACCCCGAAACCCGCGCCTTGGTCGAGGCCGCCCCCCAGGCCGGCCGCATCCTCCGCCCGCTCGCCCGCCTCCTCGGCGCCGAACTGCCGGCTTACCTCCGCCTCCCCCGCCGCAAGCGCACGCCGGC
>CAMCJI010000055.1 GCA_945874805.1 Asaia bogorensis | reverse complement strand
GATCGTGCCGTACTGGTCCAGCGAGGACAGCCCGCTGCGTGCCTGGTGCTCGATCAGCCGCTGGCGGGCGTCCTGCACGCGCTGCTTGTAGCTGCCGAGCGTATCGCGGTACGCCGTGTCGCGCTGAACGATCTCGTCCTGGCGCAGGGTGTCGAGGATGCCGCGGAAGGCGGTGCGCACCGCCTCGGCCCGCCTTGCCGCGTGCTCCGGGCTGGTTCCGCCCATCGCGACGGTGATCAGCTTGGTCTGGTCCGCCAGATCGACCTTCGGGATCGGAAATCGCTCGGGCGTCTCCCCGGCCAGGTCCGCCGCCGTGACCCGCAGGCGGTAGCTGAGGAGGATCTTGCGGTAGTTCTCCGTCGGGCTGACATCCGGCGAGAAGGCCGGGGCCGTCGTGCTGCTGGCCGAGCCAACATTCTCCAGGTTCATGCTGCTGGCCGCCCCGGTGCCGGGCAGCACCAGCACGAAGGTCGAGGTGTAGCTGCGCGGGCTGAACAGCACATAGGCGGCAGCCGCGGCCCAGACGATGGCTATGCCCACCAGCGCGCTCATCACGTAGCGGCGGCCGCGGCTGTCGCTGCGCCCGCCGCGCGCGGCACGGCGGGCCAGATTGCCAAGTGGGGCGAGGAGCAAGGACATGTCCGCCGTTACCCCTCAGAACAGACCGGACGGGCCACCCAGCAGCACGTCACGGACCGTGCGCATCACGTCGCGCAGGTTGGTGATGCCGGAGTCATAGCACGCCACGGCGTCGCCCGGCAGGATCACTGGATTGTAGCCGTCGCGGTCCGCCCGGCGCACCAGCGCCTCGATTCGCCGCTCCACCACCTCGGTCCGGCCGGTGATCGGATTGGTTGAGATCAGCACCCCCCAGCGGTCGGCATTGGTCGACTGGGTGCCGCCGATGCAGTTGCCCGAGGTCAGCGCCTGCAGGAAGCGGGTGCCGTAGGGGAAGGTCGTCGCCTCCCGCCCCACCGCCGCCGAAGCGTTGCTTGCCGCGGGCGTGGTCAGGTTGGAGATGAAGGCGCGCACGCCCGGCATGGTGATCGGTGAGGGCCGAGCGAGTTCGGCCTGGAAGCAGCCCTGGCTGGGCACCTCCACCTGGTCGCCGTCGGCCAGCAGCACGTCGCTGCCGGGCTCGCCGGCCAACAGGCCGGTCAGGTCGAAGGTCTGGCGCTGGCCTCCGCGCGTCACCGCGATGCGGGTGATGTCGGCGTCCGGCCGCACGCCGGCGGCATTGGACAGCGCGTTGCTCAGCGACCGGCCGAGCGCATGGTCGCCGGCGGCGGTGTCGCGCGTGGGGTCGCGGTCGGCCTGGCCCTTCTGGTTGATCACCACCTGGCCCGGCTGAAACACCGCGCCAGCCACGCGCACCCGGATCGCCCCGCGGTCGAGCAGCTTCAGCGAGGCGCGGGCATGCCCAGGCCGGAAAAACCCGCTGGCGACCAAGCGACGGCCCAGCTCGGCCTCGGCTTGCTGGATCGTCAGCCCGCGCACCTGCAGGTCGCCCAGCTGGTCGAAGGAGATCACGCCGGCGGAGTCCACCTTGAACAGCCCGCTTGGCGCTTCGTTGCCCGGCAGGGTCAGCCGCACAAGATCGCCCGGCGAGAGCGGCATGGCGGCATCGCTGACCACGCTGGCGCGCCCAACGGCGGCCGTGCGCGGGGCCGGGGCGCAGCGGCCGGCGTTCCAGCGCACAGCATCGCCGGCGTCGCCGTCCTCGTGGCTCGGCATGTCGCGGCGTTCGGCCATGTAGGCGAGTTGGCCGTTCATGTCGGTGCTGTTGGACGGCTTCTGCCACGCCTGGCCGCAGCCGGTGAGGACAATGCAGGCCAGCAGGCTCAGGAGCAGATGGCGACGTGGCATCGGCGTGTCCTTTGGAGGGTATCCCGGCCCCGGATGGCCGGGCGGGTTCAGGACAAACAGGTGCAAGCCGCCGGCCAGCCGCGGCAGCGGATCCACTCCGTATTTTTCAGTCAGTTAACCTGTATTCCCACCCCCGCTTGCAAATTGCGGCAGGGCAGGTGTTGCGAAATGGGAGGTCAAGCCCGGACAGATTCCGATTCCGCACCGGGTGCCAGCCGGGCGAACAGATCGCGCCAGGCCGCCAACTTGCCCTCAAACGCCCCTTCGACCGAGGCGCGGGCCGCCGCGGCCATCGGTGCCCGGTCCATCGCCGCAATCCGCCGGATCGCCGCAGCCAGCGCCGCGGCATCATCCGCCGGCACCAGCAGCCCGCGGCTGTACGGCACCTGCTCGACCAGCCCGTCAACCGCGCAGGCGATCACCGGGCGTCCAGCGGCCCGCGCCTCCTGCCCGACCAGCCCGTACGCCTCCCACCGGGACGGCACCACAACCACATCCACCCCGGCCAGGAATCCCGCCGGCCCATCGATCGGCCCGCCCACACCGACATGCGCCAGCCCTTCTGCCGCCGCCCGCAGCGCTGCCTCGTCCGGCCCGTAGCCCGCCAGTGTCAAAGTTGCGATCTCGGGCGGGACCTCGCGCCTGGCGGCTACCAGCACATCGAAACCCTTCTGCTCGGCATACCGGCCATAGGCGCCCAGCCGCAGCGGCCCGGCCCGCGCGGGTGCGTCCGGGATCGATGCCAGCGCCGACAGGTCCAGCGCCTGCGGAATGGCCACAAGCCGGTGCGGCGCCACCAGCCCGGCGGCGGCCAGCCACGCCGCCTGCCCCTCGGATACGGCCACCACCCGGTCGGCCAGCCGGTAGGCCAGCCGCAGCATCAGCCGGAAACGCCAGCGCCTGCGCACGCAGCGCTGCTCGTAGGCCTCGGTATAGCTGTGCTCGACGATGACGATCGGAGCGGCGGCCGTCAGCCGCAGCACCAGCAGGAACAGCAGCTTCGCCCAGGACACCGTGAAGTCGATCACGATCACATCCGCCGCCACGCGGGGCGCCAGGCGCCAGGCGGTGCGCACCAGCACGATCCGCCCAGCGATCCCCGCGCCGAGATGGCGCAGCGTATCACTAACCGCGCGGGTGACCCCGCCGACATTGGGGTCGTCGATCAGATTGGCGACGCGGATCATCGCAGCCGCCTCAGACCATCGCCGGTTTGACGAGGCGCAGCAGCCCGGTCAGGCCCCGCTCAGGCAGCGCCCGCAGCAGCAGGCAGGCAAGCAGCGTCGTCACCGTCTTCACCGGCTCGCTCAGCAGCAGCTCTGGCGCGGTCCGCACGGCCTGCAGAGCGAAGGTCGCGGCCAGCCCGCGATCCTTCTGCTGGAAGCAGCGCCGGGCGAGGTAGCGAAGCTCGCGCGCCCGCGCCAGGCGGCCATGGCGGGCGATGAAGCTGGGGGCATAGGCCTGCACCCGCTCGCACACCTGCTCCCACGATTCCAGCTGGCGGATCACGTCCGCCGAGAGGCCGCCGCGGTTGATCCGGTATTCGGTGAAGCAGCCGGGCAGCCCGGCAAAGCCCCAGCGCGTGGTCAGCGCCAGTCGCGTCCAGAACTCCACATCTTCCGACCGGCGCAGCGTCTCGTCGAAATAGTGCGGCCGACTGTCGCCCGGCACATCAAAGCTGGCGTCCTCCAGCATTTCGCGGCGGAAGACGGGGATCGAGCCGTTCAGGATCACCCGGCCCTGGAACACGTCCGCCGCGCTGACCGTGCCGCGCTTGGGGATCTGGCGGATGCCCAGGCTGCGGCCGTCCTCGTCGATCAACTCGGCGCCGGCATAGCTGGCGCCCACCGCCGGGCGGGCGCGCAGATGCGCCACGTGCCGCTCCAGCTTCTCCGGCCGCATCACGTCGTCGCTGTCCAGCAGCGCCACGAACGCGCCGCGCGCCGCGGCGATGCCGGTGTTGCGCGCGCCGGCCAGGCCGCGATTGGCCTGGCTGATGATCCGCGTACGGTGATCGGCCAATGCCCGGCAGATCGCCATGCTGTCATCGCTGCCGCCGTCGTCGACGATGATCAGCTCGAAATCGGTAAAGCTCTGCTCGAGCACTGAGCGCATCGCCCGGGCGACGAATCGCTCGACATTGTAAACGGGCATGATGACGGAAACGGTCGGGTTCATGGCAACTATCCTTGAAATAACTTGATGTTTCAGCGGCTGAGAACGGTCTGCACCAGGCGGCGCGGCAGCAGCAGCGCCGCCGCGACCCCGAGCGCGGTCAGGGCGGTGCGGCGGAAATCGACAGCCAGAAGATCCCGCGCATCGGCGCGCAGCGCAGCGCGGAGATAGCCCACCGCCTCGCCCACCGGCCGCCCGGTGCGCAGCGCGCGGCGGGCGAGATAGCGGCAGAAGCGCGCCCGTGCCGCCGGCTCGGCCTTGGCCAGGGCGGCGGGGTCGGCATAGCCGCGCGCGCGCTCCAGCATCGCCTGCCAGCCGCGCGCCATAGCCCCGAGGTCGGCCGAAAGCCCGCCCGGCGAGGTACGGTAGTGCACCAGTTCGGCGTCGATCCCCGCCACGATCCACGGCGTGCGCGCCAGCATGCGGACGACGAATTCCTGATCCTCGGCATGGCGCAGGTCGCAGTCGAACCCGCCCAGCGCCGCGAAAGCGTCGCGCCGCACCACCATGTTCGAAGTCGAGCACAAGGGGTTCTCGGCCAGCGCCATCGCCAGGTCTGGGCGGGCGTGGTGCGCCGAAATGCGGCCAGGGATGGCCATCGCCGCATCGAAGAAGCGCACCCGTCCGAACGACAGTCCCAGCCCGGCCTCGGCGGCGAAATGCGCGCGATGCCGTGCTAGGCAGTCCGTGCTCCAGCGGTCGTCGGCATCCAGGAAGGCGATGAACGCCCCGCTGCCCGCCGCCACCCCGCGATTGCGTGCCGCCGACGGGCCGGCATTGGACTGCCGGATCACCCGCCCGCGCGGATCGCCGCCGATCGCGGCCAGTGCGGCGGCGACGCTGTCGTCCGGCGAGCCGTCATCCACCACGATCAGCTCGAGCCGGGCCTCGCTCTGCCCCAGCACGCTGGCGATGGCGGCACCGATCGTGGCCGCCGCGCGGAAGCAGGGCATCACGACAGTAAACAGCGGAGGGGGCGTCAGGCTCGACATGGCATGCTCCTGCGCCATCGTTTGGCGCTTCCCCCACCACTCAATATGCGCGCCAGTCCGCCTCACCCCCGGCCATGCATGTGATTTCAATATGTTGGGATCAGTGGGGGACGGCACCGCTCCCTCCCGCTTCGCAAAACCGTCGCAGTTTCGCATGGCGGAATTCCCAAAATGCAACACGTCTGCCGCCCCGGCGCCGTGCCACGGACCATACATCAAAGGGTTAACGCCCTGGCACGCCACATGCGGAGGGGAGGTCAGACGCATTCATTCAGGAGCCCTTCATGCATCTCAGCGCCGCGCCCTCGCGCATCGCCTCTCGGCATCAGTCTTTCGCCGCAACCTCAGCCATGCCGACGCTGGGCCTGTTCGATCTGTCCATCGCCAACGCCGACGTGCCGCAGGCGATCGATTGGATGTGCGCCCGCATCGCCGCCGGCGAGCCCACCCGCATTGCCTATCTCAACGCGCATTGCCTGAACCAGGCCACCGTGGACGCCAGCTACCGTGGCGCCCTGGCCACGGCCGATGCCCTGCTGCCGGACGGCTCCGGCATCGCACTGGCCGCCCGCCTGGCCGGCGAGCCGCTGCGTGCCAACCTCAACGGCACCGACCTCGTGCCGCTGCTCTGCGCCCGCCTCGCCGCCACCGGCCACTCGGTGTTCCTCCTCGGCGGCCGCCCGGGCGTGGCCACCGCCGCGGCCGAGAGCCTGCGCGAGACCTGCCCCGGCCTGATCATCGCCGGCACCCGCGACGGCTACTTCGCCGACCGGGACGAAGCCGAGGTCATCGCCGAGATCAACGCCTCCGGCGCTTCGCTCGTGCTGGTCGCCATGGGCGTGCCGCTGCAGGAGACGTGGCTGGCCCGCGTCGCCCCCCGCCTTAGCGCACCCATGACGATGGGCGTTGGCGGGTTGTTCGATTTCCTCTCCGGTCGTATCCCCCGCGCCCCGCTCGGCCTGCGCCGTGTCGGCCTGGAGTGGACCTGGCGCCTGTATCAGGAGCCGGCGCGGATGTGGCGCCGCTACGTGCTGGGCAACCCGGTGTTCGTCGCCCGCGCCCTGCGCGCCACCCTGCCCGGCCTGCTCGGCCGTGTGTTCGACGGCCCGGCCAAGCGCCTGCTGGACGTCACCGCCGCTGGCGCAGGCCTGCTGCTGCTCGCCCCGCTGCTGCTCACCGTTGCCGCCCTGGTGCGCCTGACTTCGCGCGGCCCTGCCTTCCTGCGCCAGACCCGTATCGGCGAGGACGGCGTGCCCTTCACCATGTTCAAGCTGCGCTCGATGTACATGGATGCGGAGGCCCGCCGCGCCGCCCTGGTCGGCGCGAACGAGCACGGCGCCGCCGGGCTGACCTTCAAGCTGCGGCGCGACCCGCGGATCACCCCGATCGGCCGCCTGCTGCGCAAAAGCTCGATCGACGAGCTGCCGCAGCTGTGGAACGTGCTGAAGGGCGAGATGTCGCTCGTCGGCCCCCGCCCGCAGCTGCCCGGCGAGGTCGCTCGCTACGCTCCCGCGCATTTCCGCCGGCTGGCCGCCAAGCCGGGCCTTACCTGCCTGTGGCAGATCTCCGGCCGCGCCGACATCGCCTTCGAGCAGCAGTTCGAACTCGATCTCGCCTATCTCGCCCGCCGCAGCTTCTTCGAGGACCTGCGCATCCTGCTGATGACCGTCCCTGCCGTGCTCGCCGCCCGCGGCGCCTACTGAGCCGCTGTGAGAGGAGGGGCACGATGAACCCGCTCGCCCGGCTGCAGGCCCGCCTGGGCCGCCGCTTTGCCGCCAACCTCTCTGCCCTGGCGGCGGGGCAGCTGGCCATGCGTGCCTCCCGCCTGGTCACCACCGTGATCCTCATGCGTCTTCTCAGCCCGGCCGATTTCGGCACCGCCGCGGTGGTGCTGACCGTCTATGAGCTGGTGGCGCTGTTCACCCGCAATGGTATCGCCGCCCGCGTCGTCCAGGCTGGCGACGCCGAGGTCGGTCGGGTCGCCGAGACCGCCTACTGGCTCACCTGGATCGCCTGCGGCGCGCTGGTGCTGGTGCAGGCGGCAATCGCCCTGCCGATCGCCTGGCTATACCAGGATGCCGAGCTGGCCCTGCCGATCGCGCTGATGGGGGTGATCTACCTGGCCACACCGCTGTGCAACATCCAATGCGCGCTGATGCAGCGCGAGGGCCGGATGGGCCGCATCGCGCTGGCTGGCACCGTCCAGGTGGTGGCCGACAATGCATTGACCGCGCTGTTCGCACTGCTTGGCATGGGCATGTGGGCGATTGTACTGCCGAAGATCCTGGTCGCGCCGATCTGGGTCGCTTTCACCCTGACCGGCCACGCCTGGCGCCCCCGCTGGCCGGTTGCCGCCACAATGCTGGAAGGCTGGCGCGAGATCCTGCGCTTCAGCCGCGGCGTGCTGGCGGTGGAGGCGATGACCACCCTGCAGGCCAATGTGGACAACCTGATGGTCGGCTATCTGCTGGGGATGGAGGCGCTGGGCGTCTACTACTTCGCCTTCAACGCTGGCCTCGGCATCACCCTCGGCCTGGTCAACGCCTTCGGCAGCGCCGTCTATCCGCATCTGTGCGAAGTGCGGGCCAACCGCGCTGCTCTCGCTGCCCGCTACCATGACAGCCTGCGCACCTTGGGCGCCGTGGTGGTACCGCTGATCCTGCTCCAGGTGATCCTGGCACCGATCTACGTGCCGTTGGTGTTCGGGGAGAAATGGGTCGGCGCGGTGCCGGTGCTGATGATCATCTGCCTCTCCGCCCTGCCGCGCCCCTTCGCCACCACCTGCTCGCAACTGCTCAAGGCGGTCGGCCATCCCGGGGCGGAACTGCGCTGGCAAGCCTGGCTGACCGCGCTGCTGATCGGGGCGATCGCGCTAGGCACCCTGGGCGGGGTCATCGGCGTGGCGCTGGCGGTACTGGCCGTCCACGCGGTGGTGCTGGTCGCGTTCTGCTGGCGTGCGCCGCGCCCGTTCATCACGCCGCTGGCGGCCTGAGCGCGCAGTTCAGGCCGTGGCCGCCCGCATGGTCGCGTCAGGGCCCAGCGCGGTTGCGACTCCGCTGTACGCTATCGCCCTGTGCGGCGCAGAGCACGCCAGACACCTGGCCGATCGCAGCGAGCGATACGCCACCGTGCCGCCCCCCGAAGGTGACGCGGGTGGTGCCAAATGTGTAGGCACCAACCAGGCTGCGCACTCGGCTGTCCGTGGCTGACCGTGAACACAGCCCTTTGCACGGCGCCTGTCTGGGGATCGCCCGGCATGTTCTTCGGCCTTTCCGCATCACCAATGCGCCCCGCCATCCGCAGAGCGGCCGGGGCCGCCCAGCTTCGCGCCGTTCCAGCGCGATGTGATCGGCGAGCGCATCTGCGATTGATTCGCCTCCTCCGGGGCAGAGACATCCGGATGGAAGCAACGATCCCGCTCAGGTGTTACACCGACAATCCCAACCTTGTCAGGTTGGGGCAACTGACCAGAGGGACGGTTCGACACAAATGGCTCCACGCCCCTTGACCCATGACTTGAAGGGCAGGAACTGAAAGAGGAGGCCATCCGGCCCGATCGATCGGTTCGGAAGACCCCCTCTCTCAATTCCTGGCTTCTTATAATCGCCGGTCGAAGGACGCTGCCCCTGGTGGGGGTCGAGGGGGCAGAGCCCCCGCCTTGCCTTCCTCCCTACGGGATGAGTTTCCACTGGCCTTTGTCGAGGCGCACCATGACGCGGCTGCGTTCGTCGGTGCCGTAGCGTTCGCCGGGTTTGAAGGTGTAGATGGCGTGGGTGCCGACGAGTTCGGTGGTGGTGATCATCGCGTCGCGGAGTGCCACGCGGAATTCCGGGGTGCCGGGTTTGGCGCCCTTGGCCAGCGCCCGGCCGGCGGCGCTTTCCAGAATCAGCATGGCGTCGTAGGCGTAGGCGGCGAAGGCGTCGGAGGATTTTTCCTTGTTGGCGGCTTCGAACTTCTCGCGGAACAGCAGGGCGGCTTTTTTGATCGGGTTGCTGTCCGGCAGCTGTTCGGCGACGACCATCGGGCCGGTCGGGGCGATCACGCCTTCCACTGCGGCGCCGCCGACGCGGACGAATTCGGAGTTGATGATGGCGTGGGTGGAATAGACCGGGCCGCGGTAGCCGCGCTCGGCCAGCGCCAGATGCGGCAGGGCGCCAGGTGAGCCGGAGCCGCCGGTCAGCACCGCGTCGGGGCGGGCGGCGATGATCTTGAGGGTTTGCGGGGTGACGGAGGTATCGGTGCGGGCGTAGCGCTCGTTGGTGATCACCTTGATGCCGGCGGCTTCCGCGGCGGGCACCAGGGCGCCGTAGACGAGATCGCCCCAGGCGTCGGCGAAGCCGATGAAGGCGACGGTTTTGATGCCGGCGGCCTTCATGTGGGCGACGTCGGCGGCGACCATCAGCGGGGCAGGCTGCGGGATGGTGATCTGCCAGTCGCCGCGTTCGCCGGCGACGAAGACGTTGCCGCTGATGATGGTGGGCACCTTCGCCTCGGCGGCGACGCCGTACATGGCCAGCGAGGCCGGCGCGCCTGCGGAGCCGACGAGGATGTCCACGCGATCTTCCTCGATCAGCTTCTTGGCGGCACGGGCGGAGGCGGCGGGGTCGGAGGCGTCGTCGAGCTGGATGATCTGGATCTTCTGCCCGCCGACCTCGGGGTTGCCGGCCATGTAGGCGGCGATGCCCTTCACATAGGGCACCCCGATGGAGGAGACGGGGCCGGACTGGGACATGATCACGCCCACCTTGATCTGGGCCCAGGCGGGCGTGGCCGCCAGCAGGGCCGCTGCCGCGAGACCCGCGAACTTCCAGTTGCGCATCGCATCCTCCGTTGCTGTGGCATCTTTGCCGATGGAACCACTGTGCTATCGTTTGCCCTTCGAGGAAAAGGGGGCGGTTTCATTCCGTGACGGGCGAACTCGCATTGTTGCTGGCCCAGGACGGGATTGCGACCGGCTCCATCTATGTGCTGGTGGCGCTGGGCATCGTGCTGGTGTTCCTGGTCACCCGGATCATCTTCGTGCCCTTCGGCGATCTGGTCGCCTACACCTCGCTGACCCTGGCGGCGTTGCAGGCAGGGAAGGCGCCGGGGATGGCCTGGCTGGTGCTGGTGCTGGCGGGGCTGGCCTTCGTGTTCGAGGCCGCGTCACTGCGGGACTGGCGCAAGCTGGGGCGCGCGGCGTTCTGGTATCTGCTGCTGCCGGCGCTGCCCTGTGCCGCGGCCTGGGCGATCACCGGGCGGGATGTCGGCGATCTCGTGCAGATACTGGTGACCATCGCGCTGGTGCTGCCGGTGGCGCCGCTGCTGTATCGCATTGCGTTCCGCCCGATCGCGGACGCGCCGGTGCTGGTGCTGCTGATCGTCTCGGTGGTGCTGCATTTCGCGGTCTCGGGCGTCGCAGTTCTATGTTTCGGGCCGGAGGGCGCGCGGCCGCGGCCGCTGACCACTGCGGTGTTCGACATCGGCGGCATGATCTTCCCCGGCCAGATGCTGCTGATGCTCGGCGTGTCGCTCGCCGCCAGCATCGGGCTGTTCGTGTTCTTCGGCCTCACGCTGACTGGGCGGGCGCTGCGGGCCACCGCGCTGAACCGGGTGGGGGCGCGGCTGGTGGGCATCCGGCCGGCGCAGGCGGGGAATGTCGCGTTTCTGCTGGCCTCCCTGCTCGCAGGCATTTCCGGGCTGCTGATCGGGCCGGTCACCACGCTGGTTTATGACAGCGGCTTCGTCATCGGGCTGAAGGCGTTCGTGGGCGCGATCATCGGCGGGCTGATCAGCTACCCCGGCGCTGTGCTCGGCGCGATCTTCGTCGGGCTGCTGGAGAGTTTCACCGCCTTCTACGACAGCGCGATGAAGGAGGTTGTGGTCTTCTCGCTGCTGGTGCCGGTACTGATCATCCGCTCCCTGCTCTCCGCCCCGGTCGCGGAAGAGGCGGAGGAAGACCTGTGAGCCCGCGCCTCGTCATTCCCGCGGCGATCGCGCTGGCGGTGCTGCTGCCGTTCTTCGCCGGCGCCTATCCGGTGACCTTGGCGAGCTATGTCGGGCTGGGCTCGCTGGTGGCGCTGGGGCTGGTGCTGCTCACCGGGGTGGGCGGGCTGACCAGCTTCGGCCAGGCGGCGCTGGTGGGCATCGGCGCCTATGCCACCGCGTGGGTGACGACGGTGCAGGGCGGCTCGCCCTGGCTCGGCCTCGCTTTTTCCCTGGCGGCCAGTGGCGGCGTGGCCCTGCTGCTGGGGGCGGCGACGCTGCGGCTGTCCGGCCATCTGCTGCCGCTTTCGACGATCGCATGGGGCGTGGCGTTCTTCTTCCTGTTCGGCAATCTCGATGTGCTCGGCCGGCACAACGGCATCTCCGCCATTCCGCCGGCCTCGATCTTCGGCTACCGGCTGAACAGCACCATCGCCGGCTATGCGATGATCTGGACCTTCGTGGGCATCTGTTTCTGGCTCTGCGCCAACCTGCTTGACAGCCGGGCCGGGCGCGCGATCCGCTCGCTGCGCGGCGGCACGGGGATGCTGGAGAGCCTGGGCATCGACATCTTCCGCGTCCGCCTCGCGGTGTTCACCATCGCCGGGGTGCTGGCCGGGCTGTCCGGCTGGCTGCTGGCGCATGTGCAGCGGTTCATCTCGCCCACCGCCTTCGATGTCGGGCCGGGGATCGAGTATCTGTTCATGGCGATGCTGGGGGGTGCCGGGCATCTCGGCGGGGCGATCCTGGGGGCGGCGATGGTCACCTTCGCCCGCGACAAATTGCAGGAATTCCTGCCGCTGCTGATGAAGAACAGCGGGCCGGTGGAGGTGATCGTCTTCGGCGTGCTGTTCATCCTGGTGCTGCAACGCGCCCGCAGCGGCCTGATCCCGGCCCTGCTCGCCCGCCTGCCCGAACGCCGCCGCCCCGCCCCGCCGGACGCACCGCCGCTGCCGCGCCGGGCGCTGCCGGCGGCGGGCACCACCATCCTGGAGGTGCAGGGCATGACCAAGCGCTTCGGCGGGCTGGTGGCGGTCAACGACGTGTCGTTCAGCCTGCAGGCCGGCGAGATCCTCGGGCTGATCGGGCCGAACGGGGCGGGCAAGAGCACGATGTTCAACCTGATCACCGGCGCCCTGCCGCCCACCGCCGGGCGGGTGCGCCTGCTGGGGCAGGACGTGACCGGGCTGCGGGCGCGCGCCATCGCCGGTCTCGGGGTCGCCCGCAGCTTCCAGCATGTGAAGCTGCGGCCGGGCATGTCGCTGCTGGAGAACACGATGCTCGGCACGCATCTGCGCACCCGCTCCGGCCTTCTTGCCGGCGCGCTGCGGCTGGACCGGGCGGAGGAGACGCAGGCCGCTGCCGAGGCGATGCGCCAGCTCCGCCGGGTGGGCCTCGGCGACAATCCGCACCAGCTCGCCGGCAGCCTGCCGCTCGGCCGCCAGCGTGTGCTGGAAGTCGCCCGGGCGCTGGCCGCCGATCCGCTGCTGGTCATCCTCGACGAGCCGGCCGCGGGCCTGCGCCGGCCGGAGAAGCTGGCGCTGGCCGAGTTGCTGCGGCAGTTGCGCGCCGAGGGCGTGACGATCCTGCTGGTCGAACACGACATGGATTTCGTCATGGGTCTCGTCGATCGCATCGTGGTGATGGATTTCGGCATCCACCTGGCTGAGGGCAGCCCCGCCGCCATCCGCGCCAATCCGGCGGTGCAGGAAGCCTATCTCGGCGGTGTCGCATGACGCCGCTTTTGGAGGCGCGCGACATCCATGTCGCCTATGGCCGGGTGGAGGCGGTGCAGGGCGTGTCGCTGCGGTTGATGCCTGGGCAGATCGTCACCGTCATCGGCCCGAACGGCGCGGGCAAGACGACGCTGCTGGCGGCCCTGGCCGGGCTGCTGCCCTCGCGCGGCACGGTGACCTATGACGGCACCGATCTCGCCGGTCTGGACGTGGAGGACCGGGTGGAGCGCGGCCTCTCCCTGGTGCCGGAGTCGCGCGAACTGTTCGCCGAGATGTCGGTGGCCGACAACCTGCTGCTCGGCGCCTGGCGCCATCGCGGCGACCGGGTCGGCACGGCGCGGATGTTCGATGAGGTCTATGGCCGCTTCCCCCGCCTGGCCGAGCGCCGCGCCCAGCAGGCCGGCACGCTCTCCGGCGGGGAGCGGCAGATGCTCGCGCTCGGCCGCGCGCTGATGGCCCGGCCCCGGCTGCTGATGCTGGACGAGCCGTCGCTCGGCCTCGCCCCGCTGATCGTGCGCGAGGTGTTCCGCATCATCGCCAGCCTGCGCTCGCTCGGCGTGTCGATCCTGCTGGTGGAGCAGAACGCCCGCGCCGCGCTGGAGAGTGCGGACTACGCCTATGTGCTGGAAACCGGCGAGCTGTCGCTGGAAGGGCCTGCATCGGACCTGCTGCACGATCCGCGCGTGCTGGCGACGTATCTGGGCGGCCATGACAGCTGAGCGCACCCTGCCCGCTTTGCTGCGGGCCCGCGCGCATCTGGGCAGCAAACCGCTGTTCCGCTGCGGCGCCGAGGGCTTCACCTATGCGCAGGCGCCGGGCCTCGCCGCCCGCGCCGCCGGCCGCCTGACCGCGGCCGGCATCACCCGCGGCGACCGGGTGGCGATCATGGGCGGCAACTCGCTCGCCTTCCTGGAGATGGTGCTGGGCTGCGCCTGGTCGGGCGTGATTGCCGTGCCGGTCAATGCCGGGCTGCGCGGCCCGCAGTTGCAGCACGTGCTGACCCAGTCCGGCGCGCGGTTGCTGGCGATCGATCCGGCCCTGCTGCCGGTGCTGGACAGCATCGACCACGCAATCCCCATCATCTGGCCGCTCGACGCCCTGCCGCCCCCCGGCGCGGCGCTGCCGGAAGCCGATCTGCGGCCGGGCGACACGGTGGCGATCCTCTACACCTCCGGCACCACCGGCCCGGCAAAGGGCGTGTGCTGCCCGCAGGCGCAGATGATCTGGTGGGGCATCCACACCGGCCGCCTGCTGGAGATCGGGCCGGACGACGTGCTCGGCTCCGCCCTGCCGCTGTTCCATACCAATGCGCTCAATACCTTCTATCAGGCGCTGGTCTACGGAGCATCGATGGTGCTGCAACCCCGCTTCTCCGCCTCCGGCTTCTGGGCGGCGATGGCCGAGTCGGGCGCCACCGCCACCTATGTCCTCGGCGCGATGGTGCCGATCCTGCTCGCCCAGCCGCCCTCCCAGGCCGAGCGCGCCCACCGCCTGCGCGTGGCCCTCGCCCCCGGCGTGCCCGCCCATCTGCACGCAGCCCTCACCGCCCGCACCGGGCTGGCAGTGGTGGATGGCTACGGCTCCACCGAGACCAACTTCGTCATCGGCACCACCGCCGGCCGCACCCGCCCGAACAGCATCGGCCCCGTCGTGGACGGCTTCGAAGCCCAGGTGGTGGACGAGGATGACAACCCCCTCCCCCCCGGCACGCCCGGCGAACTCGTGCTGCGCGCCCGCGAACCCTTCGCCTTCGCCACCGGCTACTGGAACATGCCGGAAAAAACGGTCGAGGCCTGGCGCAACCTGCGCTTCCACTCCGGCGACCGCGTGGTGCAGGAAGCCGACGGCTGGTTCCGCTTCATCGACCGCCTCAAGGAGAGCATCCGCCGCCGCGGCGAGAACATCTCAAGCTGGGAGGTCGAGCAGGTGCTGCTGAGCCACCCCGCCGTCGCCACCGCCGCCGTCTTCCCCGTCCCCTCCCCGCTCGCCGAGGACGAGGTGATGGCCGCCGTCATCCTGCGCACCCCCACCACCCCAGCCGAACTGATCGCCCACTGCCTGCCGCTACTGGCGAAGTTCGCCGTCCCTCGCTACGTCGATCTCGTCGAAAGCCTGCCGATGACGGGGAACGGCAAGGTGCAGAAATTCGCGCTGACCGCGCGGGGCGTGACGGCGACGACTTGGGATCGGGAAGGGTAGCCAGAAGGCAAGAATCTTCTTTTTGTGAACTTGCGACGGCGAAGACGCCGCGCAGGAAAGAAGCAAAAAAACTTTGTTCGTTTGCGCGCGGCTTTCCCACCCCGACCCGTTATCCTCGGCCAAACGGCGGACCCACGCTTGCTTTGGTCGGGTCTCGATGCAATTCGGGGGCTTCGCTGCCAAGTCACATACTCGGTTCCCAAGACGGCGAAGCCATCAAACACAACGCCACCTAGAACAATCCTGCCGCGAAAAGCCGAACCCAGTGGACAAAAGTTTTTTGCTTCTTTTTTTCAAAAAAGAAGACCCTTCCGGCCCCTTGCCTGCCTGCCCGTCACCAAGGCCCCTCCCCCCTAAAACGCCACCCGATGCGCAGCGATGATCGCCCCGTCCGCCCGCTGCACCAGCACCGCGATCCGTTCGCCCGCTGGCGCCGCCACCGTCAGACGCCCTGCCGTGCCGTCCCAGGCGCCGGCGTCCGTCAGGCTGCGGACGATGTTGGCTTCGGTCAGCGTGCGCCCGGCGTTCTCACCGCGGCCGACGCGGGTGGTGCGTTCGGGGTCGTAGCCCACCACCAGCACCCGGCCGCTGCCGGGGCCGGCACCGAGGGTGATCGTCACACCATCAACGCCGCGCGTGGCCGACAGCGCCGGGCCGGCGGCCTGGCTGGCGGCGGCGCGGGCGAGGGCATCGCGCACGCCGCGCACATCCGAGCCGACGACGTCGATCTTGCCGTCGACCATCATCTGCGGCGTGTAGACTTGGCGCGTGCCGGCAAGGCGGGAGAATTCGCGCTGGCGGGCTGTGGCTTCCGGCAGGGAGTAAGGGTCCTTCCAGCCCAACCGGTCCCAGTAGGTGACGTGGAATGCCAGTGCCAGCACATCCCCGCGCTTGGCCAGGCCGTGCAGCAGCGCATCGGCCGGCGGGCAGGAGGAGCAGCCCTGGGAGGTAAACAACTCCACCACCACCGGCCGGCTCTGCGCCATCGCTGAGAACGGAGCGAGCAAGGCAAGGGCGAACAGAACAGCGCGCATCACGGCCTCCAGAGTATATCAGGGTGGACCGGCACGCACGGGGGACGTTACAGGCCGCGCGCCCCGGTGCATGATCGCCCGCCCCACGGAGACGCCGCATGACCATCGCCCCCTGCCCGCTCATCGAGGTGTCCGGCCCGCCGCATGCGCGCGGCGTGCAGCACGGCCAGCAGGCGGCCGCGCGCATCCGCCTCGGCATCGCCCACTACGCCGCCCAGATCAGCAAGGCCGGGCTGGACGAGGCCGGGCTTGCCGCGCTGGTGGCCGACTACGTGCCGCTGATGCAGCGCTTCGATCCCGCCCATGTGGAGGAGATGCACGGCATCGCCCAGGGGGCCGACGTTCCGTTTGCCCATATCGCTTTGCTCAACGCCCGCACAGAGATCCTCAAGCTGGCCTCCCGCCCGGACCTGCGGGCGCGGCTGGCCGAGGCGGCGGCGCCGGACGGCTGCACATCCGTGGTGGTGCTGCCGGACGCGGCGCGCGACAGAAGGATGATCCACGCGCAGAACTGGGACTGGAAGGCCGAATGCGTCGATACCGCCATCGTCCTGCGCATCCGCCGCGATGACGGGCCGGATATCCTCACCTTCACCGAAGCCGGCGGGCTCGCCCGCTCCGGCCTGAACGGCGCGGGGGTGGCGATCACCGCGAACTACCTGGAATCCGACCGCGACTACCGCAGCGCCGGGGTGCCGCTGGCGCTGATCCGCCGCCGCGTGCTGGAGCAGGCACACGGCGCGCTGGCGATGCGCGCGGTGTATGCCACGCCGAAGTCGGCGGCCAACAACATGACCGTCAGCGCCTCCGTGCCCGATGGCCAGGCGGTGGTGGTGAATTTCGAATGTGCGCCGGACGAGGCGTTCCAGGTGTTCGCCCAAGGCGGGCTACTGACCCATTCCAACCACTTCACCAGCCCCGTCGCCCTGGCGAAGCTGCGGGATACCGGGCTGGCGAACACCCCCTGCTCGATCTACCGCGACATGCGGGTGCGCGACCTACTGGCGGGCCGCGTCGGCGCGATCACCCCGGACGACGTGAAAGCCGCGCTGTTCGACGATTTCGCCTCCCCCTGGTCGGTCTGCCGCCCGCCGCGGCGCGGCGTCAGCGAGAGCGGCGGGGACTCCGCCACGGTGGCTATGATCGTCATGGAACCGGCGCTGGGCGTGATGGACGTGGCGATGCTGCCCGCCCGCAACCGGGTGTTTACGCGGTTTTCGCTCGCCGGCGGGCCGGCGGTGCAGCAGGCGGCGGCGGCGTAACCTTCTTCGCCGCCCGCGGCCGCAGCACCACCGGTGCGGCCGGGTTCAGCCCGGTGATTTCATGGATGCGCGCGTCGAAGGCGGCGAGGTGCAGCCGCATGTCGAGATGCTTCTCCGCATAGCGCCGGGCGTTGCTCCGCAGGCTGGCCGAAAGAGCGGGATCCTCCAGCAATCCCAATATCTTCGCCGCCAGCGCCCGGGCATCGAGGCAGGAGGTCAGCAGCCCCGTCCGCCCGTCGGTGATCAGTTCAGCCACCGGCTCGACATCCGCGCCGATGATGGCGCAGCCCGTCGCCATCGCCTCGCGCAGCGACCAGGAGAGCACGAAGGGATAGGTGAGATACACATGCGCGTCTGAGCGTTGCAGCAGGCTGAGATACACCGGATAGGGCACCTGCCCGGGCCACAGCACCCGGCTCGCGTCATACTTGCCCGCCAGTTCGCGCTGCATGTGCTGGCGCCACGTGCTGCCGGCCAGCCGCGCGCCGTAGCTGACGTCGTCGCCGCCGACCATGATGACCTTCACATCCTTTCGGCCACGCAGCAGGTCCGGCAGCGCGCGCATCATCGTGTGGAAGCCGCGATACGGCTCCAGATTGCGCGCGACGAAGGTCACCAGCTTGTCCTTCGGCCCCACCTTGAAGTCGCCCATCGCAAACACCTGCCGGCGCGCATCCGGGTTGGGCCGGCAGAGGTCGAGGTCCGCCCCCTCCGGCAGCACCTTGATCTGCTGCTGCGCCCACAGCGGATAGCGGGTGAGCTGCCAGCGCGTCGGCGTCTGGCCGTACTGCTCCAGCGACAAGGCGAGCAGGTTGATCATGTTCATCGAGCGGATGCGCGGGTAATGGCTCTCGTCGATCGGGAACTCCGGGTCGAAGTTCACGTCCTGCCCGTTCTCCTGATAGAAGAACTCGAAGTAGCCGAGGATCGGCGTGGACGGGAACACGTCGCGCAGGTTCAGCAGTTCGCCCCAGCCGTGATGGCCGATGATGATGTCCGGCGTGAAGCCCAGCCCGCGCAGATTGCGCGCCACGCGGGCGACCTGCTCGCCCCGGCGCATGCCCAGCTCCATGTCGCGCACGCCAGTGCCGATGCCCTCCGGCGGGTCTGCCGGGCGCTCGTAATAGGCGCAGCGGACGCCGACGATGCGGTTTTCGTTCGGCTGGGCGATGAACACGACCTCATGCCCCTGCGCCTGCAGATGCTTGATGACGTGCAGAAACTGCCCCGGGAAGTTCTGGTGGACGAACAGGAACCTCACGGCCGGGTGCCGTTGGCCATGCCGGGCCTATTTGGCCTTCTTGGCCGCAGGCTTGGCGGGAAGCCTCGTTGCGGGTTTGACAACCTTCGGCTTCGCCAGGGGTGCCACTGGCGCGGGCCGGGTGGCCGGCACACCGCCGCCCTTGCGCCGCAGCACCACCTGGAAGGCCTCCAGCGGGGCGAGGCTTTCGGACTCCGCCGTCTCCCCGGCCGCCATCGGGCCGACCTGCGTGCCGTCGATGAAGGAGGCGGAGTAGACGCACTCCATTTCCTCGGCCGCCTTGCCGCGCAGGCGCAGCTTCAGGCCCAGCACCGGCAGCGCCATGCCACGGCTGCCGCAGAACTGGCCGCCCTCGGCCCAGGGGGAGAGCCAGCCGCGGCCGAGCACGGCCTGGTATTCGATGTCCTCGGGCGAAACGCCGGCGATCGGGGCAACCGCGAAGCCCTCCACCCAGCGCTTGCTGCCAACCTCACCGAGCCAGTCGCCAATCAGCGCGCCGACATCGCCGCGGCCCTGGATATGCGCGACCATGTCCATCTGCACCGGCTCGTTCGCGGCGGCGGCGGCAGCGGGCATGGGCACCGGCACGGTGGTCACACCGGGTGGCGGAGCACCGAAGCTGAGCGTCGGCGGCACCTGGTCGAACAACTGCAGCACCTGCAGGCTCGGCGCGCCGTCCGGCTTGCCGGGCTCCTGGTAGATGGTGACCATCACCTGCGCCGGGCCCTGGCGCACATGCACCAGCGCTGCGTCCCCAAAGCCGCTGAGCCAGCCGTCGCCGCTGTCGCTGACGATCTTCACCAGATCCGGCCGCCCGGCCACGCCCGGCGGCAGGCTGAGCCGCACGCCCGGCAGGCCGGAGGCGACATCGGCAGCGGGTGAGCGCTTGGCCACCACACAGAACACGCCGGTCTCCAGCGTCATCATATGGCCGGTGACGTTGAGTTCCAGAACCCGCGGCGGGCGGGCGGTCTGGCCGGGAGGGGCAGCGTCGGACATGCGGGTCTCACTCTTGTCGGTCATTTGTCCAGGGCCGGAGGCGGCCATGGTCGCAGGGCGGCGGGCGGCAGCTTCAGCGTCATACATCGGCAAGCCTCGGACTGACAGACAACAAAGCGTTGTTGATTGCAACGGTGGGTAGCCCCAGCGGCAACAGCCAGCCGCGACGGGTGGCGCGCAGGCGCTCGGCCTGGGCGCCGATATCGAAGCAGGCGACCCCCAGACCGGCCCGCCAGGCGCTGCCAAGGGCAAAACACCATGTCTCCGGCCAGATCGAGGGAATGAAGGCAATCTGGGCATTCTGCGCCCGGATCAGCGCCATCGCCTCATCTTCCGCATAGCGCCCGGTCACGAATACGCGAGCAGTCTCCAGCAGCCGCGCATCGTCCACCGTATGCCCGGCGACGATGAATTCCAGCGGCAGATCGCGCGCCGCCGCATCGCGCGCGCAGGCCAGCAGCACGTCGTAGCCCTTCTCCGGCCCGATCGCACCGACGACGACGACTCGCCGCCGCGCGCCCTGCGGCGCCGGCGAGAGCGGCGGCAGATCGCGGTCATCCTCCGGCGAGGCGACCTCGGGGGCAAGGCGCGGGAAGTGGCGGCGCAGCCGGGCCGCGGCATCGGCGGAGGGCACGCAAACACGCACGGCGGCGGCGAAATCGGCGGCACTGCGGGCGCGCAGGGCGGCAACCCCGATCGTCTCATGCAGATGCGAGCCGGCATCGGCGATGCAGGCCTCGCAGGTGCCCACCTGCTCCGGCTCGCCGCAATAGCGCCGGTCGATGCCCAGCAGGCTGATGCGCGGGCAGAAGCTCGCATAGTCGTGCACGTGAAATTGCGTCGGCACGCCAAGCCGGGCGGCGAGCGCCAGCAGGGCGTGATCGTGGCCGAGCATGTGGTGCACCTCAATCACCTCGGCCCGGTCGCCGCGCAACAAGGCGGCCAACGCATCGGCCTCGGCGGGCAGGTGGTAGCGCAGGGCGGGATAAGCCTCGCCCTCCGGCTCGGCCACGGCCACGCTGCCATCGGGGATTTCGTCCGGGGCTGCGGCCGGGCGCAGCACGATCGGGCGCAGGCCGCGCGCGCGCAGCGCCGCCGCCCGGGTGGCGACCACCCGCTCGGTGCCGCCGCCCTGGTTGTGGGTGATCAGGATGGCGGCAGCCGGGCGGCGCCGCCGGGCCGCCCGCCAGCGCAGCACATCGATGCGCCGGCGCGCGGGCGCGAGCGGGTCGGCTTCCTGGAAGCGCGCGATGGCGGCGCGGTAGCCGGGATGCAACTGCTCCAGCAGCGCCAGATTGCGCACGAGCAGCGGCGCCGTTGCCGCCCCGAACGAGGCGCCGGAGACATGCGCGACATAGGCGCCGGTCACCGCCACATGCCGCCAGCCGAGGTGATGCGCACGGCGGCAGAAGTCGTTCTCCTCGCCATAGCCTTGGGCGAACACGTCGGCGCGGAACACCCCGGTCGCGGCCAGGCATTCGCGGCGGATATACATGCAGAAGCCGACGCCGGTGGGGATGTCCACCACCTCCGCGCCGTTCGCCTGGGCGG
>CAMCJI010000054.1 GCA_945874805.1 Asaia bogorensis | reverse complement strand
CGACACCCATCACACCAAAACGTCGATCATCGCGGGGCTGGTGAACATCGAAGCGGGGTTCATGCCATTCTGAAAAGCCCGACAGATTGGCCCGGTGCCACGAACTGGTGGTCGAAATAGGCCGCAGACTTTCGCAACAAGTCTAATCTGTCCGATAAATATTCAGGGCTACAATACATAGCGTAACAGTTGACATGTAAGATAAAGAGCTTGAAAAATTGGGTTGAGCCCAGGCGATCGGCGCTATTCCAGAACTC
Source organism: Asaia bogorensis (assembly GCA_945874805.1). Taxonomy (GTDB): domain Bacteria; phylum Pseudomonadota; class Alphaproteobacteria; order Acetobacterales; family Acetobacteraceae; genus CAIRTN01. Next base: position 20,821 of record CAMCJI010000054.1, on the reverse strand, counting down.
AAAAGCAGCGACAGCGCCAACCAGCCTGTAAACCTGCGCCCCAACCTGGTCATCGTCGGCAACCTATCTGTGATTGCTCTTGGTCATTTTAGCATGCCCTGGAGCACGCTCCAAGGCGCGTGACAAACGCTGCATCCCACAGCATGCTCGCGTACCCTGGAATATACAAAGTCTTTATAAACCTGAGCCTGTGGGTAGATCGAGCCATCGACCACCACACACCACGTGTTAGGATGCGATGTCGGATCCAGTGACACACAGCCAATCACTCACGCAAGCTGCCAATCACCTCCTGACACCGTTGCGCTTGCCAGCCGCCACCGCCTGAGCCATGGCTGCATCCTGCTCGCCAGAATTTTGCCACTGCAATCACCGTGTGCAGTGCACTTTCCAGCACAGACACCAGCGATGTCGTGCTCCCGAAACTCCGCAACGCGAACCTGCACAGCCAGACATGCCGATGTCGTGTGACACGACACTAAAAACACGACACTTGCCCTGTGCCCAAGCAGTGCCGCAAGGTCACTGGCGTGCCAATTCCCTGGGAAATATTAGGTCTTGCGATAGCGCACTTTGTGGCGCACTGAAAAAATGGCTCTACAACCCATTGAAATATAAATGTAAAACCATGAACTAACCGCATCATAATCCCTTGGTCGGTGGTTCAAATCCGCCCGCCGCTACCATCCCTTTTCACCGACCCTTGAGATCGCTCCGCCGGATGATCGCGTCCGGACGGGCGCGTACGCCGGGATGCAGCTTGGTGCCCAGGCCCGCGCCGGTCATCGGGTAGGCGAGACCCTGCTTGACCACCGGCAGGTCGGTGACGAGGTCGCGGTAGTAGCCCCACAGGAAGGCGCGCACGACTTCCTGATACAGCGTGTTCGGCGCGTGCAGCGACAGGTGCAGGGAGGCGGTGAGCACCACCGGCCCGGTGCAGTCGTGCGGGGCGATCGGGCGCTGATAGGCCGCGGCCAGGGCGGCGATCTTGCGGGCTTCGGAGAGCCCGCCGCACCAGCCGAGGTCGAGCATCACCACCGAGGTGGCGCCGGCGGCCAGCAGGTCGCGGAACCCCGTGAGCGGGCCCATCGTTTCGCTGGCGCAGACCGGGATGGTGGTGGCGTCCGCGTATTCGCGCAGGTTGGCGATGTTGTTCATCTTGATCGGGTCTTCGGCCCAGAACGGCTTCATCGGTTCCAGCGCCTTGGCGATCCGCTTGGCCGCCGGCAGGTTCCACATCGAGTGCAGTTCGCACATCACCTCGATCCGGTCGCCCACGGCGGCGCGGATCTTCTCGAACGGCTCCAGCGCCTGGCGCAGCTCGGCCGCCGAGATCGCCAGCCCGCCGGACTTTTCGGCGAAGACGTCGAACGGCCAGATCTTCATCGCGCCGTAGCCTTCCTCCAGCAGCGAATGCGCCAGCTCATCGGCGGCTTCGACGAAGGCGACCTGGTCGTCATACGGCCCGATGTCGGATTTCTGGGCTGTGCCGGCCTCGATCTGCCGCTGCTTCACCGAGCGGTTGTTGTAGGTGTAGCCGGCGCAAGTGTTGTAGACCGGCACGCTCGGCCGGCTCAGCCCGCCCAGCATCTGATGGATCGGCTGGCCCATCGCCTGGCCGAAGATGTCCCACAAAGCGATGTCGATCGCCGAGGCGGCCCGCAGCTCCGCGCCGGTGCTGGCGAAGCCGAGCATGCCGTTGATCAGCGCGTTGCTGTGCATCTCGATCTGCAACGGGTCGCGCCCGAGCAGATAGGCGGCGACGAGGCTGTGGATCTGCCCGGCCACCGCATCGGCGCCGCGGAAGGTCTCGCCCAGGCCGGTGATGCCCTCATCGGTTTCCACCTCGACCCAGATCAGGTTCGGGTATTCGCGGATCTGGATGGTCTCAATGGCGGTGATTTTCATGCGTGGTCTCCTGCGGGCATGGCGAGGCCCCATTCGGCGAGGATGGCTGCGAGTTCGGCGCGGGCCGTGGCGGAGATGTCGGCGGTGGCGGGCGGGCGGGTGAGACCCACCGGCAGGCCCTGCATCCGCATCGCCGCCTTCACCACGGTGACGTTGGCGCCGTTGAATTCGCGCGCGCGCATCGCCTCGAAGGCGGCGATGCTGTGGGTGAGGGTGCGGGCGGCGGCGAAGTCTCCGGCGGCCAGCGCGTCGCGCACGGCGAGCGACAGGGCGGGGTGGACGTTGACGAGGCCGGAGGTGAAGCCGCGCGCACCGACGGCGGCAAACGGCACCGCCCAGGCCTCCGCCAGGCCGCACAGCCACAGCAGGCCGCTGCCGGCGGTCTGGCGCATGCGTTCGGCCAGGCGCAGCGGCTCGGGGGCGGCGTATTTCACGCCGACGACGCGGGGGTGGCCGACGAGATCGCCCAGTTCCCCTGGCGAGAAATTGTCCTGCCGCAGATACAGCACCACCGGCAGGTCGGTCGTGTCCGACACTGCATGGGTATAGGCGATCACCCCGCGCGGGGAGGCGAAGGGGTCGGGCACCTGGTGGATCATCACCGCATCCGCCCCCAGCCGGGCGGCGGCCTCGGCGAGGCGGCGGGCTTCGGGCAGCGACCGGCCGACGCCGGCGGTGACGGTGCTGCGCCCGGCATTGGCGGCGATGGCGCGGGCATAGACGGCGCAGACCTCGGCATGGTCCAGCGCGTAGAATTCGCCGGTGTTGCCGCCGGTGACGATGTTGTCGATCCCGGCGGCCGCGAGATCATCGACCACCCGTTCCAGCAGCCCCGGGTCGATCGCGCCGGACGGGGTGAAGGGCGTGACATGCACGCCGGAGACGCCGGTCAACGCGGCGCGGATACGGGAAAGCGGCATGATGGGGGTCTCGTGAAAGGAGGGGTCAGACGCCCCGCCAGAATGGCGCGCGCCGCCGCGCCGTGGCCAGCACCGCCTCGTCGAACGGCGGCAGCGGGAAGCCGCGCGGTTGCAGCGGCCCGCTGCGCCAGCCGATCCGGGCATGCACGCGCGGGTCGGCGTAGTAGGCCAGCGTGACGAGTTCGAGCATCTCGCGGAACAGCGGCAGCGCCGTTTGTTCAACCGCGCGCAGGGCGGCGTCCTGGGCGGCGGCGGGCAGCCCGGCGAAATCCGCCGGCAGGGCGGCGGCGAAGGCGGTGGGAACGGTGCGGAAGCGGTCATGGCGGGCGGCCATCGCCAGCGCCGCCTCCAGCATGGCTCCGGCGCCGGGCACGTCGTCCACGGGGGGGATCAGGCGGTCCATGGCGGCAGCGAGCGTCATCTTCCCGGTCCTTTCAGCGGTTGGTGAGGTCGGGCAGCCGGGTGCGGATATGGTCCGCGACCCTCAGCGCGATCGCCTGGATTGTCGGCGTCGGGTTCACCGCACCGCCGGTGACGAAGACGCTGCCGTCGAGGATGAACAGGTTGTCCGCGTCATGCGCCTGGCCGTTGCCATCCACCACGGAGGTTGCGGGGTCGCTGCCCATCCGCGCCGTGCCCATCAGATGCCAGCCGCCGCTGCGTTGCAGGGGGCTGGACATCACCGTATGAGCCCCGGCCGCGCGCAGGACCTTCTCGGCATTGGCGATGCCGTGGTCGAGCTGGCGGCGGGAGTTGTCGGACAGGCGGTAGGCAACCTTCGGGGCGGGGATGCCGTGGCGGTCGGTCAGCACGGGGTCGAGGGTGACGCGGTTGTGCGCCTCCGGCAGGTCTTCGCCGATCACCGCGAGCAGGCTGGAATTGCCGAAGCGCAGGGCGAATTCGCGGTGGTGGTCCGCCCCCCAGGCGACGGGCGGCAGGGTGAAGCCGGCGGCGGTGCGGGCGGGGCCGGTGCTGCGGTTCATCTGATAGGAATAGCCGCGCAGGAAGCCGCGGGCGGCATCGGTCTCGTAGAATTCCTGTGAGATCAGCACATTGCCCAGCGGCCCCTGCCAGGTCGGCGTGATCGCGTCGTCGAAGAAGCCGGTGACCATCGCATAGGGGTGGAACATCAGGTTGCGGCCGACCTGGCCGCTGCGGTTGGCCAGGCCGTGCGGATGGCGCTCGCTGGCAGAAAGCAGCAGCAGGCGCGGCGTGCCGACGCCGTTGGCGGCGACCACGACTGCGCGGGCGGGCTGGAACTGCACCTGGCCCTCGGCATCGTAGTAGCGCGCCCCGGTCGCCCGCCCGTCCGGGCCGGTGGTGATCTCGAACACCCGCGCCCCGGTGCGCAGCTGCACCCCGTTGGCGATGGCGGCGGGCCAGTAGGTCACATCCGTCGAGCCCTTGGCGCCCACCGTGCAGCCCAGCCCGTTCGGCCCGCAGTTGTTGCACGCCCCGCGCCCGCGATAGGGCTGCGAGTTGATGTAGGAGTCCGACGGCCACCAGTGCCAGCCCAGCCTGTCGAAGCCGCGCGCCAGCCGTTCGCCGTCCGGGCCCAGCGGCAGCGGCGGCATCGGCCGGGGCGAGCGCGGCGGGTTGGCGGGGTCGCCGGCGATGCCGGAGCAGCCCATCCAGGTATCGTTCAGGTCGTAGTAGGGTTCCAGGTCGGCGTAGGTGAAGGGCCAGTCGTCCGCCACGCCGTCCAGCGTGCGCACCCGGAAATCGGAGGGGTGGAAGCGCGGCGTATGCGCCGTCCAGTGCACCGTGCTGCCGCCCACGGCGTTGAACATCAGCGGCAGGATGTCCGATTCGCTGTTCTCCACCGGGTAGTCTTCCGGCAGGCCGCGGATGTTCGGGTCAAAGCTGAAGTTCGAAGCGGCGCGGAACTCCCAGTCGGCAAAGGCGGTGGAGTAGCTGGCCGGGTCGTGCCAGCCGCCCTGTTCCAGGCAGAGGATGCGGCAGCCGGCGTCGGAGAGCCGCCACGCCGCCGCCGCCCCCGCCGCCCCGGCGCCGATGATCAGGATATCGACTTCGTCCTGGGCCATTTCAGGCTCCTCGTTGGCCGGCACGGATTGACGCTGGCGGCGGCGATTGTGCTCATTACGCCCATGACCACGCAACCATCCGGCCAGGAATTTTCGTGACCGCACCGACGATCATCTGCCTCGGCCATGCCGCCCTCGACCGCATCTATCATATCGCCGCCTTCCCGCCGGTGCCGCAGAAGCTGCGGGCGCATGGGGTGGAGGAGGTGGGCGGCGGGATGGCGGCCAACGCGGCGGTGGCGGCGGCCCGGCTCGGCGCGCGCGTCGCCTTCTGTGGCCGGGTGGGCGAGGACCTCGCGGGCCAGGCGATCCGCGCCGGGCTGGTGGCGGAGGGGATCGACACCGCCGGGCTGCGCGGCTTTGCCGGCGGCCAGTCCTCCACCTCCGCCGTGATCGTCGATGCGCAGGGCGAGCGGCTGCTGGTCAATCATCGCGGCGCCGGGCTGGCGGAGGGTGCGGACTGGCTCGACCTCGCCCCGGTCGCCACGGCGCGGGCGGTGCTGGCGGATGTGCGCTGGCCGGCGGGCGCGCTGGCGCTGTTCCGCGCCGCCCGCGCGGCGGGGGTGGCCACCGTGCTGGACGGCGATATCGGCGCGGGGGCGGCACTGCCCGGCCTGCTCGCCCTGGCCGACTACGCCGTGTTCTCCACCCCCGGCCTGGCCGAGTTCGCGCCCGGCGACCCGGCTGCGGCGCTGGACAGGGTGCGCGCGCTCGGCCCCGCTCATGCGGGGGTGACGATGGGGGCGCAGGGCTATCTGTGGCGCGATGCGGCCGGGCTGCACCATGGGCCGGCCTGCGCCATCACCCCGGTCGATACCAGCGGGGCCGGCGATGCCTTCCATGGCGGCTTCGTCTGGGCGCTGGCGGCGGGGCGGCCGGTCGCCGAGTGCGTGGCCCTCGCCCAGGCGGTGGCCGCGATCAAGTGCCTCTCGCCCGGCAACCGCGCCGGGCTGCCGGATCAGGCTGGGCTGGCCGCCTTCATCGCCGCCGCAGCTCCGCCAGCGTGACCACGCCGGTGCCCGTCAGGATCACCGCCGCGCCCAGCCAGCTCCACGCATCCGGCACTTCGCCGTAGAGCAGCCAGCCGGCGAGCGCGAACAGCGGCAGGCGCAGATACTGGAACGGCACCACGGCGGAGGCCTCCCCGGCCCGCAGCGCCTCGGTGACCAGCCAGATGATCCCGGGCGTCACCAGCGACATCGTCACGATCACCACCCATACCAGCGGCGCCGGCATCACCCAGTCCAGCGCTGCGAACGGCAGGGAGCCGCTGAAGGTCACCAGCCCCACCCAGGCCAGGATCGTCGGCGTACTGTCTGTGCGGGTCAGCCGGCGGGAGCTCAGCGTGATCCCGCACCAGGCGAGCGCCCCGGCAATCCCGAATGCCGCACCCAGCAGATCCACCCCGCCCCCCGGCCGCAGCATCAGCCCGATCCCGCCCAGCCCGATCAGCGCGCCCGCCCAGCGCCAGCGATCCACCCGCTCCCCCAGCACCGGCCCGGCCAGCAGCGAGGTGAACACGACGTTGGTGAAGGAGAGCGCCGAGGCCGTCGCCAGTTCCAGCCGCGCCAGCGAGGCGAAATAGAAGCTCCATGTTGCCAGGGAGGCGCAGCCGCGCAGCACATGCAGCGGCGCGTGGCGGGTGCGGAACACGCCGAACCGGCTGCCGACGATCAGCGGCAGCACCCAGACCAGCTGCCCCGCCGCCCGGGCGCAGACCTGCACCGAAACCGGCACGCCGTGCGTCGTCAGCCAGCGCAGGGCCAGCGCCTCGAAGACGAAGAACAGCCCGGCGGCGGACATCAGCGCCGCCCCGCGCAGATTGCCGCTCATCCGCGCAACCCCGCGAAGAAATCCCGCAGCAGGGCGGCACTCTCGGCCTCGCGCACCCCGCCCACCACCTCCGGCCGGTGCGCGGCGCCGGGGGCGGCATAAATGCGCGGCCCGTGCTCCACCCCGCCGCCCTTGGGATCATAGGCGCCGAAGGTGAGGCGACGGATGCGGAACAGGCCGATCGCGGCGGCACACATCGGGCAGGGCTCCAGCGTCACCACCAGATCGCAATCCGGCAGCCGGGCGGAGCCGCGCAGGCGGGCGGCTTCGCGCAGGGCGAGCAGCTCGGCATGCGCCGCGGCGTCGTGGCATTCCTCCACCCGGTTGCCGGCCGCGGCGAGCACGCGGCCGTCGCGGTCGAGCACCACCGCCCCCACCGGTACCTCGCCGCGGGCCGCTGCCGCCCGTGCCTCGGCGAGCGCCATATCCATCCCCGCATTCATCCGCGCTTGCCCCCGGCTGCCATCGGCGCATAGAGAGCGGCATGAACACGCATACATTGCCGCTGGTCGGTGTCACCCTCGATGTCGAGAAGCCGGGCGGCTGGTCGAAATTCCCCTGGTACGCGCTGCGGACCAACTATACCGCGGCCGTCGCCGCTGCCGGCGGCCTGCCTGTCGCCCTCGGCCACCACGCCGATCTGGCCGAGGCCTATCTCGACCGGATCGACGCGCTGGTGGTCACCGGCGGGGCGTTCGACGTCGATCCGTCGATGTACGGCGACGCCAGCACCCACGCCACGGTGACGACGAAGTACACGCGCACCGCCGCCGAGCTGGCCCTGGTGCGCGCTGCCCTCGCGCGCAACCTGCCGGTGCTGGGCATCTGCGGCGGCGAGCAGCTTCTGGCCGTCGCCCTCGGCGGCACCCTGATCCAGCATATCCCCGACTCCATTCCCGGCGCATTGGAGCACGAGCAGAAGAACCCGCGCGACCAGGCCGGCCACGCTGTCTCCGTGGTGCCCGGCACATTGCTGCACCGCGTCGTCGGCGCAGCTACGATGCATGTCAACTCCTCCCACCACCAGGCGGTGCGCAGCGCCGGGCCGACGGCGGTGGTGAACGCCACCGCGCCTGACGGGGTGATCGAGGGGATCGAGGATACGCGCTTCCGCTTCGCGCTGGGCGTGCAGTGGCATCCCGAATTCCACATCGACCAGGGCGACCGGCGCATCTTCGACGCGCTGATCGCGGCGTGCCGGTCATGAACGCCCTGCCGGCCGAGCCCGCCGACGAAACCCCCGACGAACTCGCCGCCCCCGAGCGCGCCGCTGGCGAGCGCATTGCCAAGTGGCTCGCGCGCGCCGGTGCCGCCAGCCGGCGGGACGCTGAGAAGCTGATCACCGAAGGCCGGGTGAAGATCAACAACGCCGTCATCACCCACCCTGCCACCTTCGTGGTGCCCGGCGATCTGGTGGTGCTGGACGGCAAGCTGATCGACAACCCCGAGCGCACCCGCCTGTGGCGCTACCACAAGCCCGAGGGGCTGGTGACCACCCACCGCGACCCGCAGGGCCGGCCCACGGTGTTCGAGCGCCTGCCGACCAGCCTGCCCCGCGTTGTCAGCGTCGGCCGTCTCGACCTCAATTCCGAGGGCCTGCTGCTGCTGACCAATGACGGCGCGCTGGCCCGTCGCCTGGAACTGCCGTCGAACGGCTGGATCCGGCGCTACCGCGTGCGGGTGTTCGGCGCGGTGACGCAGCAGGCACTCGCCAACCTGTCCAAGGGCGTCACCATCGAGGGCGTGCGCTACGACGCGATCGAGGCGGGGCTGGACAGCCGCAAGGGCGACAACTGCTGGCTGACGATGAGCCTGAAGGAAGGCCGCAACCGCGAAATCCGCCGGGTGATGGCGCATCTCGGCTATCAGGTCAGCCGGCTGATCCGCGTTGCCTACGGCCCCTTCCAGCTCGGCAAGCTCGACCGCGGCCTCGTCGAGGAAGTGCCCGCCAAGGTGCTGCGCGAGCAGATTTCTGCGGGTCCGTGAGGATCGTCGCGGGGATCTGGCGCGGGAGGCCGCTGGTCGCCCCTGAAGGCACGGCCACCCGCCCGACCTCCGACCGTGCCCGCCAGGCCCTGTTCGACATGCTGATGCACGCCCCCTGGGCGGGTCGCGCGGTGGTGGCGGATGCGGTGGTGCTGGACGCCTTCGCCGGCACTGGCGCCCTCGGCCTGGAAGCCCTGTCGCGGGGGGCCGCCCGCGCGGTCTTCTTCGAGAACGCCGCCCCCGCGCTGGCCGCCCTGCAGGCCAACATCGCCCGCTGCGGCGCCGCCGCCCTGTGCCGGGTGCTGCGCGCCGATGCCACCAAACCCCCGTTTGCCGAGGCCGCGGCGACGCTGGCCTTCTTCGATCCGCCCTACGCCTCCGGCCTCATCGCCCCCGCCGTCACCGCGCTGCGCGGGCGCGGCTGGCTGGCGGCGGACTCCCTGCTGGTGGTGGAAACCCCGCGCGAGGCCGACCTGCCGGGGCTGGGTGAGATGCTGGCGGACCGGGCGATCGGGGCCGCGCGGATCACCGTCTGGCGGGCTTGAGCGGGCGGACGATTCACGTCTCCGGCGACCAGCGCCGGCGACGATCGTACGACTATCGCCGCCCGAACATCCGCTCGATCTCCGCCTTCGACAGCTTGAGGAACGTCGGCCGCCCATGGCTGCACGTCGCCGCCCGCGGCGTCGCCTCCATCCGGCGCAGCAGCGCATCCATCTCCGGGCCGGACAGCCGCCGCCCCGCCCGGATGCTGCCGTGGCAGGCCAGCCGGGCGACCACGGCATCCAGCCGGGCGGACAGGCTGGTGGCCTCGTCCATCTCGGCGAATTCGTCGGCGAGGTCGCGCAGCAGGGCCGCCGGATCGGGGGCGCCGAGCACCGCCGGCAGCGCCCGCACCAGCACGGCACCTGGCCCGAAGGCCTCGATCTCCAGCCCGAAGCGGGCGAGTTCCGGCGCGCGGGCGATCAGCCGGGCGGCATCGTCGGGTGCCAGATCGACCACGCCCGGCAGCAGCAGCGGCTGGCTGCGCACCGCCCCTGCCTCGATCTGGCCGCGCAGCTCCTCATGCGTCAGCCGCTCATGTGCGGCGTGCTGATCGACCAGCACAAGGCTGCCATCCGCGGCGACGGCGATCACATAGGTATCCAGCACCTGCGCCACCGGCGCGCCGAGCGGAAAATCCCCGCCGGCCTGCGGGAATGGCCCGTGGAACCGCTCGGGCGGCGGCAGGGTGCGCGCGGCGGGTGCGGCATCGAAGGGCAGGGCGAACTCCCGCAGGCCGCTTGGCGCGGGGGGCGGCGGGCGCAGGCTCATCGAAGGCCGCTGCACGGACTGATAGCGAACCCCGGACGGCGCCACCGCCGGCCCCGCCCCGCCGGACAGCGCGCGGGACAAGGCGCGGATGACGAGCCCGCGCACCGCATCCGCCTCGCGGAACCGCACCTCCGCCTTGGCCGGATGCACGTTCACATCCACCGCCTCGGCCGGCACGCTGAGATACAGCACCACCACCGGGTGCCGCCCCATCGCGATGACGTCGCGATAGGCTACCCGCACGGCGGTGCGCAGCAGCGGGTCCACCACCGGGCGGCCATTGACGATCAGCGTCTGCCCCAGCGCGTTGGCGCGGGTGAAGCTCGGGGCTGCGGCAAATCCGGAGACCGACAGGTCGCCCGCGGTGAAATCCACCTCCAGCAGCGCCCCCGCCGCCTCCGGCCCCAGCAGCGCGGCCACCCGCGCCGCCCGCGACTGCGCCGGCAGATCGAAATCGGTGCGCCCGTCCACTTCCAGCCGAAACGCCACCCCCGGCGCCGCGAAGGCCAGCCGCCGCACTGCCGCCGCTGCCGCCTCGCCCTCGGCGCGCGGCGTGCGCAGGAACTTGCGCCGGGCGGGGGTGGCGAAGAACAGGTCGCGCACCACCACGCGGGTGCCGGGCGCGCCGGCGGTGGGGGCGGCGGGGGTCAGGCTGCCGCCCTCCACCGACAAAGCGAAGGCGCTGTCCGCTCCCGCCTGGCGGGTGGTGATTGCGAGCCGTCCGGCCGCCCCGATGCTCGGCAGCGCTTCGCCCCGGAAGCCGAGGGTGGCGATATTGATCAGATCGTCATCGGCGAGTTTCGACGTCGCATGCCGCTGGATGCACAGCGTCAGCTCGTCCGGCGTCATGCCGTGGCCGTTGTCGGCCACCTCGATGCGGTCGATGCCGCCGCCGGCCAGCACCACGTCGATGCGCGTGGCGCCGGCATCCAGCGCGTTCTCCACCAGCTCGCGCACCGCCGCGGCCGGGCGCTCGATCACCTCGCCGGCCGCGATCCGGTTGACCGTCAGTTCCGACAGCAGCCGGATCGTGGCCACCGGCTATCCGGCGCGAAGATCGTGGATGCGGGCCAGCAGCGCCTCGGTCGATCCATCCTGCTCACCCGCGCCCGGCTTGCGCAATTGCGCCAGCACGCCGCCAGCCAGCACCTTGCCCAGCTCCACGCCCCACTGGTCGAAGCTGTTGATGCCCCAGAGGCAGCCCTGCACCGCCACCTTGTGCTCATACAGTGCGATCAGCCGGCCGAGGCTGAACGCGTCCAGCCGGCGGAACAGGATGGTGATGCTCGGCCGGTCGCCGGAGAACACGCGGTGCGGGGCGATCGCCGGGTCGGTGCCCTCGGCGAGTACATCCGCCAGGCTCCGCCCGGCCAGCAGCGCCTGCGCCTGGGCGAGTGCGTTGGCCAGCAGGATGTCGTGCGCGTCGGCCCGGCTGTGGTCCGGGCTGGCGGCCATGATGAAATCGACGGGGATCACCCCGGTGCCCTGGTGGATCAGCTGCATGAAGCTGTGCTGAGCGTCCGTCCCCGGCTCGCCGAACAGCGCCGGGCTGGTCGCCTGCGGCACCGGCAGGCCGTCGAGCCCAACGGACTTGCCGTTGCTCTCCATCTCCAATTGCTGGAGATAGGCGGGGAAGCGCTTGAGGCGGTCGTCATAGGCCAGCACGCAGTGGCTGCCATGGCCCATCGCGTTGACGTGCCAGATGCCGGCGAGTGCGAGCAGCACCGGCAGGTTGTCGGCGAACGGCGCGTTGCGGAAATGCGCATCCATCGCCGCCGCCCCGTCCAGCAGCGCCTGAAACGCCGGCCAGCCGGCGGCGAGTGCGACCGACAGCCCCACCGGCGACCAGACGGAATAGCGCCCGCCCACCCAGTCGCGAAAGCCGAACGTCCGCTCCGGCGCGATGCCAAAGGCCGCCACCGCCGCTGCATTGGTCGAGAGCGCGACAAAGTGCTGGCCCACCGCATCCGGCCCGAGGGCGGCGATCAGCCAGTCCCGCGCCGCCTGGGCGTTGGTCATCGTCTCCAGCGTGGTGAAGGTCTTGGAGGCCACCAGACTCAGCGTGCGCGCCGGGTCCAGATCGCGCGACAGGCCGGCGAAGCTGTGGCCATCGACGTTCGAGAGGAAGCGCGCCTGCATCTGCCGGGGGCCGGCCATCGTCAGCGCCTCGGTGACCATGCGCGGGCCGAGGTCGCTGCCGCCGATGCCGATGTTCAGCACGCTGGTGAAGGTCTCGCCGGTGGCCCCGCGCAGCGTGCCGGCATGCACGCGGGCGACGAAATCCGCCATCCGCGCCCGCTCGGCGGCAGCGATGCCGCTCGCATCCTCATCGAGCGCCCGCAGCCCGGGCGTGCGCAAAGCCATGTGCATGGCCGCCCGCCCCTCGGTGACATTGACCGCCGCGCCGGCGAACAGCCGCTCGCGGAAACCCTCCAGCCCCGCCGCTTCGGCGAGCCCGAGCAGCGCCGCCCGTGCCACGTCGTCGATCGCGGTTTTGGAAAGGTCGAGCGTCAGGTCGTCGAGGCGCGCGGTGAAGCGGGCGGCGCGGCCGGGGTCGGCGGCGAACAGGCGGCGGATGCCCCGCCCGCCGGGCCGGGCGGCAGCGTCGTGCACCGCCCGCCAGGCGGCCAGGAGGGCAGGGTCCTGCGGCATGGCGTGCGGCTTTCCGGTTGCGTCAGAAGATGTCGAAGATGCTCTTGGCCTTGCGCTGGATGATCGGCGTGTCGCCGGCCTGCGGGCCCTGGCCGAGGGCCGCGTTCTCGCGCAGCCGCTGCGCCTCGCGCGTGGGGTCCACCACCGTGCCGGGGGCGGGCGGCGCGCGCCAGAACAGCAGCCGGTCTGTGATCGGCCGGTCGGTGACGGCCAGGGCGGCGTCCTCATCCAGCTTGCTGCGGATGTCGGCCGGCGCGGGGCGGCCTGCGGCCTGCAGCAGCGCCTGCTGGCCGGGCGTCATCTGCGCGGCCGGCTGCAAGGCCGCCTGCGGCACCAGCGCGCCCTCGGCGGCGGCGCGGGCCGACTGCTCCTGCGGCCGCAGCGCGCCGGGGCGCGGCGGGCGCAGAGCATAGTCCGGCGGCATCGACAGTGGCGCGCGGGTGGTGACCGCGAATTCGTCCGGCGCGTCGCGGGTGATGCCGAAGGTGCGGCTCACCTCATCGCCGGAGCAACCGGCGAGCGCGAGCAGGGAGAGGCAGGCAAGGGCAGGCAGAGGGGAGCGGATCATGGCTGCTTCTGGTTCGGGTTGGAGGTCAGCACAGCGGGACGCAGCGAATCGAGCACCAGCACGGCCACCCCACAAACGATGGCCGCATCGGCGACATTGAACACATACCACGAATAGCCGAAGGCATGGGCATGCAGGAAATCCGCCACCGCGCCGAAGCGTACACGATCGATCACGTTGCCGACAGCACCCCCGCAGATGGCGCCCAAAGCCAGCGCCACCGCCCGCTTGTCCGCCCGCCACAGCCACACCGCCAGCCCCGCCACCACCGCCAGCGCCACCGCGCCGAGCGCCAGTGCCGCCTCCTCGCGATGGCTGCTGAACATGCCGAAGGTGACGCCCTGGTTCCACACCATCGTCAGGTTGAGGAACGGCAGCACCTCCACCGAGCCGAGCAGCGGCAGGCCGAACACGTCCAGCACCCAGTATTTGCTCGCCTGATCGCAGGCGAGCACCACCAGGCCCAGCACGGCCCCGGCCAGAGCGTACTGCCCGCCCTTCACCCCGTGCAGGCCAGGCTGGTGACGGCATCGGCGCAGCGCAGGCACAGGCCGGGATGGGCGGCCACGCTGCCGACCTCGGGCAGCACCTTCCAGCAGCGGGCGCATTTCTCGCCGGGCGCGACGGCGGTTGCGATCTCGGCCGCCCCGGTCGCCGCCGCCGAGACGATGAGGATTTCCGCCCATCCCGCCGCATCCAGCAGCCCGGCATCCGGCAGGGCGATGCTCGCCTGCAACGACGAGCCGATGGTGCCGGCCCGGCGCATGTCTTCCAGCGCGCCGGTCGCCTGGCCGCGGATCGTGCGGATCTGCTCCCACTTCGCCGCCAGCGCCGCGTCCTGCCACGCCGCCGGAGGGGCGAAATAGTCCTCCAGATGCACCGAGGCGTCTTCGCCGAAGCGGCTCATCCACGCCTCCTCGGCGGTGAACACCAGCACCGGGGCCAGCCACGTGCACAGGCAGCGATGCAGCACATCCAGCAGCGTGCGCACAGAGCGGCGACGGATGCTGTCCGGCCGGTCGCAGTACAGCGCGTCCTTGCGGATATCGAAGTAGAAGGCCGAGAGGTCGGTGGCGCAGAAGCTGTGCAGGGCGGGATAGACCCCGGTCCAGTCGTGCCGGGCGACGGCATCGGTGATCTGCGCATGCAGCCCGTGCAGCCGGTGCAGCATCAGCCGCTCCAACTCCGGCATCTCCGCCGCCGGCACCGCTTCGGCCTCGGTGAAGCCCTCCAGCCCGCCGAGGATCCAGCGCAGCGTGTTGCGCAGGCGGCGATACAGCTCGGCCGTCTGCTTGAGGATTTCCGGCCCGATCCGCTGGTCCTCGGTGAATTCGGTGTTCATCACCCATAGCCGCAGGATGTCGGCGCCGTACTGGTCCCACACCTCCTGCGGGGCGGTGGTGTTGCCCAGCGACTTCGACATCTTCCGGCCCTGCTCATCGAGCGTGAAGCCGTGCGTCAGCACCGCCTTGAACGGCGCCCGGCCGCGCGTGCCGACGGATTCCAGCAGCGAGGAATGGAACCAGCCGCGATGCTGGTCCGAGCCTTCCAGATACAGGTCGGCCGGCCACGGCAGGCCGCGCGCCTCCAGGGTGAAGGCGTGGGTGCAGCCGCTCTCGAACCACACATCGACGATGTCGAACACCTGCTCGTACTCCGCCGGGTCGCGCCCCGGCCCGAGGAAGCGTTCGGGCGGCGACGCATACCAGGCATCCGCCCCCTCGGTGCGGAAGGCATCGACGATGCGGCCCATCACCGCGGCGTCGCGCAGGGCCTCGCCGCTGGCGCGCTCGACGAAGATGGCGATCGGCACGCCCCAGGCGCGCTGGCGGCTGATGCACCAGTCCGGCCGCGCGGCGACCATGCTGCCGATGCGGTTGCGGCCCTGATCCGGCACGAACACGGTATCGGCGATCGCCTGCAAGGCCGTGGCGCGGATCGCTTCCGGCCCGTCCATGCGGATGAACCATTGCGGCGTGGCGCGGAAGATCAGCGGCGCCTTGCTGCGCCAGGAATGCGGATAAGAATGCACCAGCTTGCCGCGCGCCAGCAGCCCGCCGGCGGCGATCAGCGCCGTGCAGACGTTGTCGGCGACCTTATAGACATGCTGCCCGGCGAAATGCGGCACCCAGGGATTGAACGTCCCGTCCTCGCCCACCGTTTCCGGCACCTCGATGCCGTGCGTGCGGCCGAGCAGGAAATCCTCCTCGCCATGCCCGGGCGCGATATGGACAAGCCCCGTCCCGGCCTCGGTGGTGACGTAGTCGGCCGGAAACGCCGGCACGTCATGCTCATAGCCGGCGCCGCGCATCGGATGCGCGCAGACCACGCCGGCCAGCTCCGCGCCCTTCAGCACATGCACCACGTGATGCGTGGCGATGCCGGCCGCCGCACAAACCTGCGGCAGCAGCGCCAGGGCGACGACGATCTTCTCGCCGATGCGCGCCAGCGAGCCTTCGGCGACGCTGTCCACATGCACCAGCGCGTAGTCGATCTCCTCGCCGTAGGCCAAGGCGCGGTTGCCCGGCATGGTCCAGGGCGTGGTGGTCCAGATCACCAGGGCGGCGCCGTGCAGGATGGCGGGGCCGGAGACGACGGGGAAGCGCACCGTCACCGTCATGCTGGTATGATCGTAGTATTCGATCTCGGCCTCGGCCAGCGCGGTCTTCTCGACCGGGGACCACATCACCGGGCGCAGGCCGCGATACAGCGCGCCGTTCATCAGGAAGCGCCCGATCTCGGCGGCGATGGCGGCCTCGGACGGCAGGTCCATCGTCGCATAGCGGTGCGCCCAGTCCCCCAGCACGCCCAGGCGGCGGAACTCGCTTTCCTGCACGCCCATCCAATGCTGCGCGTAGGCGCGGCATTCGGCGCGGAAATCCAGCACCGGCACCGCGTCCTTGTCGCGCTTCTCGGCGCGGTACTTCTCCTCGATCTTCCATTCGATCGGCAGGCCGTGGCAGTCCCAGCCGGGGATGTAGTCCGCGTCGTAGCCGGCCATCTGCCGGCCGCGGTTCACCACGTCCTTGATGATCTTGTTCAGCGCCGTGCCGATATGCAGATGCCCGTTCGCATAGGGCGGGCCGTCATGCAGGATGAATTTTTCCCGATTCTTCGAGCGTTCGCGCAGACGCTCCCACAGCTTCATCTTCTCCCAGCGCGCCAGGTGCACCGGCTCGCGCTTCGGCAGGTCGCCGCGCATGGGGAATGGCGTGGACGGCAGGAACACCGTCTTGCGGTAATCGGGCAGAGGCTGATCGGTCATTGTGATTCTCGTCTCGCCAAGCGGCGGTTCTGGGGGGCGTACACGGCATGCGACCCGGCTCTCTAGAGAGACGCCGGGAACCTAATTCGCGCGATGTGGCCCATGAACATGCCCGGAAAATGCGCCTACAGCGCCGGGCGGTCAAGCAAACTCCTTGCCTGGCTGGCATCGAGGGCGATCTGCGCCTTCAGCGCATCGAGCCCGGAGAACCGCTGCTCGCCGCGCAGATAGGCGTGCAGCGCCACCTCGACCGTCTGGCCGTAGAGATCGCCGGCGAAATCGAACAGATGCGCCTCCAGCCGGCTTTCGCTGGTGTTCGCCACCGTCGGGCGCTGGCCGATGTTCGCCACCCCCGGCACCACCCGCCCATCCGCCAGCCGCACCGTCACCGCATAGACCCCGCGCGCCGGCTGCAACAGCGTGCCGAGGGCGACGTTTGCTGTGGGGAAGCCGATCGTGCGGCCCCGCTTGTCGCCGTGCAGCACCTCGCCGGCGATCGCCCAGGGGCGGCCCAGCGCCGCTGTCGCCCGTTCGGGATAGCCGTCCTGCAAGGCCCGGCGGATGCGGGTCGAGGAGATCGGGCCGAGCACGTCGGCCAGCGGCGGCACCACCGTCACCCCGATGCCCAGGGCTTCGGCTTGCGCTGCCAGGAACGCCACGTCACCGCCGCGGCGGTGGCCGAAGGCGAAGTCCGGCCCGCAGGCCAGGCTCACCGCCCCGAGGCCGCGATGCAGCACGTCGGCGACGAAGGCCTCGGCCGTCATCAGGCTGAAGGCGGCGTCGAAGGCGATCTCATAGACCAGCGACACCCCCCGCTCCGCCAGCAGCGCCCGCTTCTGCGCCGCGGTGGTCAGGCGGAAGGGCGGGTCGTCCGGGCGGAACACCGCGCGGGGATGCGGCTCGAAGGTCAGCACCGCCAGCGGGGCGGACGGCCGTGCCGCATGCGCCGCGCGCAGCACGTCGCGGTGGCCGAGATGCACGCCGTCGAAGTTGCCCAGCGCCACCACGGCGCCGCGCGCATCGGCGGGCAGGTCGCGCCAATCTGAGAAGTGGCGAAGGGTCATCCGGCCTGCACTCCTGCCCCGCCTTGCGTTGCCGCGCCCTGCGGGGGACATTGGTTTCGAAAAAAAAGGGAGACGGCCAATGTCCGAAGAAGTCAACCAGTTGGCGAAGCTGCTGATCGCCGCCCGCCGCAGCGGCACGCGCATCGAGACGCTGCCGGAGGCGCTGATCCCGGCCGATATCGCCCAGGCGCTCGCGGTGCAGCATCTCGTCGCCGCCACCATCGGCCCGATTGGCGGCTGGAAGGTCGGCGCGCCCGGCGGCACCCGCATGTGCGGCGCCTTGCCGGCCGCGACCATCCAGCCCTCGCCGGCGGTGCTGGACGGAGCGAAGCACCCGCTGCGCTGCGTCGAATCCGAGATTTGCTTCCGCGTGGCGGCTGACCTGCCGCCGCGGCCGAACCCCTATAGCCGCCAGGAGGTGATGGCAGCCCTGGGCTCGATGCACCCGGCGATCGAGGTCTGCGAATCCCGCTACGCCGAGCCGAACGGCTTCAACCTGCCGACCAACCTGGCCGACACCCAGTCCCACGGCGGGCTCGTTTATGGTGCGGGCCGCAGCGACTGGCATGGCATCGACATGACGGCCGAGGTCTGCGAGCAGCAGGTCAACGGCGCCCGCGACGCCGGCCGTACCGGCTACCCCTTCGGCGACATCATCGACCTCGTGACGTGGCTGGCCAACGAAGGCTCCACCTGGGCTGGCGGGCTGAAGGCCGGGCAGTATGTCACCTGCGGGTCCTGGAGCGGGGCGAACCGGGTGCCGGCGGGCGCGACGGTGACGGCGAAGTTCTCCAGCTTCGAGCAAGTGAAGATCAGCTACACCTGACGTCAGTACGACTTCGGCAGCCCCAGCACCTTCTCGGCGATGAAGCAGAGGATGAGCTGCGGGCTGACCGGGGCGAGGCGGGGGATCAGGGATTCCCGCAGGTAGCGTTCGACGTGGTACTCCTTCGCATAGCCGAAGCCGCCATGCGTCATCACCGCCTGCTGGCACGCCTGATACCCGGCTTCGGCGGCGAGGTATTTGGCGGCGTTGGCCGCCGCCGCGCAGTCCATGCGGTTGTCGTAAAGCCAGGCGGCCTGCATGACCATCAGGCGGGCGGCTTCGAGCTGCATCCAATTTTCGGCCAGTGGATGTTGGATCGCCTGGTTCTGGCCGATCCTGCGGCCGAAGACTTTGCGGGTGTTCGCGTAGTCCGTCGCCTTGCGCAGGGCGGCGAGGCCGAGGCCGAGGGCTTCGGCGGCGATGAGGATGCGTTCGGGGTTCAGGCCGTGCAGGATGGTTCGGAAGCCCTTTCCTTCCTCGCCGATCAGGTCGCAAGCGGGGACTTCGAGGTTGTCGAAGAAGACCTGATTTGAGTCCACCGCCTTGCGGCCCATCTTCTCGATCTCGCGGACCTCGATGCGGGAGCGGTCGAGGTCGGTGTAGAAGAGGCTGAGGCCGTGGGTGGGGTTCTTGGCGTCGCGCGGGGTGGTGCGGGCGAGGATGAGGATCTTTTCGGCGACGCCCGCGGTGGAGATCCAGACCTTCTGGCCGTTGATGACGTAGCGGTCGCCTTTTCGTTCGGCGCGGGTGCGCAGGCTGGTGGTGTCGAGCCCGGAGTCGGGTTCGGTGACGGCGAAGCAGGCGCGTTCGCGGCCGGCGATGAGGGGGGGGAGGAAGCGGGCCTTCTGTTCCTCGGTGCCGAAGACGACGACGGGTTGCAGGCCGAAGATGTTCATGTGGATGGCCGAGGCGCCGGACATGCCGGCGCCGGATTCGGCGATGGCCTGCATCATGATGGCGGCCTCGGTGATGCCGAGGCCGGCGCCGCCGTGTTCGGGGGGCATGCAGATGCCGAGGAAGCCGGCTTGCGCGAAGGCCTGGTGGAAGGCGGTGGGGAAGCCGCCGGTGCGGTCTTGGGCGAGCCAGAAGGCGTCGTCGAAGCCAGCGCAGATGCGGGCGACGGCGTCGCGCAGGGCCTGCTGTTCCGGTGATAGTGCGAAGTCCATGCGGTGCTCTCCCTTGGGGGCATGGTATAGGTTGAAGCGTTTTTGGGGGAGGGTGCGATGGGTCTGCCGGGGCGGGTGCGGCTTACGGAGGTGGGGCCGCGGGAGGGGTTTCAGTATGAGGGCATCGGACGGCCGGATTTCATTTCCACGGCCGACAAGATCCGGCTGATCGACATGCTGGCGGCCACGGGGGTGGGGTGTGTGCAGATCGTCTCGTTCGTCAGCCCGAAGCAGGTGCCGCAGATGGCGGATGCGGAGGCGATCTGTGCGGGGATCTCGCGGGTGCCGGGGGTGGCTTACAATGGGATCTATCTCAACGATGCGGGGTTGAAGCGGGCGATTGCCTCGGGAGTGCTGGACATCAAGGGGAAGGTGACGCTGGCGATGAGCGAGACCTTTGCGCGGCGCAATCAGCGGCGGGGGTTGGCCGAGGATTTCGAGATGGGGCGGCGGGTGGCGGCGATCTATCGGGAGCATGGGATCGCGGTGGATTACGGGGGGACGATGGCGGCGTTCGGCTGCAATGACGAGGGGGCGATCGAGCCTGCGACGGTGGTGGGGTTCGTGGCCCGGTTGCATGAGATCGCCGCCGAGGGGGGGGATGTGCTGCGGACCGTCAACCTGGCGGATACGATGGGGTGGGCTGATCCTGAGTTGATCCGCCGCGTGGTGGGGGCGGTGCGGGAACGGTGGCCGGACCTGGAGATTGCACTGCATCTGCATGACACGCGGGGGTTGGCGATTGCCAATGTGTATGCGGCGCTGCTGGAGGGGGTGAGCGCGTTCGATACGGCGGTGGGGGGGCTGGGGGGCTGCCCGTTTGCCGGGAATGCCGGGGCGGCGGGGAATGTTTGCACGGAGGAGGTGGTGTTTTTGTGCGAGCAGCTGGGGATCGAGACGGGGATCGATCTAGGGGCGATGATCGACTGCGCGAAGTTTGCGGAATCGATCGTGGGGCATGGGCTGCCGAGCAAGCTGCTGACGGCGCGGCTTCTATAATTACGATAGCGGAACAATTAGGGCGCGGGTTGGCGGCGTGTGCTGGCGGCGGTTTTTCGTGGCGGGGGGTGTGGGGGTGGACGCTGGCGGGCGTGCTGGGGGGTGGCGCGGGCGGAGGGGTGGCGGAGGGGGTAGGCGGCCGGGGGTTTGGCCGCGAGGATTCGGGGGGATTTGGGCGCGCGGGGGCGGGCCGGCTGCCCGGTGCGGGCGGAGGTGTGGCGGGGGGCCTGGCGCGGGGCGGCGGGGGGTTGGCGGGCGGGTGGTTGCGGCGCCGG
>CAMCJI010000053.1 GCA_945874805.1 Asaia bogorensis | reverse complement strand
TTCGGTGCCTTCGGGCAGTGCGGGGGCGGCGGGGAAGGCGCTTTTGAGGTCGCCGCGGATGCGGGCGGCGATCACCTTGGGGCCGCCTCCGGGCTTGAAGGCGGCGAGGATGCGGCCGGGGTCGGGGTAGTTTTTCAGGGACTCCAGCGGGACGGTGCCGGTGCGGGCGGAGGTGGTGAGCAGCGGCGTGAAGGTGATCGTCGCGCCGTCCTTCTTGGCGAGTGCGCCGGCGGAGGCGACGGTGACCTGGGCGAGGTCGGCGGTGGCGGGGTCGTCCTTGTTCAGCCCGTCGCGCAGGTTGAACCAGGGGACGAAATCGACTGCCTGCACGCGGTCGCCAGGGGCGGCGCGGACGCGCCAGGCGCCGGTGAGGTCGCCAAGGACGGTTTTCGGCTGGAAGTCGATGCCCCAGGCGTCGAAGAGTTTGGTGAGGTTGCTGGCGGTGTCGGCGGGGGGCTGGCCGGATTGGTTGGGGGCGGCCTGCTGGGCCTCGGAGTGCGGGTCGACCATCGCCATGAGGCGGCCGCCGCGCATGACGAACTGGTCGATGGCGTAGAGGGCGGCATCCGACAGGCCCTGGGCGTGGGCGAGGAGGAGGACCTGGACGTCCGGCTCGATGCTGATGCTGTCGAGCGGGATGGTGCGGACGGTGAAGGCCTGGCGGAGCTGGATGGCGGAGACCCAAGGGGCGCCGGCGTTTTGGTTGCGCATCATCATCATCATGCGCGGGTCGCCGTCGAGCGGGAGGGAGGTCATGACGCCGAGGATGGGGCGCTTGGGGGAGGAGAGTTCGAAGACGAGCTTGGTGAGGTCGAATTCGAGGAAGCGCTCGCGCTCGGGCTGGAAGAAGGGGATGGAGCGTTCGTCGTCCAGCAGGTTGGAGGCGGCGAGGCCGAAATAGACCTGCTCACCGGACTGGTCGATCGGCACGCCCTGCATGCCGTAGGCGAGCGCGCGGTCTTCGGTGTCGGAGAAGGGTTCGGGGTCGTAGAATTCCAGGCGCAGCTTGCCGTTGGCGACGCGGGCGTATTCGCGCAGCATCTCGCGCACCCGGTCGGAATAGGCGGCGTAGACGGGGATGCGGCTGCCGAGCGCGCGGGAGTAGTACATCCGTACGGTGATCGGGTCCTTCAGGCCGGCGAGGACCGTGCGGGTGCCGCTGGAGACGGTGTAGAGGCGCTGCTGGGTGAGGTCGGCCTGCACGCCGGCGAGGCGGGTTTCGGCGAAGATGTTGATGCCGACGAGGATCGCGGCAACCGCGATGACGCCGAGAAGGGAGGTCCAGATACGGCGCATGTTCTCAGTCCGCCTTGCGGTGTTCGACGATCACCACGTTCAGGAACAGCCAGAAGCCGATGAAGCTGGCGAAATAGATGAGGTCTCGGAGCGCTACCACGCCGCGGGAGAAGGCGCCGAAACGCTCGGTGATCGAGAGGCGGCGGACGATCTCGGCCACCGAGGGAGCGTTTTTGGCGAGGAAGTCGGTCACGAGGGGGTAGGAGGCGACGGCGAAGAGGAAGCAGACAGCGACCGCGAGGACGAAGGCGATCACCTGGTTCTTGGTGGTGGCCGACAGCGCAGAGCCGACGGCGAGGAAGGAGCCGGCGACGAGCAGGGAGCCGAGATAGCCGGCGGCGATGACGCCGTTGTCGGGCTTTCCCAGGTAGTTGACGGTGAGGATGAAGGGGAAGGTCAGCGCGAGGGCGATGGCGCAGAAGCCCCAGGCGGCGAGGAACTTGCCGACGACGGCCTGGGCCTGGGTGATGGGCAGGGTCAGCAGCAGCTCGATGGTGCCGAGGCGGCGTTCCTCGGCCCAGAGGCGCATGGTGATGGCGGGGACGAGGAGCAGGAAGACCCAGGGGATGAAGCTGAAGAAAGGTTGAAGATCAGCCTGGTTGCGGTCGAAGTAGTTGCCGAGGTTGAAGGTCAGCACGCCTTGCAGCGCCAGGAAGATGACGATGAAGACCACGGCGACGGGGGTGGCGAAGTAGCCGCCGAGCTCGCGGCGGGCGACGATCAGGGTGTTTCTCATCAGGCTGCGGCCTTCGGCATGGTCATGTCGCGGAAGACGTCGTCGAGCTTGCCGGAGGGGTGGCGGGCGGCGAGCTCGACGGGGGTGGCGTCGGCGACGATGCGGCCGCGGGCGATGACGATGGCGCGGGTGCAGACCGCACCCACCTCCTCCAGGATATGGGTGGAGATGACGATGGCCTTCTGCGGCGCCATGCGGGCGATCAGCTCGCGGACTTCGTGCTTCTGGTTGGGGTCGAGGCCGTCGGTGGGTTCGTCGAGGACGAGGACCGGCGGGTCGTGCAGGAGGGCCTGGGCGAGGCCGACGCGGCGCTTGAAGCCCTTGGAGAGGGTCTCGACCGGTTGCAGGCGGACGCCGGCCAGGGTGGTGAGGCCGATGGCGTGGGCGACGCGGTCATGCATCTCGCTGCCGGAGAAGCCGCGGATGCGGGCGACAAATTGCAGGAAGGCCTGGACGGTCATCTCGGGGTAGGTGGGCGCGCCCTCCGGCAGGAAGCCGAGCGCCTTGCGGGCCGCGATGGATTCGGCCTGGACGTCGTGGCCGCAGATGCTGGCGCGGCCGGCGGTGGGGGTCATGAAGCCGGCGAGCATGCGCATGGTGGTGGATTTGCCGGCGCCGTTCGGGCCGAGGAAGCCCAGCACCTCACCGCGGGCGACGGTGAAGGTGACGTTGTCCACGGCGGTGAAGCCGCCGAAGCGCTTGGTCAGGCCCTCGATCTCGATCAAGGGCTGCTCGCCGTCCGCCGCCATGCTGTGATCCCCACCCGTGCCATCGATGGCGTCAGATGGCGGCATTGGGGCTGTAATGCAAGGTGGTGCCTAGCCCGAATGCAGCGTGCGGAAGGCGGTGACCTGGTCGAACAGGTGGAGGGCGGCGCGGATGGCCTGGCCGCGGGGGTTGGTGAGGCGGGGGTCTTTTTGCAGGAGGAGTTCGGCGTCGCCGGCGGCCATGTGCAGCAGGGCTTCGTCGCGTTCGGGGTCGGCCAGGCGCCAGCCGGGGAGGCCGGACTGGCGGGTGCCGAGCAGGTCGCCGCCGCCGCGCAGGCGGAAATCCTCGTCGGCGATGGTGAAGCCGTCCTCGGTGCGGCGGAGCAGTTCGAGGCGGCGGCGGGCGGTTTGCGTGAGGTCCGGCGCGTGCAGCAGCAGGCAGAAGCTGGCGGCACGGCCACGGCCGACGCGGCCGCGCAATTGGTGGAGCTGGGCGAGGCCAAAGCGTTCGGCCTGTTCGATGACCATCACGGTGGCCTCCGGCACGTCCACGCCGACTTCGATGACGGTGGTGGCGACGAGAAGCTGGGTGTGGCCGGCGGCGAAGTCGGCGAGGGATTTCTCGCGCACCGCGTTGTCCTGTCGGCCGTGGGCGAGGCCGACGCGGTCGCCGAAGCGAGCTTGCAGGGCGGCGTAGCGGGCCTCGGCTGCGGCGAGGTCGATCAGCTCGCTTTCGTCCACCAGGGGGCAGACCCAGTAGATCCGCCCGCCGGCGGCGAGCTGGCGGCCGACGGCGTCTTCGATGTCGGCCAGGGTGTCCATCGCGTGCATGGTGGTGCGGATGGGCTGGCGGCCGGCGGGTTTGCCGGTCAGGCGCGTGACCTGCATCTCGCCCCATTGGGTGAGCAGCAGGGTGCGAGGGATGGGGGTGGCGGTCATCACCAGCACGTCCGCCGCGGTGCCTTTCGCGCCGAATTCCAGGCGGTGTTCGACGCCGAAGCGGTGCTGCTCGTCGATCACCGCCACGGCGAGGTCGTGGAAGACGACTTTTTCCTGCACTAGCGCGTGGGTGCCGGCGACGAGTTGGATCGAGCCGTCGGCGAGGCCGGCGAGGGTTTGGGTGCGGGCTCGGCCGGTCACCGA
Organism: Asaia bogorensis; assembly: GCA_945874805.1. GTDB lineage: Bacteria > Pseudomonadota > Alphaproteobacteria > Acetobacterales > Acetobacteraceae > CAIRTN01. The sequence continues at coordinate 17,287 of CAMCJI010000053.1, read as the reverse complement.
GCCGGTGAGCAGGGCGGCGGGGACGGGGGCGATGCGGGTGAGCGCGCGGTGGAGCTGGCGGGCGAGGACCTCGGTGGGGGCCATGATGGCGGCCTGGGCGCCGGATTCGACGGCGCGGAGCATGGCGAGGATGGCGACGAGGGTTTTGCCGGAGCCGACATCGCCTTGCAGCAGGCGCAGCATGCGGCGGGGGGCGGCGAGGTCGGCGTCGATCTCGGCGAGGGCCGCGGTCTGCGGTTCGGTCAGGTTGTGGCCGAAGCGGGCGAGGGCTTTGGCGCGCAGTGTGCCGTCGCCGGCAAGGGCGCGGCCCGGGCGGTCGCGCACGCGGCGGCGGACGATGGCGAGCGCGACCTGGCTGGCGAGCAGCTCGTCATAGGCGAGGCGCCGGCGCAGCAGGGGGGCGGGCGGGGCCTCGGGGATGTGTAGGGCGCGCAGGGCGGTGGCGAAAGGCGGCCATTTCTCGCGCGCCATCAAAGGGGCGTCGTGCCATTCGGGGAGGTCGGCGGGGAGGCGGGCGAGGGCTTCGGGAAGGATTGTGCGGAAGTGCCAGCCGAACAGCCCGGCGGTCAGCGGCCAGACGGGTTCGAGGCCGGGGAGCATGGCTGGGCGGTCGGCGGGGACGATGTGCTCGGGGTGCGGCATGCGCCGCTGCTCGCCCATCGTACCGCTGACCAGCACGTGGGCGCCGGGGGTAAGGCGGCCCTGGGGGAAGCGGTGGAAGAAGACCAGCTCGCCGAAGCCGCTGGCATCGCTGACGATGACCTTGGTGGGCTGGCGCGGCGTGGCCGGGGGTTCGATGCGGAGGACCTCGACTTCCAGCGTGGTCACGCTGCCGGGCAGGGCGGCGGCGATGGTGCTGCGGGCGCGGCGGTCGAGATAGCTGTCCGGCAGGTGGAACAGCAGGTCGATCACCCGGTCGCCGCCGCAGGCGCGTGCGAACAGCCCGGCCAGCGCGGGGCCAACACCGCGCAGGCTGGTCAGGGGTGCGAAAACCGGTGCGAGCGACTCCTTGTCCACGGGCTGACAATGCGCAAGCCGGCGGCTATATGCCAATGTCCCATGACAGAACTTGACCCCCGCCGCCGGCGCATCCTGTTTCGTGCCACCCATCGCGGGACGCATGAAAACGACATCCTTATCGGCGGCTTCGTCGCCGCGCGTATCGGCGCGTTCAGCGCGGCCGATCTCGACGCGCTGGAGGAGGTGATGGAACTGCCCGACACCGACCTCGCGGAATGGCTGACCGGGCGGCAGCCGATCCCGGATGATGCCGACAGCCCGATGCTCCGGCGCATCCGCGCGGCGGCGCTGGGCGAGGACGGCGCATGAGCGTGCTGACCATCAGCGGCGCGCCCGAGGGCTGGGATGCGGCCCTGCTGGCGCGCCGGGCCGGGGAGCACAGCGGGCCGATCCTGCACGCCACGCGCGACGATGCGCGCATGGCCCGGCTGGCCGAGGCGCTCGGGCTGTTCGCGCCGGGGGTGGAGGTGCTGCGGTTTCCGGCGTGGGACTGCCTGCCGTATGACCGTGTCTCGCCCAATGCGGAGATCGTCAGCGAGCGGATCGCCACGCTGACGCGGCTGCTGGCGCCGGCCGAGGGCAAGCGGATCGTGCTGACCACGGTGAATGCGCTGGTGCAGAAGGTGCCGCCGCGGCATGTGTTCCACGCGACCTCGCTGAAGCTGGCGCGGGGCGGGCGGGTGAAATCCGAGGAGCTGGCGCGCTTCCTCGACGCCAACGGCTATGGCCGCGCCGGCACGGTGATGGAGCCGGGCGAATACGCCATGCGTGGCGGGATCATCGATGTTTTCCCGTCCGGTTCGGCCGAGCCGGTGCGGCTCGACCTGTTCGGCGACGAGATCGAGACTTTGCGCAGCTTCGACCCGGCGACGCAGCGCAGCGGGGCGGCGGTGGCCTCCCTGCTGCTGCGCCCGGTCTCGGAAGTGTTTCTGGACAAGGAGTCCACCTCGCGCTTCCGCACCGGCTGGCGGGAGCTGTTCAGTGCGGCGGCCTCGGGCGATCCGATCTATCTCTCGATCTCCGAGGGGCGGCGGCATCCGGGCATGGAGCACTGGGTGCCGCTGTTCCATGAGGGGATGGAGACGCTGCTGGACTACCTGCCGGGTGCGGCGGTGAGTCTCGATCACCAGGCCGACGACGTGCTGACGGCGCGGCTGGAGATGGTCGCCGACCACTACGCGGCGCGGCGGATGGTGCCGCGCGACGGGGAGGCGGCGTATCGGCCGCTGCCGCCGGAGCGGCTGTATCTCGATCGCGCCGGCTGGGATGCGATGCTGGCGGAGAGCCAGCTCACCGGGTTTTCGCCCTTCGCGCTGGCCGAGGGGGCGGCGGGGATCGATGGCGGCGGGCGGCCGGCGCCGGTGTTCGCGCAGACGACACCGGGGGCGGCGGCCTTCGATTCGCTCAAGACCTATGGCACGCGCTGGGCCGGGCAGGGGCGGCGGCTGGCGGTGGCGGCCTGGACCACCGGGTCGCGCGAGCGGCTGGCCAATCTGCTGCGCGAGCATGGGATGCGGGCGCAGCCGGCGGACAGCCTCGCCGAGCTGGCGGCGCTGCCGCCTGGCGAGGTGGGGCTGCTGGTGCTCGGCCTGGAGCGTGGGTTTGTGGCCGAGGGGCTGGCCGTGGTGTCCGAACAGGACATCCTGGGCGAGCGGATCTCGCGGCCGGCGCGGCGGCGCAAGCGGGCGGACCAGTTCATCGCCGAGGCGACCGAGATCGCCGAGGGCGATCTGGTGGTGCATCAGGATTACGGCATCGGCCGCTATGACGGGCTGACGACGGTGAGCGCGCTCGGCGCGCCGCATGACTGTCTGCGGATTTTGTACGACGGCGGGCAGAAGCTGTTCCTGCCGGTCGAGAATATCGAGATGCTCAGCCGCTTCGGCAGCGAGACCGGCGGAGTGGCGCTGGACAAGCTGGGCGGCGCGGGCTGGCAGGCGCGCAAGGCGAAGATGAAGTCGCGCATTCGCGACATGGCGGGCGAGCTGATCCGCATCGCCGCCGCGCGCCGGCTGCGCGATGCGGAGATGATGACGCCGCCGGAAGGCACGTGGGACGAGTTCTGCGCCCGCTTCCCCTTCGCCGAGACGGAGGACCAGACCAACGCGATCGCCGATGTGCTGGAGGACCTCGCGGCCGGGCGGCCGATGGACCGGCTGATCTGCGGCGATGTGGGCTTCGGCAAGACCGAGGTGGCGCTGCGGGCGGCCTTCATCGCGGCGATGTCGGGCGGGCAGGTGGCCGTCGTGGTGCCGACGACGCTGCTGGCGCGCCAGCACTACCGCACCTTCACCAAGCGGTTCGAGGGGCTGCCGGTGCGGGTGGCGCAGCTCTCGCGCATGGTCACGGCCAAGGATGCCGAGAAGGCGCGGGCGGGGCTCGCGGACGGGACGGTGGATATCGTCATCGGCACGCATGCGCTGCTGGCGAAGTCGGTGACGTTCTCCGCGTTGGGGCTGCTGATCGTCGATGAGGAGCAGCATTTCGGGGTCAGCCACAAGGAGAAGCTGAAGGCGCTGAAGGCGGATGTGCATGTGCTGACGCTGACCGCCACGCCCATCCCGCGCACGCTGCAGCTGGCGCTGACGGGGGTGCGGGAGATGAGCCTGATCGCCACCCCGCCCGTCGACCGGCTGGCGGTGCGCACGTTCATCATGCCGTGGGATGCGGTGGTCATCCGCGAGGCGATCCAGCGCGAGCGGTTCCGCGGCGGGCAGGTGTTCTGCGTGGTGCCGCGCATCGAGGACCTCGCCGACATGGCCGAGCGGCTCGCGACGATCGTGCCGGAAGCCAAGACGGTGATGGCGCACGGGCGGCTGGCGCCGACCGATCTTGAGCGGGTGATGACGGAGTTCTCGGACGGGAAATACGACATCCTGCTCTCGACCAATATCGTCGAGAGCGGGCTGGATATTCCCGGCGTGAACACGCTGCTGATCCATCGGGCGGACCGGTTCGGGCTGGGGCAGCTCTATCAGCTGCGCGGGCGCGTCGGGCGGGGCAAGCAGCGGGGCTATGCGTATCTGACGTGGCCGCAGACGCATCGGCTGTCGGCGGCGGCGGAGAAGCGGCTGTCGGTGATGCAGACGCTGGATACGCTGGGGGCTGGCTTCACCCTGGCGAGCCACGACCTGGATATCCGCGGGGCGGGCAATCTGCTGGGCGACGAGCAGAGCGGGCATATCCGCGAGGTCGGCATCGAGCTGTATCAGCAGATGCTGGAGGACGCGGTGGCGGAAATGCGGGCGGCGAAGGGGCGGGTGGCCGCCGAGTCGCGCGACTGGACGCCGAATATCGGGCTGGGGCTGCCGGTGCTGATCCCCGAGGAGTACGTGCGCGACCTGCCGGTGCGGCTGGGGCTGTACCGGCGGATCGGCGCGCTCGCCACCGACGGGGAGAGCGAGGCGATGGCGGCGGAACTGGTCGACCGGTTCGGCAAGCTGCCGGAGGAGGTGGAGAATCTGCTCTCCGTCGTTGCGCTGAAGCGGCTGTGCCGGGAGGCGGGGGTGGAGAAGCTCGACAGCGGGCCGAAGGGGATGGTGCTGGGCTTCCGCGGCAACGCCTTCCGCAATCCGGCCGGGCTGATTGCGTGGCTGGGCAGCAAGGGTGGGCTGATCCGGCTGCGGCCCGATCACAAGCTGGCGGTGGTGCGCGAGATGGGGGTGGCGGACCGGCTGCGGACGGCGCGGGATATCCTGACGAACCTCGCGCGGATTGCGGGGGCGGGTAAGGCCTGAGGCGGGTGGCTTGTCGAACGCCGGCGGCGTCGCGATATCCCTGAGGCTGCGATGGTCGCGGCCGAGGGAGTTGTGATGGTCGGGCGTGTTCTGGCGGTGGCTTCGAGCCTGTTGCTGGCGGGGTGTTCGGTGTTCGGCGTGCGATCCGGGACGGAGGAGCCACGGCATGTGCTGCGGGCGCAGGTGGGGGCGATCGAGGTGCGCGATTATGCGCCGCGGATTTCCGCCGAGACGACGCTCTCCGGCGATGAGGAGGCGGCGCGCAATGAGGGATTCCAGCGGGTGGCCGGCTATATTTTCGGCGGCAACACGGCCAAGGCGCGCATAGCGATGACCGCCCCGGTGGCCCAGCGCGGCGAGCGGATTGCGATGACCGCGCCGGTGGCGCGGCGGCAGGATGCGCAGGGCGATTGGGTGATCAGCTTCTTCCTGCCGGCGGCCTCGACCATGGCGAGCCTGCCGGTGCCCAATGATGCGCGGGTGCGGCTGGTGGAGGTGCCGGGCGAGACGATCGCGGCGCTGCGCTTCACCGGCGATCGCAGCGCGCCGGCGGTGGCGGCCCAGATGCGGCTGCTGGAGGCGGGGTTGGCCGCGAGCGCCTGGCGGGCGGATGGGCCGGTGCAGGCCTGGTTCTACGATCCGCCGTGGACGCTGCCGCCGCTGCGGCGCAACGAGGTGGCGGTGCGGGTGGTGGCACGCTGAGAGACAAAAAAGCCCGCCCCTGTTGCCAGGGGCGGGCTTCTTCGTCAGGCCGATCCGTCGATCAGACGGAGTAGTACATTTCGAACTCAACCGGGTGCGGGGTGTGTTCGAAGCGGTAGACTTCGCTCCACTTCAGGTCGATGTAGCTTTCGATCTGGTCCTTGCTGAACACGTCGCCGGCCAGCAGGAAGTCGTGGTCGGCGGCGAGTGCGCCGAGGGCTTCGCGCAGCGAGCCGCAGACGGTCGGGATGCCCTTCAGCTCTTCGGGGGGAAGATCATACAGGTCCTTGTCCATCGGGTCGCCGGGGTGGATCTTGTTCTTGATCCCGTCCAGGCCCGCCATGGCGAGGGCCGAGTAGGCGAGGTAGGGGTTCGCCGACGGATCGGGGAACCGGACTTCCACGCGCTTTGCCTTGGGGTTCGTCGTGTAGGGGATGCGGCAGGAGGCGGAGCGGTTACGGGCCGAGTAGGCCAGCAGCACGGGGGCCTCGAAGCCTGGGATCAGGCGCTTGTAGCTGTTGGTGCTGGGGTTGGTGAAGGCGTTCAGCGCCTTGGCATGCTTGATCACGCCGCCGATGAAGTAGAGGCACATCTCGGAGAGGTCAGCGTAGCCGTTGCCGGCGAAGAGCGGCTTGCCGGCCTTCCAGATCGACATGTGGGTGTGCATGCCGGTGCCGTTGTCGCCATAGATGGGCTTCGGCATGAAGGTCGCGGTTTTGCCGTAGCTGTGGGCGACGTTGTGGACGCAGTATTTGTAGATCTGCATCTGGTCGGCCATCGTCACCAGTTCGCCGAAGCGGGTGCCGAGCTCATGCTGGCTCTGCGCCACTTCGTGGTGGTGCTTTTCGATGGGCAGGCCCATCTCGCCCATGGTGGAGAGCATTTCGGCGCGCAGGTCGCTCTCGCTGTCAACCGGGGGGACGGGGAAATAGCCGCCCTTGACCACCGGGCGGTGGCCCATGTTGCCCTCCGGATAGTCCTTCAGGTTCGAGCCGGGGCCTTCGATGCTGTCGATGTGGTAGGTGCCGAAGTTGCCGCCGGTGCCGAAGCGAACGCTGTCGAAGATGAAGAACTCGGCTTCCGCGCCGACCAGCAGGGTGTCGCCGATGCCGGTGGACTTCAGGTAGTTGGCGACCTTCTTGGCGGTGGAGCGGGGGTCGCGGTTGTAGCTCTGGCCGGTCGACGGCTCAAAGATGTCGCAGAACAGGATGAGGCTCGGCTTGGCCGAGAACGGGTCCATCACCGCGGTGGAGGCGTCCGGCATCAGGATCATGTCGGACTCGTTGATCGCCTTCCAGCCGGCGATCGAGGAGCCGTCGAACATGATTCCGTCGCGGAATGCGTCCTCGTCCATGGTGGAGATGTGCTGGGCGGTGTGCTGCCACTTGCCGCGCGGGTCGGTGAACCGCAGGTCGATGAATTCGACCCCATTTTCCTTGATCATCTCAAGGACCTTAGCGACGCTCTCGTTGCCTGCCGGTGCGGCCGCGGCCTTCTTCGCCATGATGTCTCCGTTCCTCTGTGTCGCGCCGGCGCATGGTGGCCGGCAGTTAAGTCAGGGCTCGCACCGTGCGGCCCCAAACAGTCATTCAGATGGCGTCTTCGCCGCGCTCGCCGGTGCGGATGCGCACCACCTCCTCGATGGAGGAGACGAAGATCTTGCCGTCGCCGATGCGCCCGGTGCGGGCGGCATTCACGATGGCTTCAACCGCGCGTTCGACGAGATCGTCGTCGCAGACCACCTCGATCTTCACCTTGGGCAGAAAATCGACCACATATTCGGCGCCGCGATACAGCTCCGTATGGCCTTTCTGGCGCCCGAATCCCTTTGCCTCGACCACGGTGATGCCCTGAAGCCCGACTTCGTGCAGGGCTTCCTTCACCTCGTCCAGCTTGAACGGTTTGATGACCGCCTCGATCTTCTTCATCCGTTTGCCCTCCGGCGGAACCGGAGGCCTCCCTATGCGGCGGGGCCGCTCGCCCCGACTGTCAGGGAGCGGTGATGCAGGGTTGCATGATGCGTGCCAAGGGGCAATCGACGCGCGCGGCCAAGGTTTTTCAGCAGGTGGTCAAGATGCGGGCAGAGGCGGCCGCCTGACTGTTGGGCGGTGCTGCCCGTTTTGCGTGCAGATGCCGCCCAGTCGGTCGCTGGACTCTGCCTGTCCGGCAGCACGTTGAAGCCTTGCGCGTTCGGACCCATACTCCGCGCCCCTGCACCCAGCGCCCAAGGACCCCGAAGTGAAGCCGTTGAACGACCAGCTCTCCTCTCTTGGCACGACGATCTTCACGGTGATGTCGGCGCTTGCCGTACAGCACCAGTCGATCAACCTCGGCCAGGGCTTTCCCGATACCGACGGCCCGGCCGATGTGCTGAAGGCCGCCAGCGACGCGCTGTATGACGGGCGCAACCAGTATCCGCCGATGACCGGGGTGCCGGAGCTGCGCCAGGCGGTGGCGGCGGCGAACAAGCGGTTCTACGGCATCGAGGTCGATCCGGACACCGAAGTGGTCGTCACCTCCGGCGCCACCGAGGCGATCACCGCCTGCCTGATGGCGCTGCTGAACCCCGGCGACGAGGTGGTGCTGATCGAGCCGCTGTACGACACCTATCTGCCGGTGGTGCGGCTGCTCGGGGCGATCCCGAAGCTGGTGCGCCTGTCGCCGCCGAAGTGGGAGCTGCCGCGCGAGGAACTCGCCGCCGCCTTCGGGCCGAAGACCAAGGCGATCCTGCTGAACTCGCCGATGAACCCGGCGAGCAAGGTGTTCAGCCTGGACGAGCTGGAATTCATCGCATCACTCGTCATCAAGCACGATGCCTATGCCGTGTGCGACGAGGTGTACGAGCATCTGGTGTTCGACGGGCTCAAGCATATCCCGCTGATGACCCTGCCGGGGATGCGCGAGCGCTGCCTGCGCGTGGGCAGCGCGGGCAAGACCTTCAGCCTGACCGGCTGGAAGATCGGCTACATCACCGCGCCGCGGGCGCTGGCCGGGGTGGCGACGAAGGCGCATCAGAACCTCACCTTCACCTCCGCGCCGAACCTGCAACGCGCGGTGGCCGTGGGGCTGGGCAAGGACGACGCCTATTTCGAGGGACTCGCGCAGGACCTGCAGGAAAAGCGCGATCTGCTCGCCGAGGGGCTGGCGCGCATCGGATTCGATGTGCTGCCGGTGCAGGGCAGCTATTTCATCACCACCGATGTCCGCCCGCTCGGCTGGAACGACGACGACGTGGCGTTCTGCCGCCATATCACCGAACACGCCAAGGTGACGGCCATTCCTGTGACCGCGTTCTATGAGGGGGAAGCGCCGAACCACTATGTCCGCTTCGCCTTCTGCAAGCGCAAGGAAGTGCTGCAGGCGGCCCTCGACCGGCTGGCCGCCCACTTCGCCAACCGCCCCGCGGCGTTGACGGGGGCTGCCGCTTCGGCGTAGACGGCCCTTGCGCTGGAGACGGCGCTGGTGAGTGCCGTGATTGGCGCTAGAGGTGGCGGACGTAGCTCAGCTGGTAGAGCGCCAGGTTGTGGTCTTGGATGTCGCGGGTTCGAGCCCCGTCGTTCGCCCCACCCCTCTTTTTTGCAGATGAGGCCGCGATGACCCTGACCGTAGCGATTGGCGGCCTTGGGGCCATCGGACTGGCACTGGCGCGGGCGCTGGATCGGGGTGTGCCCGGGCTGCGGCTGATCGCCGTCGCCGCCCGCGACCAGGACAAGGCGCGGGCCAATCTCGCCGATTTCGCCGATCCGCCGGCGTTGGTGGACCTCGCCGGGCTGGCGGTGGCGGATATCGTCGTGGAAGCCGCGCCGGCGGCGGTGTTCGAGCAGATCGCCATCCCCGCGATCGATGCCGGGCGGATTTTCATCCCCAGCTCCGTCGGCGCGCTGCTGCCGCGCATGCACCTGATCGAGCGGGCGCGGGCGACGGGCGCGCGGATCATCGTGCCGACCGGGGCGCTGCTGGGGCTGGATGCCGTGCGCGCGGCGGCCGAGGGGGAGGTGGCCAGCGTCACCATCGAAAGCCGGAAGCACCCGCGCGGCTGGGCCGGGGCGCCGTATCTGGTGAAGAACGGCATCGATCCCTCCGGCTACAACACGCCGACCGTGATCTTCGAGGGCAATGCCTTCGACGCCGCCGCCGGGTTCCCGGCCAACGTCAACGTCGCCGCCGCCCTGGCATTGGCCGGCATTGGGCCGGAGCGGACGACGGTGCGGCTGTGGGCCGATCCTGGCGTGGACCGCAACATCCATACGATCAAGGTCGAGGCGGCCGCGGCGCGGCTGACGATGACCGTGGAGAACGTGCCGAGCGAGGGCAATCCGCGCACCGGCAAGCTCACGCCGCTGTCGGTGCTGGCCTGCCTGCGCGGGTTGACGTCCACCCTGAAGGTGGGAAGCTGAGCGCCTCGACGAGGAGTGCTCCATGCCCGAACCCTGGCAGCTTGATGCGACCGATCTTTCCCACCTGATCCGCACCGGCCGGCTGTCGGCGCGCGAGGCGGCACTTTCGGTGCTGGCGCGGATGGATGCGGTCAATCCGCGGATCAACGCGGTGGTGCAGCGCTTCGATGCAGAGGCGCTGGCGGCGGCCGATGCGGCGGATGCCGCACAGGCGCGCGGCGCCGCGCTGGGGCCGCTGCACGGCGTGCCGGTGACGATCAAGGTCAACACCGACCAGAAGGGCCATGCGACGACCAACGGGGTGGTGGCCTTCAAGGACGCGATCGCCGGGGAGGACGCGCCGGTGGTCGCCAATCTGCGCCATGCCGGGGCGGTGATCGTCGGGCGGACGAATACGCCGTGCTTTTCGATGCGGCTGATCACCGACAACGCGCTGCATGGCCGCACGCTCAACCCGCTGGACCCGGCGATCAGCGCCGGCGGGTCCAGCGGCGGGGCAGGGGCGGCGGTGGCGACGGGCATCGGTCCGATCGCGCATGGTAACGACATCGGCGGCTCGGTGCGGATCCCGGCCTATTGCAACGGTGTGGTGGGGCTGCGGGTGGGGCTGGGGCGCATCCCGGCCTTCAATCCCAGTCAGCCGGGCGCGCGGCCGATCGGGGCGCAGCTGATGTCGGTGCAGGGGCCGTTGACGCGCACGGTGCGCGATGCGCGCCTCGCTCTCGCGGTGATGGCGCGCGGCGATGCGCGCGATACCCGCTGGGCGGATGCGCCGCTCGTCGGGCCGGCGCCGCCGCGCCCGATCCGCGTGGCGCTGGTGCCCGAGGTGCCGGGCGGCTTCACCCATCCCGCCCAGACCGCGGCGGTGCGCCAGGCCGGGCGCCATCTCGCCGCCGCCGGCTATGTGGTGGAGGAGGTGCTGCCGCCGGATATCGCGCAGGTGGTGGATATCTGGCACGTCATCGGCTCGACCGATGTGTTCGCAGCCCTCGGGCCGCGGATGGAGGAGCTGGGCGATGAGAACGCCAAGGCCTCGATGAGGCATTGGATCGCGCTGCGCCCGCCGGGGGACATCACCGCGATCCTCGGTGCGCTGGCGGCGCGCGACATGCTGTTGCAGCAATGGCAGATGTTTTTCATGACGCATCCGCTGGTGGTGATGCCGACGCTCGCCGACCTGCCGCCGCCGCAGGACCAGGACATCACCGCCGAGGGCCAGATCAAGGTGCTGGACAGCATCCGCGCCAGCCTGATCGCGCCGGCGCTCGGGCTGTGCGGGCTGTCGGTGCCGGTGGGCAGCCATGGCCGGCTGCGCACCGGCGTGCAGATCAACGCCGCCCGGTTCCGCGAGGACCTGGCACTCGATGCGGGCGAGGTGATCGAGGCAGGCGAGGGTATCGTTGCCCCGATCGATCCGCGCGGCTGACTACGTTTCAAAACAAGAAGGAAACTCCCCTATGGCCCTGATCCCCAATGCCACGCTGGCGAAACTGCGTGCCGGCAAGAACGCCATCGGCTTCGGCGTGAACCATCTGCGCAGCGTGGCCGCGCCGATGATGGCGAAAACCGCCGGGTTCGACTGGCTGTTCATCGACATGGAGCACGGCGCGTTTTCGGTGCAGGAGGCAGCCCAGCTGTGCATCGCCAGCCTGTCCGTCGGCATCACGCCGATCCCGCGCGTGTGCACCGGGGCGCTCGATGAGGGCACGCGGCTGCTGGACAACGGGGCGCAGGGGCTGGTGATCCCGCATGTCGACACGCCGGCGCAGGCACGCCACGTGGCCGAGGCGTTCCGCTTTCCGCCGCAGGGCAAGCGCAGCTGGGGCGGCGGCGTGGCGGTGTATGGCTATGCCGGCGTCGATGCGGCGGTGGCGCAGGCGGAGCTGAACAACGATATCCTGATCTGCGGCATGATCGAGACGGCCGAGGCGGTGGGCAACGTGGACGCGATCGCCGCGACGCCGGGGATCGATGTGCTGCTGATCGGCACGTCCGACCTCACCGCCGACATGGGGATTTCCGGCCAGGCCGGACATCCGCGCGTGCAGGCGGCGTATCAGGCGGTGATCGACGCCTGCAAGAAGCACGGCAAGCACGCGGGCATGGGCGGCATCTACGACGAACAGTGGGCGACCTTCTACACAAAGATGGGCGCGCGCTTCACGCTGGGCGGCGCGGATGCGGGGTTCATCATGCAGTCGGCGACCGCACGGGCGAAGTTCTTCGCCGGCCTGGGGTGACGCCTCACCCGTTTGGGTGATGACAACGCAATGAACGCGTGGCAGCCTTCCGGTCAGCTCCGGGAGGGTGCCATGCGGCGTGTGGTTCAGGCTGCGGTCGGTCTTGTCGCGATGCTGATGCTGGCGCTGCCTGTCCGGGCGGCCGAGGCGACAGCGTCCTGCGAGCCGGGGGATGTTGTGCAGTTCAACCAGCCGTCCGGCACCTTCGCCGTCGGGCTGGACTGGGCGATCGCCATGGCGCCGAAGGGCGGCATTCTACGTTTCGCCGTCCGGGGGACGGGGACCAAGCCGGCGGAGGTGGAGGTCTGCACCCGCTGGCGGCCGGATGCCGCGGCCGTCGAGGCGGCGCAGAAGAAAGCTGAGTTGGCCGACGCGGCGGGCAAGGCGAAGGCTCAGGAGGCGTTGGAGAGCGCACAGCGCGCCTTGGTACAGGCACGGCGCAGCTTGCCGTGGAGCCGGTCGGCCACGCTGGCGCTGGAGTCGGCGAGCACGGATGCCAATATCTATACGCTGACGGTGCCGGATTTCGACGGGGTCAACCCGCTCGGCTTCCCGGTGCTGGAATTCCGCATTTTCGCTCCCGGCGGCCCGGCGGCTGGGATCGACGTGGTTAAGTCGGTCACCGTCACGCATCCGCTGTTTGCCGGATTCTTCACTGTCCTGGTGCTCGCCGCGGCGCTGGCGGGGCTGTACGAGGTGGGCAGGCGGCGGGGGCTGCCGGGTTCGGACCCGTTCATCAAGGTGATCTCTGACCGCGACGGCTATGCCAGCCTGTCGCAGGCACAGATGATGCTGTGGACGTTCCTGATCGGCGGGGCCTCCGTCTACGTGCTGCTGCTCAACGGCAGCCTCGTCAATATCAGCACCAATGTGCTGTATCTGCTGGGTATTTCCGGGCTCGTCGTGGTTGGCGCGAAGCTGCAGGACGCGCCGGCGGGCAAGCCGGCGCTGACCAATCTGCCGACGGCGGTGACCAATCTGGAACTCGCCGTGGATGGCGCGCCGGCCGCCGGCGCCTTCGGGGGCGAGTCCGCGCTGCTGTCCTGGCGGCCGCCGCCGGGGGAGTGGCGCAGCCTGAGCTACGTGGTGCACAGGCAGAAGGTGGTCGCGGCGGGGGAGACGGCGCCGCCGGCGGAACTGGTGATGGACCGGGTGCGGCGGTCGAGCCTGCTGGTGACGGGGCTGCGGGGGGCGAGCTGGAAGTTCATCGTCGCGGCGGTGAATGGGGCTGGGCAGGGGCCGGATGTCGAGACGGCGGTTGCGTTCAAGGGTCTCGATCCCGAGGCGGATGTGGCGGACAACCCGAAGCCGGCCGGCTTTGCCGCCCTTTCGCGGGTGGACGGCCCGTCGATCGGGCTGAGCTGGAGCGCGCGGACGGATGTCAGCGGCTGGAAGCTGCGCTGGCGGCGGCGGGGCAGCGATGCGCGGTGGACCGCGCCGCTGCTGCTGGCACCAACGGCGGATCGCTTTCAGGTCGATGGCCTCGTGGGCGGCGAATTGTACGACTTCGAGCTGCGCGCGGTGAAGGCCGGGGCGGACGGTGCCGCCGCCACCGCCGATGCCTATGCCGGCCCGCGTGAGCCGCTCTGGTCCGACCTTGTGGTGTTCGACGAGGCGAGCGGGGAGATCAACGTCACGCGCGTGCAGATGCTGTTCTTCACCGTCGCCATCGCCTGCTATGTCGTGCTGGGCGTGCTGCGGACCCAGGTGATTCAGGAGATCCCGGAGAGCATGATGCTGCTGATGGGCATCAGCAACGGGGTGTACATCACCGCCCGGCTGGTGCCGCGGCGTTAGGGGCGGGTGATCCGATACATGTAGGCCGTGCCGTCGTAGCGGTCCGAGCCCGGTTCGGGGTCGCGGGCGAAATCGGGGATGATGCCGGCGAGTTCGAAGCCGAGGGAGGCGTAGAGGGGTTGGGCGGCGTCGTTGACGCGGGTGTCCAGCGTGACGAGCCAGCGGCCTTCGGCTTGGGCGATGGCGAGCAGCTCGGACATCAGCTTGCCGGCGATGCCCTGGCGGCGGGCGGCGGGGTGGACCAGCATCTTGGCGACCTCGCCGCGATGGGCCTGGTTCGGCGGGGTGTCCATATCCAGTTGCACCGTGCCGACGATGTGCCCGCTGCCGTCGCGGGCGACCAGCAGGCGGCGCTTGCCGCCGGCCAGGGCGCGGGCGACCGGGCCGGTCCAGAAGGCCAGCGCGTCGGCGGGGCTGAAGGGCTGGATGAAGCTGACGCTGGCACCGGCGAGGACGCAGGCGTGCAGGATGCCGGCCAGGGCGCCGGCCTCTCGCCCGAGGCCGTCGGAGTCCAGGTTTTCGATGGTGATCACGGGGTTGCTCCGCTGTGGCAGATGGCGATGAGGTAGCGCGCCGGGCCGGGGCCGAGGCTGTGGAATGCGGTGCCCCCGGTCAGCTTCAGGCGCAGGCAGTCGCCGGGGGCGAGCCTGTGGACAGTGCCCTCGAAGGCGAGGTCGAGGCGGCCTTCGCGCAGCAGGATATGCTGTTCCATGCCCGGCACCGGGGCGGCGGCGTAGCTGAGGCGCGCGCCTTCGGGCAGCATCGCCTCGGTCAGTTCCATGGCGAGGCCGGGGGCGGGGGGAGACACGACGCGGCGGGTGAAGCCGGTTTCCGGGTCGGTCCAGCGCGGCTGGTCGCCGGCGCGGATGAGGCGGGGGGGCTCGGCCTCGGCCGCAGCCATCAGGCGCGAGAGGGTCCAGCCATAGACCACGCAGAGCCGGCCGAGCTGGGCGGCGGTGGGGCTGGTCTCCGCGCGTTCGATGCGCGAGAGGGTGGCGCGGCTGAGGCCGCTGTGCTCGGCGAGGTCGTCCAGCGACAGGCCGCGCTCGGTGCGGAGCGCTGCCAGCCGGGCGGACAGGCGGTCTTCGACCTCTCTCATGTGAGAGAATATTTCTCAGATGAGAGAGGCCGTCAAGCGGAAGCTATCAGCCGACGCCGTGCTGCTTGAACCAGGCGAGGGTCCGCTTCCAGCCGTCGGCGGCTTCCTCGGGGCGGTAGCTCGGGCGGTAATCGGCGTGGAAGCCGTGCGGGGCCTCGGGGTAGACGTGGATTTCGACGGTCTTGCCGGCGGCCTTGGCTTTCGCAGCAGCGGCCTGCACGTCCTCCACCTTGATGCCGCCGTCCTTGCCGCCGTAGAGGCCGAGCAGCGGGGCCTTCAGTTCGGCCGCCAGATCGGTGGCGGTTTTCGGCTGGATGTCGGTGGCCGCACCGAGGACGGGGCCGTACCAGGCGACGGCGGCCTTCACCTTCGGGCTGTGGGCGGCGTAGAGCCACGTGTTGCGGCCGCCGCGGCAGAAGCCGGTGACCGCGATCTTGTTGCCGTCGCCCTTGTTGGCGCCGGCCCAGGCGGCCGCGGCGTCGAGGTCGGCCATCAGGGTGGCGTCCGGCGCCTTGGAGATCACGTCGCGGATGATCGCCTGCACGTCCGTCATCTTCGAGAGGTCGCCGAGGCGGGCGTAGAGCTCGGGGGCGACGGCGAAGTAGCCGGCCTTGGCGAAACGGCGGCAGGTGTCCTTGATGTATTCATGCACGCCGAAAATCTCCTCGATCACCAGCACGATCGGGAAGGGGCCGGCGCCCTGGGGGCGGGCGTAGTAGGTGGGCAGGGCGCCGCCGGCGACGGGCAGGCTGATCTCGCCGGCGTCGATGCCGGTCTCGTCGGTTTTGATCACCTGGGCATCGACGCGGGTGGTGGCCAGGGTGAAGCCGGACATCAGCCCGGTCATCAGCATGCCGCGGCGGGCGAGCGGGTAGGAGGCGAGGCCGGTGAGGCCGTGCATGTCGTTCATGTCTGGGGTCCCGGACGGGTCATTGGGGTCAGCGTAGCGCCATGATCCGCTCCGGCGCCAGCCAGAAGGGCGGCAGGGCGCCGGCGAGGTTGCTGAAGGGCAGCACCTCGGGGGCAAGGCGGATGCCCAGGACCTCCCGCATGAAGCGGCGCCGCGCGAGGATGCGGGCCCAGGCGCCGGGATAGGCGGTGGCGTAATCGGCCCGCAGGTCGGCATCCGCCAGCGCGACGCCGTCTTCCATGTTGGTGGTGAAGTAGGGGGTGCCGGTGGCCGGGATCACGTCAGCCTGCAACGCCATGCCGGAGCGCAGCTTGATGGTGCTGCCGGCGAAAACCGGGGAATGCAGCCATTCGTCGATATGGATGTAGTGACCGGGGTTGAGCGAAACACCGAAGAAGGGCGCGCCGATGCGGCTGTGCACCGCCTCCCACAGGGCGCCGCCGGTGACGCCGAGGGCCAGCGTCTCGTACCAGGCCGCTACCGCGCCGAAATAGGGGGCGACGAGCTTTTCGGCGTAGTCGCGGATCGGCTCGGGCAGGTCCTCCGGCCCGGCGGCGAGGAAGCCGGCCCGGGCGGAGAGGGCGCCGTGCAGGCCGACGGCCATCGTGATCGGCTCGCCGCGCGCCATCGGGCGCAGGCTGGGGCTGGGCAGGCCGAAGGCGGCGCGCGGGCCGGCGGAGAGCATGGTGTGGCAGGCGTGCGGCAGGCCGTTGAGCTGCATCAGCCGGGCCGCCTCCAGCTCGGTCATGCCTGGACGGAGGCCGGTCCAGACGCGGCGGAGGGACTGGCTGGCGAAGCTGGCGGCGAATTCGAAGCTGGCGAGCTGGTCCACGTCGTTGATGACGCGCAGGCCGTCCGTCGGGTTGATCAGGATGTCCGTGGCGTTGGCAACCGGGCCGATGGCGCGCAGGGCGCGGGCGATGAATTCCGGCAGATCGAGCCAGTCGGCATCGGCGCCGGGGTCCTCGGCGGTGAAGGCCTTCCAGCCGATCGCGCCGATACGCATGCCGGGGGTGAGGCCGGCATCGGTCAGCAAGGCGGGCAGGGATTTCTGTTCGCCGCGCGGCTGGGCGGGAAGGGAGAAGGTCTGGCAGAGCACGCGCTCGAAGGGGCCGGGGGCGAGTTCGGCGTAGCCCCAGCCCTCGTTGCCGAGGAACAGATGCGGCGTGCGGTCGGGCAGCAGGATCAGCAGCGTTTCTTCGAACCGGGCGTCGTAGCCAGTGAGATAGGCGACATTGGCCGCGTGTTCGCGGTCGCCATAGACGGCGAGGCCAGCGAAGCCGGCACGCTGGGCGCGGGCCAGCGCGTGGGCCTGGCGTTGGGCGTAGGTGGCGGCGGGGATGGCGGGCTGGACGTCCGGCTCGCCGAAATCGGGGATTGTGGCG
>CAMCJI010000052.1 GCA_945874805.1 Asaia bogorensis | reverse complement strand
CCATTTGCGCAGTCGGCGCCTTCTGCTCCTGGGCGCTCCGGCAGCTTGAGATTTCGCGCAAGCTCGGCATGGGCTACCACATCCCTGTGGCCTACAGCTTTGCGATCCTGGCCTATGTCACCCTCGTCATCGTCCGCCCGGTGCTCATGGGTGGGTGGGGGCATGGTTTCCCCTACGGCATCCAGAGCCATCTCGATTGGGTGTCCAACACCGGCTACCAGTATCTGCACTTCCACTACAATCCCGCGCACATGATTGCCGTGAGCTTCTTCTTCACGAACTGCCTGGCGCTCGGGCTGCACTCCGCCCTCGTTCTCTCCGCACTCAACCCCGGCAAGGGCAAGACGGTGAAGACGGCGGAGCATGAGAACACCTTCTTCCGCGATACCGTCGGCTACTCGATCGGCACGCTCGGCATCCACCGCCTGGGACTGTTCCTGGCGCTGTCGGCCTCGTTCTGGAGTGCGGTGTGCATCGTCATCAGCGGCCCGTTCTGGACCCGCGGCTGGCCGGAATGGTGGAATTGGTGGCTCAACCTGCCGATCTGGCACTGAGGGTAGGGGAAACGTCATGGCCGAATATCAAAACATCTTCACGCAAGTTCAGGTCCGCGGTCCCACCTATCCCGGGGTTCCCGTCGAGGGTGAGAACTTCGAGCGCAGTGGTCAGCCGATCTATGTCCGCCTGTTCGGCTGGATCGGCGATGCCCAGGTGGGGCCGATCCATCTCGGCTTCACCGGCGTCGCCTCGCTGATCTGCGGGCTGATCGCCTTCGAGATCATCGGGCTGAACATGCTCGCCTCGGTGAACTGGAACTGGGTGGAATTCATCCGCCAGCTGCCCTGGCTCGCGCTGGAGCCGCCGCCGCCGTCCTACGGGCTGCGCTTCCCGCCGCTCGACCAGGGGGGCTGGTGGCTGATCGCCGGCTTCTTCCTCACCGCCTCGATCCTGCTGTGGTGGGTGAAGGTCTATAACCGGGCGATCGAACTCGGCATGGGCACGCATGTGGCCTGGGCCTTCGCCTCGGCGATCTGGCTGTATCTGGTGCTCGGCTTCATCCGCCCGTTGCTGATGGGCAGTTGGGGCGAGGCGGTGCCCTTCGGCATCTTCCCGCATCTGGACTGGACCGCGGCCTTCTCCATCCGCTACGGCAACCTGTTCTACAACCCGTTCCACATGCTCTCGATCGCCTTCCTCTACGGCTCCGCGGTGATCTTCGCGATGCATGGCGCCACCATCCTCGCCGTCAGCCGCTTCGGCGGCGAGCGGGAACTGGAGCAGGCGGTGGACCGCGGCACGGCCGCCGAACGCGCCGGCATCTTCTGGCGCTGGACGATGGGCTTCAACGCGACCTTCGAATCCTGGCACCGCTGGGGCTGGTGGTTCGCGGTGCTGACGACGCTCACCGGCGGGATCGGCATCCTGCTCACCGGCACGGTGGTGGACAACTGGTACCTCTGGGGCGTCAAGCACGGGATCGCGCCGCCCTATCCGCAGATGTGGCCGACGGTGATCGATCCCTCGACCCTGGGAGGGAAGTGAGATGAAGGACCAAGACGGCATTCTCACGTCCCTCGGCCTGGTCGGCGTCGTCGCCGGGATCTTGCTCGCCATCGCCTTCGTCTTCAGCTGGGAGCGGCCGCCGGTGGTGACCGCCCAGGGCGGCTTCCGCGGCGTGGCCATGGGCGGGATCTACAACCCCCGCACCCTGGAGGCGCAACGGGCGGCCAACGTGCTGCCCGCCACCCTGCCGCAGCTGCCGGCCGTCGGGCCGAAGGCCTCGGCCGTCTACAAGAACGTGCAGGTGCTGGGCGACCTCAGCGTCGGCGAGTTCGTCCGCCTGATGGCCTCGATGACCACCTGGGTCGCCCCGACCCAGGGCTGCGCCTACTGCCACAACACCGAGGCGATGGAGGATGACTCCGTCTACACCAAGGTGG
Organism: Asaia bogorensis; assembly: GCA_945874805.1. Lineage (GTDB taxonomy): Bacteria > Pseudomonadota > Alphaproteobacteria > Acetobacterales > Acetobacteraceae > CAIRTN01. Next base: position 19,336 of record CAMCJI010000052.1, on the reverse strand, counting down.
TCGCCCGCAAGATGATCCAGATGGTCCAGACCGTGAACCAGAACTGGACGTCCCATGTCGCTGCCACCGGCGTCACCTGCTACACCTGCCATCGCGGCAATCCGGTGCCGCAGAACGTCTGGTTCAACGCCGTGCCGCCAGGCAATGGCGAGGCATTGTCGGTGCGCGCGACCGGCCAGAACATAGCTGCCACCTCGGTGGGGATGACCTCGCTGCCCTACGACCCGTTCACCCCGTTCCTGGAGAACGCGGCGAGCATCCGTAACCAGACCAACACTGCCCTGCCGACCGGCAACCGCACGTCGATCAAGCAGAGCGAGTGGACGTATGGGCTGATGATGCACATGTCCACCGCGTTGGGGGTCAACTGCACCTATTGCCACAACTCCCGCAACTTCGGGGATTGGGAGCAGAGCACGCCGCAGCGCGCCGTCGCCTGGCACGGCATCCGCATGGTGCGGGATCTGAACAACGACTACATGAAGCCGCTGACCGCGACCTTCACCGCCAACCCGAACCCGCCCGCCGGCGGCCCGATCGCCAGCCGCATCGGACCCACCGGCGACGTGGCCAAGGTGAACTGTGCCACCTGCCACCAGGGCGTCTACAAGCCCCTGTTCGGCGCCGCGGAGTCCACGGCCTATCCGGAACTGCGCAAGGTTTCGAAGTAGGCTGCATCGACGACCTGAAGGGGCCGCGTCCGGCAATTCCGGGGGCGGTCCCTTTGCGTTTGAGGGGGCGGCTCTTGCACCCTGGCGCATGCTGCCTAACTCATGCCCGGGGCGGGGCATCCCGTCTTTTGCCGCAATCGGGCCACGTTGCCACCACCATGCCGTGTTGGTATTCACCCTCTATCCCCTACAGGAGGAATTTTCCCATGAAGAAGACCGATCAGGCGTCTCGCCGCACCGTGCTCAAAACGGGCCTCGGGGTTCTCGCCGCCGGCCTCGCCGCAGCAGGCTCCGCCTCGGCACAGGACAAGCTGGCCCCGGCGCTGGTGCAGTATCAGCCAACCCCCAAGGGCCCGCAGATGTGCATCAACTGTTCGCAGTGGGTTGCCCCCAACGGATGCAAGATCGTCAGCGGCGTCATCGCGCCGCAGGGCTGGTGCGTGGCCTGGGTCGCCAAGAGCTGATCCGCGACGGCGCGGCGCCATCCAGGCGCCGCGCCCCTGCTGCGCCCGTCCCGTAGGGCAGACTTGACGGCGCCGCGCGGATAGACGGGTTGCGTCGGCGGATGATGGGTTTATGAAGCGGTGAGGATTTGCCGCGCCGCACCATGCGGCGACCACGACGTGCGAGGAGTCGAGCCGAATGAGCAGCCTGGAGGTCAACAAGGCAGTCGCCGCGGTTCTGGTGGCGGGCATTTCCTTCATGATGGCTGGGCTGGCCGGCCACGCCTTGGTCCATCCGAAACCGCTGAAACAGACGGTCCTGAAGATCGAGGGCGTGCAGACCGTCGCTGCCGGCCCGGTCGCCGATCCGCCGATCGCAGCCCTCCTCGCCAACGCCGATGTCGGCCGCGGCCAGGCGCTGATGGCCTCCGCCGGCTGCGTCGCCTGCCACAGCTACGACAAGGGCGGCAAAAACGGCGTCGGCCCCAATCTCTACGGTATCATCGGCGCCCCACATGCCGCCGTCGCCGGCTTCGCCTATTCCTCCGCGCTGAAGGCCAAGCCCGGTAACTGGACCTATGAGGCGCTGTACGACTGGTTGAAGAAGCCGGCCGCCTACGCCCCCGGCACCAAGATGTCGTACGCCGGTCTCGCCGACCCGAAGAAGCGCGCCGACATGATCCTCTACATGTGGACCCTGTCCGATTCGCCGGGCGCGCTGCCCGAACCCCCGGCCGAGCCGGTTGCCGCCGCCCCGGCCGCAGCCGCCGCAGCCCCGATCGCCGAGCGTCTGGCCAAGGCCGACGTGAAGGATGGGCAGGCGGCCTACATGCAACTCGGCTGCGTCGCCTGCCACACCTTCAACGAGGGCGGCCGCGCCGGCCTCGGCCCGAACGTCTACAACGTCGTCGGCGCCCCGCATGGCGGCAAGGATGGCTTCGTCTACTCCGCCGGCCTCAAGGCCAAGCCCGGCAACTGGACCTACGAAGCGCTCGACGCGTGGCTGGAGAAGCCTGCCACCTACTCCCCCGGCACGAAGATGAGCTTCGCCGGCATCGCCGACCCGGCCAAGCGCGCCTCGGTGATTCTGTATCTGCGCTCGCTCTCGGCCACCCCCCAGCCGCTGCCGAACTGAGCCGCCTGCACGAGATGGCAAGGGCCGGGGGCAAAACCCCCGGCCCTTTTCGTTTCAGACCACCGCAAGCCGGCGGTGCGGCCCGGCCGGCAGGCTGACGCCGATCGCATCCCCGGCCCGCACATCGCCCCCCGCGATCACCACCGCCATCACCCCGGCCTTGCGCACCAGCCCGCCCTCGGCATCGCGCCCCAGCGTCGCCGCCATCAGCCCTGGCCTGAACTTGTCGAGCTGCGAACACGGGTTGCGCAGCCCGGTGATCTCCACCACCGCGTCCGCCCCCAGCCGCAGCCGCGCGCCCTGCGGAAGGCCGAGCAGGTCGATCCCCCGCGTCGTCACGTTCTCCCCCATCTCCCCCGCCGCGACAGCCAGGCCGAGGGCCGCCAGTTCGTCATGCAACTCGGCATGGATCAAATGCACCTGCCGCAGGTTCGGCTGCGTCGGGTCGCGGGCCACGCGGGAGCGGTGCTTCACCGTCTCCCCGCAATGCGCATCGCCCTCCACCCCCAGCCCGGCGAGCAGCGTGATCCACAGCGCCGCGGGCTTGCCGAAGCGGTGCCGGCCGTCCCGCGCGACGGCGATGATCCGCCCGCTCATCCGCCTAGGTAGCGCGCCCGCGCCTCCTTCACCATCGCCGCCTGCGGGATCATCCGATGCCCGGCGAGCCACACGGCGACGGTCTTGCCCTTCTTGTCACGCTCCAGCCGCACCGTCTCGCCCTGGTGGCCAAACCCGCCGGCCTTGGTGATCATTGCCACCCCGTCCTCGCCCGGTGCCAGTTCGCTCGCGTCCATGAACGGGTTGTAGAAGCCCGGCTGGGCCACCACCACCTTGCCCCCCATCGCCACCAGATCAGAGGCGCCGTTCAGCCCCCACCACCGCCCGCTCCACGCCTCCAGCCCCTTCGCCGGCGGGCCGGACTTGGCAAAGCCCTGCAGGATGCGCAGCGCGCCATCCAGCAGCATCGCCGCCGGCCCGTCCGCCGCGTTCGTCAGCACCGACAAGGTGAGATCCACCGACGGCACGGTGGCCGTCTGCGTGATCGTCCCCTGAAACCCGCCGGAATGGCCGAACCACGCCCAGTCGCCGCAATCGCCGTGGATGGTGCCCAGCCCGTAATGCCGCTCGACGGACATGTCGGCGATCTTCCACTGCCGCCGCGCCATCTCCCGCCGGCTCTCGACGGACAGGATGGACGTCTTCGCCACCGGGCTGAGCTGCGCGAAGAACCGCGCGAGGTCGCCGGCGGTCGAGACGAAGCCGGTCGCCGAGGCCAGCGCGTGCGTCGGGTTCGTCGCCGGCAGCACATAGCGCTCGCCCAGCAGCAGGTGCGAGGCATGGCCGGACGCAAACGGCACCCCCTTGGCCACCGGCCCATCCGGCTGGGTGCGCGGCAGGCCCACGGCTGCCACCACCTCGCGGGCGATCCAGTCGTTGTAGGCCTCGCCGGTCACCGCCTCGATGATCAGCCCAAGCAGGCCGTAGCCGTGGTTGGAATACTTCATCCGCGTGTTCGCCGGGATCACCGGCGCCTCGGCGAGTGCGGCGCGCAGTTCCTCGGCATTGAGGAAGGGCCGGCGGTCGCTCCACTGCCCGGAATCCAGCCCGTCGCGGATGATCCCCGCCGTGTGGCTGGCCAGTTGCGCCACCGTCGCCGCCGCCACCGCCTTGTGCAGCCCGCTCACGTGCTGGCCGGCCCGGTCATCGAGCCGCAGCCGCCCGGCCTCCACCAGCTTCATGATCCCGGCCACGGTGAAGGTCTTGGAATGCGAGGCCACCCGAAACCGATGCTCGGCCGTCAGCTTCTCACCGGTAGCGAGGTTGGCATGCCCGAAGCCCTGCTCCAGCACCAGCTTGCCGCCGCTGGCCAGCGCGAAGCCGATGCCGGGAATGCGGCCGGACTGCACCTGATACTCCAGCCAGCGGGGGATATAGTCGAGCGCCGGGGCCAGCCACTTGGTCATCTCTCGGTTCCTTGGATATGCCCGACCATGCAACTGCCATCGGCGGCCGGGATCAAGGGGCCTACTTCGCCACCCAGTCCCGCCCGGCCGCGTGCCCGTCTCCCGTCGTCAGCCGCAGCCAGCCCAAGGGTGCCGCCGGCCCGTCGGGTGCCGTGTTGCGCACGAAATGCCCCTGCACATACCGCCCCTCGCGCGGCTGGGCCGGCGCCCCGGTCAGGATGGGGGAGAGCACCTGCCCATAGCGCGGGTCGCGCGGGTCGGAGGCCTCGATCACGTGGCTGAACCCGCCCCCGGCCGGCGGGATCACCGCCACCCCCTTGTTCCCCGCATGTACCCCCACGCCCACCGGCTCGGCGAACACCAGATTGCCGTGCAGCAGGTTCATCGCCTGGGCGGACTGCGTCACCGGGATAAACACATTGCGAAACCGGTTGCCGGCAATCTCCGCACCCGAGAGGAAGGCCGCATAAATGCCGCCCTGCGCCGCCCCCACCCCCGTCCAGCTCCCATCGGCGCGGCGGGTGCCGAGTGCGAGGCCCTTCTGCCCGGGATCGCCGTCGAACAGGTTGTCGGCGATGCGGATACGCTGGGCGGAGGGCGTGCCGGTCGGCCAGAAGATGCCGTGCGCGCTGAAATCGATGAATTGGTTGCCGGTGATCTCCAGCCCGTCGAAATCCATCGGCTGGATGTCCGGCCAGAAGGCGATACCGTTCGGCCCGCCGGTCTGCACCGTGTTGCCGGCGATGCGCGCGGCCCCCAGGCTGCCCTCCAGCATGATGCCGGTGGGCGAGAGCGCGGCATCGGTCATCGGCCCGTCGTACTCGCCGAACACCCCCACCTGCACCGCCCGCCCATACCCCCACTGGGACCAGCGGGCGACGGCGGGCAGGGTGCGCAGGATCTGATTGCCCTCCACCACCAGCCAGCGCCCGCCCGCCCCCGGCGCCTCGCCCGTGGCGATGAACGGGCCGTAGCGGTTGGCCTGCCGATTGGCATAGAAGGCCGGCGCCTCCGCGGTGCCCTGCAACGGCACACCTGGGCTGCCGGGGCGGCCGGGCAGGGGCCCCGCCTGGCGCGACGGGCCGCGCACCCGGATGCCGACGCTCTCGTTGCTGGTCCCCCCGGCAAACCCGGACGAGGCATACACATCGGCGATCACATTGCCACGGATGCTCACCCCCATCACCGCCGTATTGCCCTGCTTGTAGTTGGAATCGAACCCGACATTGATGCCGTGGCCGCGCACCCGCCGCAGCACATTGCCCGTCACCACCGCCAGCTTGGCGCCGAGGATATGGATGCCCGGCCCGTCGGTGATCAGATTGTCGCTCACCACCAGCCCGCTGCGCACCGGGCCGGCGGCGTTGTCGTTGCTGTGCAGGCTGATGCTGTCATCGCCGGACATCTCGACGCGGTTGCCGGTGATCAGCGCATCCGCCACATCCCAGACCGCAATCGAATCCCCCAGGCTGCGCGCCACCCGCACGCCGCGCACCACCGCATTGCGCCCCCGGAACAGGCCCAGCGAGAAGCCCCGGCTGTCCAGCAGCGCCACATCCTGCACGGACACATCCTCGAAGCCGTTGATGTTGACTAGGAAGGCACCGTTCTGCCGCGCATTCGCCGCCGTCCGCAGGCCCTGCAACGTCAGCTCGCGCAGATGGAAATCGCGGATCGGCGCGAACCGCCCGCCGCCGATGGCATTGGTGATGCCGGCGATGCCGCCGCCGGTGCCCGCCGCCCCGCGCAGGTCGTCGATCACCAGGATCGTCGCCCCCTGGCCCTCGCCGCGCAAAGTCACACCGGAGCGCGGCACGATCGCCCCCACCGAGAGGTCGATCCGGCAGCGCCCGCCAGGCAACAGCACCACGCCGCCGGCCTGCGCCGCCCGCGCGATCGCCGCATTGATCGCGCCCGAGGCATCGCGCTGCCCGTCGCACATGCTGGCGGAGACGCTGATCGTCTCCGCGAACGCCGGTACGGCTGCCAGCAGCAAGGCCGCCAGCAGCAGCCGCCTCACGTGGCGGGGGAGGGGAGGGAGGACACCGGGAAGCGGAACGCCTCGCCGGCTTCCAGCTTGGCAATGCGGATCATGCCGGACTGCGGATAGCCCGCCAGCTCCCATTGCGGCACCCCCTGCCCGGGCGGATAGCCGGGATGCGGCACATAGCCCGGCGCGTTGGTGGGTATCCCGGCGGGGCATTGCGAATAGCCGCGCAGCTCGAACTGGGCTGCCAGCGGCAGGGGCGACAGCCGGAAGATATCCGCCCCGCCCGCCAGCTTGCTGCCCACCGCGAGACCCACCAGCAGCTCCATCTCGGCCGGGCTGCGGCCGAGCAGATACTTGATCGTGGTGCAGTAGCCGGCGCTGCGCGAGGGATCGGGCGTGGTGCCCTTCGGCGCCACCTTCACCAGCGTATCCGGCCCGCCCCGGCGCCACATCTCGATCACCATGGCCTTCAGCCGCGGGATATCCAGCGCCATCTGTCGGTCCTCCATCTGTCGAAGCGGCGCATCCCTACCACCCCCGCGCCCTCGCCCGAAGGTCCGATGCGCCGCCTCGTGCAGATGTGAAAGCCTCAGCCCTTCTTGCGCGGCGCCTTGGCCGGCGCATCCACCGGCGCCGGCAGACCCTCCAGCGCCCGCAGCTGCTTCGCCCGCCGCACGCCGCTGTCCATGATCATGCCGTGATCGGAATGCGCGAGGATCATCCGCGCCCCACGGGTGAGGTAGTATTCCGCCCAGGTGGCATCGCCGATGCCGCCGGTGCCCAGGAAGATGCCGTTCTTCTTGCAGGCATCGCCCACCTTCTTGTAGGCGTCGACCACCTTCTTGTGGCCCCACTGGCCGGGAATGCCCATCGTCGTCGTCAGGTCGGTGGTGCCGATCATCAGCACGTCGATGCCCTTCACCGCGGCGATCGCCTCCACATTGGCCACCGCCTCCTCCGTCTCGATCATCGCACACACCAGCACATCGCGGTTGAGCGACTCCTGCGCCTCCCCCAGCGACGGCCCGCCATACAGATACGCCGCCGGCGGCGCCCCCCAGGACCGCATGCCAACGGGCGGAAACCGCAGCGCCTGCACCAGCCGCTTCGCCTGCGCCACGGTATCCACATGCGGCAGCACGATGCCCATCGCCCCGTTGTCCAGCGCCCGCGTCGCCTCGTCCAGCGCGTCCGCACAGACCCGCACGATCGGCGTGATCCCCAGCGGAATCGCGGCGAGGCACATCTGCGACGTCTCCTGCGTGGTGAACGCCCCATGCTCGGCATCGATGAACAGCCAGTCATACCCGGTGGCATGCGCCAGCATCGCCGAGGCGGCGGTGCGCAGATGGTACACGCAGAAGCCGAGCGCCAGCTTGCCCTCGGCCAGACGCTTGAGGGTGGGGTTTGCGGTGTTGGCCATGCGGTCCTCCTGATTTTTTCTTGTCCGAAGGCGAACATTGCGGCGCGGGCAAGTCAAGTTCCCCGCGCGCCGCGTTTGCGCGATACTGCGCCAAACCGGCGGGAGGCACAGATGTCCAAAATCGCGACCAGCTACGTCAGCGGCACCGGAACCGTGCCCCTGATCGGCGAGACCATCGGCCGGCATTTCGACCGCACGGTCGCCCGCTGGGGCACCCGTCCTGGCCTCGTCGCCCCCTCGCAGTCCGTCGCCTGGACCTGGGCCGAGCTCGGCACCCGCGTCGATGCCTTCGCCGCCGGCCTGCTCGCGCTTGGCCTGCAACGCGGCGACCGCGTCGGCATCTGGTCCCCCAACCGGGTGGAATGGACGATCACCCAGTTCGCCACCGCCAAGGCCGGCCTCGTCCTGGTCAACATCAACCCCGCCTACCGCCTCTCCGAGCTGGAATTCGCGCTGAACAAGGTCGGCTGCCGCGCGCTCATCACCGCCACCAGCTTCAAGACCAGCAACTACGCCGGCATGCTGATGGCGCTGACGAACGAAGCAAAACTGCCCACCCTCGAACACGTCATCCAGATCGGCGGCGACTCAATCCCCGGCGCCCACCGCTTCGACGACATCGCAGCCCTCGCCACCCCCGCCCACGCCGCAGCCCTGGCCGCGCTCGCCGACGAGCTGCAGTTCGACGACCCCATCAACATCCAGTTCACCTCCGGCACCACCGGCGCCCCCAAAGGTGCAACCCTCACCCACCACAACATCCTCAACAACGGCTTCTTCACCGCCGAGGCGATGGCGCTGACGCATGAGGACCGGCTCTGCATCCCCGTCCCCCTCTACCACTGCTTCGGCATGGTGATGGGCAATCTCGGCTGCCTCACCCACGGCGCCTGCATGGTCTATCCCGGCGAGGGCTTCGACCCCATCACCACCCTGCAAACCGTCCAGGACCAGCGCTGCACCGCCCTCTACGGCGTGCCCACCATGTTCATCGCCCAGATGGACCACCCGAGATTCGCCGAATTCGACGTCTCCAGCCTGCGCACCGGCATCATGGCCGGCTCCCCCTGTCCCATCGAGGTGATGCGCCGCGCCATGGACCGCATGCACCTGCGCGACATCACCATCGCCTACGGCATGACCGAAACCAGCCCCGTCAGCTTCCAGACCGGCCTCGACGACCCCATCGAACGCCGCGTCGCCACCGTGGGCCGCATCCACCCGCATCTGGAGGTGAAGATCATCGACGCCGAAGGCCGCATCGTCCCCCCCGGCACCCCCGGCGAGCTCTGCACCCGCGGCTATTCCGTCATGCAGGGCTACTGGAACGACGACGCCCGCACCGCCGAGGCCATCGACCGCGCCGGCTGGATGCACACCGGCGACCTCGCCACCATCGACGCCGACGGCTACTGCGCCATCGTCGGCCGCATCAAGGACCTCGTCATCCGCGGCGGCGAAAACGTCTATCCCCGCGAGGTCGAGGAATTCCTCTACCGCCACCCCAAGATCGCCGACGTCCAGGTTTTCGGCATCCCCGACGCCCGCTACGGCGAGGAAATCTGCGCCTGGGTCCGCATCCGCGACGGCGAGACGCTGACCGAGCAGGACGTGAAAGACTTCTGCCGCGACCAGATCTCCCACTACAAAGTCCCGCGCTTCGTCCGCTTCGTCAGCGAATTCCCGATGACCGTCACCGGCAAGATGCAGAAATTCCTGATGCGCGAAGCAATGGTGCGGGAGTTGGAAGGCGCGGGGTAGGAAGGGCAGGGGCAGCAAGGAAGCGTCTTCTTTTTTGAAAAAAAGAAGCAAAAAACTTTTGTCCATTGCTTCGTCACTGAGCCGGATAGGCAAATGGAAAGCCGGCGAAGCCAAAGAACCTCGTCCGTCAAAACCCAATCCCGCCGCTGAAGTCGCCCCCAACCGGACAAAGTTTTTTTGCTTCTTTCCTGCGCGGCGTCTTCGCCGTCGCTAGTTCACAAAAAGAAGACGCTAGCCTTTCTGCCACTTGCCTTTTTTGGGTCCCCAGGTGGACGCAGCAACAAAAGAAGACCTTGCCGGCCTCAATTGCACCCCAGCCATGCACGAGCAAAACCCTGCTTGCGGCCAACCAAAAACCCGGTCACCCTTTGGACATGCAAACCCTGCCCCCCACCACACGATTTTGGTACCGCTGGTATAACCCGGCGGTCTAGGGACGCACGTCAGTTGCAAACCCCGAAGCCGCCTCACCAGGGCGGCTTTCGTGTTTTCGGGCACTCGACAAATCCGAAATTCCGCCCCTGGCGATGCGGCTTCCCCCACAAGGAAGCCTCCCCATGCCCCAAGATGACTTCGACGTTCTGACCGGCCCCGTCCCGCCCCAGCCCAAAGGCCGGACCCGATGAGCCCGCTCGACACCAACTGGACGCCCGACCTCTGGCGCGCCCACACCGCCGCGCAGATGCCAGTCTACCCCGACGCCGACCGCCTGGCCGCCGTCGAAACCAGGCTCGCCGGCCTCCCGCCGTTGGTCTTCGCCGGCGAGGCCCGCCGCCTCACCGCCGCCCTCGGCCGCGTCGCCAAGGGCGAGGCCGTCCTCCTGCAAGGTGGCGACTGCGCCGAGAGCTTCGACGAGTTCTCCGCCAACCTCATCCGTGACAACTTCCGCGCTCTCCTCCAGATGGCCGCCGTGATGGCCTGGGGCGCGGCCCTGCCGGTCGTCAAGCTCGGCCGCATCGCCGGCCAGTTCGCCAAGCCGCGCTCCAACCCCACCGAAACGATCGACGGCGTCACCCTGCCGATCTACCGCGGCGACATCGTCAACGGCGAGGGCGCCACCGAGGCCGCCCGCACGCCGGACCCCCAGCGCATGATCGACGCCTACCACCAGTCCGCCATCACCCTGAACCTGCTGCGCGCCTTCGCCCAAGGCGGCTTCGCCGACCTCCGCCGCGTGCAGAACTGGACGCAGGGCTTCGTCGCCGCCTCCCCCGCCGCCGCCCGCTACGCCGACATGTCCGCCAGAATCGACGAATCGCTCCGATTCATGACCGCCTGCGGACTCGGCGACTCGCCGGCCATCAGCCAGACCGACTTCTACACCAGCCACGAAGCCCTCCTGCTCCCCTACGAACAGGCGCTCACCCGCACGGACAGCCTCACCGGCCGCGCCTACGCCTGCTCCGCCCACATGCTCTGGATCGGCGAGCGCACCCGCCAGCCGGACGGCGCCCACGTTGCCTTCCTGCGCGGCGTCGAAAACCCGATCGGCCTGAAATGCGGCCCGACCATGACGCCCGACGAGCTGCGCCGCCTGATCGACCTGCTCAACCCCGCCAACATCCCCGGCCGCCTCACCCTCATCGCCCGCATGGGCGCCACCAAAGTCGAATCCGTCCTCGCCCCCCTCGTCGCCGCCACCAAAGCCGAAGGCCGCGAGGTCGTCTGGATCTGCGACCCCATGCACGGCAACACCGAGAAATCCCCGAGCGGCTACAAAACCCGCAACTTCAACACGATCCTCGATGAAATTCGCGGCTTCTTCGCCGTCCACCGCGCCCACGGCACCCACGCCGGCGGCGTCCACGTGGAGATGACCGGCAAAGACGTCACCGAATGCACCGGCGGCGCCCAGGACATCAGCGACGCCGACCTGCACAGCCGCTACCACACCGTCTGCGACCCCCGCCTGAACGGCGCCCAAGCCCTCGAACTCGCCTTCCTCGTCGCGGAGGAGCTCAAATCCGCGCGGAGGTAAGGAAGGCAAGTGGCAGCAAGAATCTTCTTTTTTGGAAAAAAGAAGCAAAAAACGTTTACTCTGGGCTTCGCCGCCCAGCCGCATAGATGGTTGAAAAGCCGGCGAAGCCCATAAACCCCAAAGCCCAAGCACTGCTCCGGCGCCCGAAACCACCCCCAACGAACAAAGTTTTTTGCTTCTTTTTTTCCAAAAAAAGAAGACCCTTCCTACCCCTTGCCTTCCTCCCCTTGACCCCTCTCGCCGAACCCCCGACCCTAAGCGATGACCCAACCCCGCCTGACCCGCGCCATCGGCGGCGTGATTCTCGACATGGACGGCACCTTGCTGGACACCGAGAGCATCTATGTCCGCTCCTACATGCAGGCCGCCGCCGAACTCGGGCACGACCTGCCGCATGATTTCCTGCATGCGATGATCGGCGCCCCCGGCCCGCAGTTCCAGCAGCAGATCCGCGCCAAACTGGGCCCGGACTTCCCCTACGCCCCGCACCGCACACGCTATCTCGAACTCCGCACGGAGTTTCTCGCCGCCGGCATCGCGCTCAAGCCGGGCGTCAATGAACTCCTCGATGCCATTGATTTCATGAATCTCCCCAAGGCCATCGCCACGGCAGCCACGCGGGAGAACGCGGAATCGCATCTCACCCAGGCCGGCATTCGCGGCCGCTTTTCGATGGTCCTCACCCGCGACGACGTCGAGCACCCCAAGCCCCGCCCGGACGTGTTTCTCGCCGCCGCCGCCGCCATCGGCCGCGACCCCGCCGACTGCATCGCGGTGGAGGACAGCGTGAACGGCGTCCGCGCCGCCCACGCCGCCGGCATGATGACCATCATGGTGCCCGACATCGCCCACCCCGACGCCGAGATCGCCAGCCTCTGCGTCGCCGTGCTCACTGACCTGCACGAGGTCCGCCGCCTGATCTGGGCCTCCTGACCGCCAAAAACCGCTTGCCATAACTAACGGAGTTAGTTATAACTCCAGCATGGAACCCCTGACCACCCTGGCCCGCCGCCTCTTTCAGGTCTTCACCGGCCTCTACGGCCTGCGCGAGGCGATCGGCCGCCATTCCGTGCGCCATCCCGCGATCACCCCGATCGTGCTGCTCGTCTGCGCCCGCTTCACCCGGCTGATCGCGCGCCTCGACCGCCTGAGCCTCAAGCACCAGGCCGGCACCCTGGCCCCTCGCGCGCCCCGCAGCGCGAAAACCCCCCGCAAGCCGGCTGCCAAGCCCGATCTCCGCCTGCCCACCGGCCGCGGCTGGCTGGTGCGGATGGTCCCGGCTGCCGGTGCCGCCGGCGGCGCCGTCCATGCTCTCCTGCAAGACCCCGACGTGCGCGCTCTGGTCGAGGCCGCCCCCCAGGCCGGCCGCCTGTTCCGCCCGCTCTCCCGGATGCTGGGCGTGGACCTGCCCGCATGGCTCCGCCTGCCCAGGCGCCCGCGCAAATCCCGCGCCAAGCCCCTGCCGGTGCCGCTGACCCCGCCGCCGATCTATCCCCCCGGCCTGCTGCCGGGCGAGAGCTTCCTGCCGCCCCGCCTGCGCCGCGAATTTCGCGCCCTCGGTCTGTTCCGCCTGCCCATCGTCCCCGGCGCGGGCTGATCCCCCGGCCCGGCGATACAATCAAGCAACAACAATCCGTCCGGCCCTGACGTGGCGGTTCGGTGACATCCGCATTGCGTACAGGACAGAGCCGCCCTAGCCTCATCCATCGCACCAAGGGAGCTCGATGCATGAAGATCACAACCTGGCTGGCAGCCGGCCTCGCCGCCGCCACCGCCTTCGCCACCCCCGCGCTGGCGCAGAAATCGGCTGACACCCTGCGCGCCGCCTGGCGCGACCAGATCGCCGACATCGACCCCTACTACAACAGCCTGCGCACCGGCCTCGTCGTCGCCCACCACGGCTGGGACACGCTGATCTACCGCGACCCCGAGGGCTTCGTCATGAAGCCGGCGCTGGCGACCAGCTGGAAATGGGTGGACGATACCACCCTCGAATTCGAACTCCGCCCGAACGCGAAGTTCCACAACGGCGACCCCGTCACCTCGGCGGATGTGGTCTACACCATCGGCGTCGCCACCGACCCGAAATCCGGCATTTCCGCCCCCACCAACTACATCTGGATCGCCGGGGCCGAGGCGCTGAGCCCCACCAAGGTCCGCATCAAGCTCAAGTCGGCCTTCCCCGCCGCCCTCGAATACATCTCCTTCGTCCTGCCGATCTACCCGAAGGACTACCGTGAAAAGGTCGGCCGCGACGGCTACCGCAAGGAGCCGATCGGTGCCGGCCCCTACCGCTTCACCAAGGCCGACAGCGTCGCCCAGATCGAGATGGAGCGGTTCGAGGGCTATTACGACGGCTCCGGCAAGGGCAAGCCGGCGATCAAGAAGGTCATCATCAAGCAGGTCCAGGACGCCACCACCGAGCTGACCCAGCTCCTCGGCGGCCAGGTTGACTGGATCTGGCAGTTCAACCCCGACCAGTTCGACAAGATCGCCGCCGTCCCGACCCTGACGACGATCCGCCAGGAAGCCATGCGTATCGCCCATCTCGGCATCGACGCCGCCGGCCGCTCGGGTGAGAAGAACCCGCTGACGGACGTCCGGGTCCGCCGCGCCATCTGGCACGCGATCGACCGCCCAACCTTCGCCCGCCAACTCGTCCAGGGCGGTGCCCGCGTGCCCGACGCACCGTGCTACTTCACCCAGTTCGGCTGCGACCAGAACGCGACGACCAAGTACGAGTACAGCCCGGAAAAGGCGAAAGCCCTCCTCGCCGAAGCCGGCTACCCGAATGGCTTCGAGACGGAGATGGTCAACATCCTGCTGCCGCAGTGGGGCGGGGCCATCCAGAACTATCTGGCCGCCGTCGGCATCCGCGCCAAGGTCAACACGATGCAGGTCTCGGCCGCCATCCAGAAGTGGCAGAAGGGCGAGGCGCCGCTCTACCTCTCCTCCTGGGGCAGCTACTCGATCAACGACGTCTCGGCGATCATGCCGTACTTCTTCAGCAACAACGCCGAAGACTACGCGCGTGACCCCGCACTGACCCAGGCCCTGCGCGACGGCGGCTCGGTCGTGGACCCGGCAGCGCGCATCGCCAGCTACGCGAAGGCGACCAAGATCGTCACCGACCAGGCCTACTGGCTGCCGATCAGCACCTACGTCACCACCTACGGCATCTCCCGCCAGCTGAACTTCAAAGCCTACGCCGACGAAATGCCGCGCTTCTTCCTCTCTTCCTGGAAGTAGGCTTGGCCTGCACATGACGGGCGGCGCGACCTCGGTTGCGCCGCCCGTTTTCTTTGACATCCCGGTGGCGCATGACCCTGACCCGCAAGCGTATCCTGATCACCGGCGGCGCCGGCTTCCTCGGCTCGCATCTGTGCGAACGCCTGCTGGCCGAGGGTGCCGATGTGCTCTGCGTCGATAATTACTTCACCGGCCGCAAGGACAACATCGCCCACCTGCTCGGCCATCCCCGCTTCGAGGCGATGCGCCACGACGTGACCCTGCCTTTGTTCGTCGAGGTCGATGAGATCTACAACCTCGCCTGCCCGGCCTCGCCCGTGCACTACCAGTTCGACCCGGTGCAGACGACGAAAACCAGCGTCATCGGCGCGATCAACATGCTGGGCCTGGCCAAGCGCGTGGGGGCGAAGATCCTGCAGGCCTCCACCAGCGAGGTCTACGGCGACCCCACCGTGCACCCGCAGACCGAAGCCTATCGCGGCAACGTGAACCCGCTCGGCCCGCGCGCCTGCTACGACGAGGGCAAGCGCTGTGCCGAGACTCTGTTTTTCGACTACCACCGCCAGCACGGCGTGCGCATCAAGGTCGCCCGCATCTTCAACACCTACGGCCCGCGCATGCATCCGGATGACGGGCGCGTCGTCTCCAACTTCATCATGCAGAGCCTGCGCGGCGCGCCGATCACCCTGTATGGCGACGGCAGCCAGACCCGCGCCTTCTGCTACGTGGACGACCTGATCGATGGCCTCGTCCGGCTGATGGCCACCAGCGATGCCACCACCGGCCCGGTGAACCTCGGCAACCCCGAGGAGGTGTCGATCCGCGAATTGGCCCAGCGCATCATGCACGGCGTCGGCTCCTCCGCCGCGCTGAGCTTCCGCCCGCTGCCGGAGGACGACCCGATCCAGCGCTGCCCAGACATCACCCTGGCCCGCACGCTGCTCGGCTGGGCCCCGCATGTGCCGCTGGAGGAGGGGCTGGCCCGCACTGTCGCCTACTTCCGCACCCTGCTGGCCGGGGAGGGCGGGTGATCCGCATCGCCCATGTCGCGCCGGGCTTTCCCGCCGATGGCATCTGCACCCGCGAAGTCTGCCGCCTGGCCAGCGGCGTCGCCCTGCCGCAGACGGTGCTGACCGCCGGTGCCACGCAGGGCCGCAGCACGCACGCCGGGCTCGACGTGCTGACCCTGTGCGACGACAACCCCTCCGCCAACCCGCTGGCCGCGATCCCCGGCGGGCTGTGGGCGGCGCTTGCGGGCTTCGACGTGGTGCACGTGCACGAGGCGCTGAGCGGCTTCGGCGCCTACGCCGCCGTCGTCGTGAAGTCGCTCGGAAAGAAGCTGGTGCTCACCGACCACGGCGGCGGCGGCCACACGCTGATGACCACCGGGCGTGGCCTGGCGCTGGCGGACGTGGTGCTCGCCACCTCCGAGCATCGCCGCGCGCTGCTGGCCGCCGCCGTCAGCGGGCCGCATGTGGTGGCCGAGGGCGACGGCCTGCGCGACCTCTATCTCCGGCTGGCCGGCTGATGCGCATTCTCATACTCTCCAACCTCTGCCCGCCCTTCGCGCTCGGCGGCTACGAGATCGGCTGCCTCAACGTCGCCCGCGCGCTGGACCGGCGAGGGCATGCGATCCGGCTGCTGACCACCGCCTCGCACGTGCCCGGCCCGCCGGACCCGGAGTTCATCGACCGGCGCCTCTCGCTCGGCTGGTTCGACCCCTACGCTTTGCCGGGCACCGCCTGGAACGGCGCCGGGCAACTCGCGGCACTGCACGGCATCTGCTCGGACTACGCCAACACCGCCGCGCTGATCCACGCGCTGCGGGAGTTCCAACCGGACCTCGTCTATTGCTGGAACCCGCTGGGCATCGGCGGGCTGGCGCTGATGGACATGCTGAACATCGTCGGCGTGCCCTGGGTGCTGCACCTGATGGATATGGTACCGGTCCACATGCAGCAGTTCTGCCCGCCCCACGTGCGCCACATCTTCAACGCCAGCGGCGGCGCGATCTATGCCGGCTGCGGCGTGATCGCGATGGCCCGGCACATCCTGGAAATGGTGGAGGCCGAGGTTGGCATCCGCTTCGACCAGGAGGTGGCGATCATCCCCGGCTGGGTGGACACCACCGGGCTGACGCGTCGCAGCGCGTACCGGCAGGGCGGTCACACAAGCTTCGTCACCGCCGGCACGGTGGGCTGGCACAAGGGCTCGCACCTGATCGTCGAAGCGGCGGCGACGCTGGCGGCGCGTGGCCTGCCGTTCAGCATCGATGTGTTCGGCGAGGGGCTGGTGGCCGAGCATGTGGCGATGGCCGAGCGGCTCGGCGTGTCCGGCCGGGTGCGGTTCCACGGCGGGCGCGGCCAGCGCGAATTGCTCGAATCCTATAGCGGCTACGACGCCTTCCTGGTCCCCACCCGCCCGCAGGAGGCCTTCGGCTTCGCCCCGATCGAGGCGGCTGCCAGCGGCTGCGTGCCGATCATGACGGCGCATTGCGGGGCGGCGGAACGGCTGGTCGATCAGGTGCACTGCCTGAAGATCGAACAATCCGCCGAGGCGCTGGCCAGCGCGATGGCCCAGGTGATCGAGGGCTCGGTCGATCTGCCCCGCATCGGCGCGGCCGGCGCCGCACTCGTGGCCTCCGACCTGTCGGAGGCGCGGTGCCTCGACATGATCGAAGCGGCGCTGGGTGCGGCGCTGCGGCCGTGGAGCCGGGCGCGGCTGGATGATCCCGCGCTGCTGCAACTGGCCTACACCAAGCACCACCTCGCCCGCGCGATCACGCTGGGCATCGACGCATGAGAAACAGGAGACCGATGTGATCGACCTCGACGCCGTGCGCAACGCCGGCCGCTCCACCCTGCCGACGGGGCGGCTGACCAACCCGCTGCGCCGGCTGCTGTGGCCGCTGGTGCAACCCTGGATCGCCAGCCTCGTCGCCGCCATCGGGCCGGGCGGGGCGGCGGTGATCGAAGCCAGGCAGACCGCCGCGGCCCTGCGCAAGGACCAGATGGCGCTCGCCCATCGCCTCGCCTCGATCGAGATGCAACTGGCCGAGATGCAGCGCGAGAACGCCGCGCTGCGGGCGCGGCTGCCGGGCTGAGGCTCAGACCAGCAGAGGCTGCACGACGGCGGGCGGGGAGGGGGCCGCGCTCAGCTCCGCCACCCCGCAGGCGCGCAGGTAGCCGGCGATCGCATCGAACTCGGCGGGATCGCGCGTCGTGTCGCGCGGGTCGCCGTGGGGGACCCAGATCACCGTCTCGTAGCGGGCGCGGGTGAGCAGCACGCGGTAGGCGTTGCGGCGGTTGGCGATGTCCTCGGCGGTGGTGAGCGTGTTCCAGCGCGTGCCGGACAGGCTGCGCACGCGCCACTCCGCCTGGCCGGGCACGCGGAGGAGATCGCCGCCCCAGCACAGGCCGGCATGGTCGAGTTCCAGGCCCTGGCAGGAGAATTCGGTGGCCAGCGTCTCCAGCGCGTCCGACGCGCGGATGTCCGGCCAGCGGTCGAGGAACCAGCGGGCGACGGCCTTGGCGTCCATATGTGGCAGCTCCGCCCCGAAGCCGTCGGCGCGCAGGCGCTTGGCGCCGGAGGAGGCGAGCAGCCCGGCGCGGCGCAGACCGCGGGCGGTGGCGCGCAGGTGGGCGCGCATGGCGCCGGCGTCGCGGGTGAGGCGGAAGGGAAACTGCGGATCGGCGGCGGCGAGGGCAGCGGCTTCGGCCGCGGCCCCGCGCAGCAGCGCATCCGCCCAGTCGCCGGAGACGGGGCTGCGGATGTTGCGCACGGGGATGTCGAGATGCAGCGCGGCGTCGGTCGTGAGGCCGGGCAGGGCGGGCAGGCGCTGGCGGGTATCGGCGGTGGCGAGTGCCGCGGGGCCGGCCATCACCTGCCAGAGCGGGCGGGCGGCCAGCGCGGTGCCCCACTCGGCCAGGCCGCCCTCGCCGTCATGGATCTCCTGCCCGCCGCCGATCAGGCAGACGACGACCGCCCAGTCCGTGTGTCGGGCCATGATGTCGAGCAGGTGGCCGGGTTCGGAATCGGTGAGGCGGACGCGGCGGTCGGCGCTTTTGCGGATGGCTTGCGCGCTGTCCCAGGCGCGCTGGGCCTCGTCGATGACGATGACGTGGTCGTGCGGCGCGTCGGTTCGTGGAACATACGCGTCGCGGAAATGCGGCAGCGCCTGGATCGCCGCCTCGGTGCGCTGGCGGGTGGCGGTCAGGCGCTTTCGGTCGCCGCCTGCGGCATCGCGGGCGAGGGCCTCGCGCAGGACATGGACGAGGGTGGGGTTGCCGGTGAGGAAGACCGCGCCGGCCTCCTTTCCAGCGCCGAACACGGCGTTCAGGCCGCAGAGAGTCTTGCCGGCGCCGGGGGTGCCGGTGACGAAGAGGGCGAGGTGCTGGCTGCGATTCCGGGCGGCGGCGATGGCGGCGAGGATCGCATCCGTGGTGGCGGCAAGGTTCTGCGCGGGCACGCCGGCGCTGCGGATGTCGGCCACGCCGTTGCGGGTATAGAGGGTGCAGGCGGCGTCGATGATGCTCGGCACCGGGCGGTAGGGCGCATCCGCCCAGGCGGCGGTGTCGATCTCGACCGGGGTCTGCGGCAGGCGGGCGACGATCTCGCGCAGCAGGCCGGGCAATGTGGCGGCGGAGGCTTCCAGCACGCTGCCCTGCGCGCCGCCGATCAGCAGCGGCCAGACCGGCGGGGCGGGGGTGGCGCCGGTTGCGA